>JAEUTG010000033.1 GCA_016788045.1 Bacteroidales bacterium
CGGGGAACCATGGACGAGGGACACGGGGCGGGGAAATCAATCTCCTGAAAAGGCTTTCATGACCTCACTGAGGTAAGTTTTTGAGACCGCCAGGGTTATCTGTTCGGGCTGATCGAGCTCAAGCACGAGGCCCTCCTTTTCGCGACGGATCAGCTTCACCCTTCCACTGTTCACCATAAACGACCGGTGACAGCGAACCAGCGGAAAATCAAATAGTTCCTCACCCAGTTTCTTGAGGTTATTCCGGAGTATATACCTCACCGGACGGTTGTTGTCGAGGTAATGAATAACCACGTAATTGTCGGCTGCCTCCACGTAGAGCAGGTTCTCTGTTTTCATTGAAAGCCTCAGGGTTCCTTTTTCATCATTAAAATGAATCATGGCTTTGGGCAAAGCTGTGTCAGTCGGAACAGACATCGCTTCAAGCCTTTTTTTATTCTCAGCCCATGAAAAGTAAAGCCATAGCACTGAGTAAGGCAGCAGCAACACCAGGGCGGTATTCTGCACTGAGGTTACCATCAGGTCGGGCAGGAAGCGAAGGTCGTTCAGAATCAGCTTCTGGTAGAGGCTGTAAAACAGGCCCATGAAAAATACTTCGGCCATCACCCAAACCAGGTAATGCCAGAGCCGGATACGAAAACGGTGGCGCGAGTGGTACATGATGATCCGGCTGATCACGACCACCAGAACGCCGGTGAGGGTAATGATGCTTGAGTAAAGCAGCAGCGTCCAACGGGTAACATTAAACCACACATCCACACCAAAGGGTGCGTAAACATTGATAAATACCAATGCAAATGCTGCCGTGAAAAGGATGAGCCTTACAATGTTCCGCTTATCAAGCAGGTAAGATGGAATTTGTTTCTGGAGATCGAACATTGCAGAATCTTTGAACAGAATTGCAAAGATAGGGCATAAAATGCCCCGGCACCCCTGTATTATGCCGGAAGGGCTCCCTGATTTCACCCCTGAATACAGAAATCTGCCCCACTGCAGGCCGATTCATCCCTGAATTCCAACCTGAAACCCATTAATTTGATCTGGGGCATGATCCGTATTTCCTTTGCAGAAAGATTGCTTCAATGAACTACACCACCATGACCAGGTTGTTCCGCCAGATGCCGGTCGATAGGGCCGGGGAAATGCCCCTGCAGGATTTGCAGCTCAGGATCAGCCGGCATCCTTTTACATCGGTTTATCCGGAAATACCTGAGGTTCCCTGTTCTGAATCCGGGCCGGTTATCCCAGGGATGCCGGAAGATGCCAGGATAGACGAGAACCTGCATTTTGAGTATACCATGATTTCACCTTCGGGCAGCACCCGTTTCAACCGGGTGATTCTTCTGCTGCACGGGTTGAATGAAAAAAGCTGGAACAAATACCTGCCATGGGCAGTAAGGCTGGCTACTGCACTGAACCGGCCTGTGATTCTCTTTCCCATCTCGTTTCATATGAACCGCTCACCCGAATCGTGGAGCAACCCCAGGCTGATGACGGAACTGATGAAAAAAAACCGTACCAACCTGAAAGACAATGACTCATCCTCATTTGCCAACATTGCCCTGAGCCTGAGACTGACCGCCGATCCGATGCGGTTTTTTAAATCGGGCAGCCAGAGCCACGATGATCTGAGAAGACTGATCACCGGGATAGAGCAGGGGACCCACCCGTTCCTTGACAGTAATACACAGACAGATATCTTTGCCTATTCCATCGGGGCTTTCCTGTCACAGATATTGTTTCTCAACCATGGGGAAGACCTGCTGGGGAACTCCAGACTTTTCATGTTTTGTGGTGGTGCACCCTTCAGCAAAATGAACGGGGTATCGAAGCACATTATGAACGAGGAAGCATTTGCTGCCCTCAACAGCTTTTATCTTAGAGAAGCCGATACAAAACCCAGAACTGAGGGGACATTGGGATATTGCCTCAACAGTTCCCCGGCCGGGAGAGCTTTCAGGGCAATGCTGACTACTACCACAGCTGACAACTGGCGAAAAAACCGGTTTGACAGAATGGCCCACAGGATTTATGCCCTCGGACTGAGTAAGGATAAGGTGATAAATCCATCAGGGCTGGAAGGCTTTTTAAATAAATCTATGTTTGAAGTCATGGATTTCCCCTTTGCCTATTCGCACGAAAACCCTTTTCCGGTGATTGGAAACGGCGAAGAAACCGATCTCCAGTTTAACAGGGTTTTCGACAAAGCTGCTTCCTTTCTCTGCTGAAGCTATCTACAGTAAAAGGCCCCCAATCGGAGAAATCACCCAGGGTCAATAGCTGAAAATCATGCGCTTACCCATGCCTGGATCTCTTCCAGTTTCAGGGCGGGAATATCAAGTTTCATCTTCTTCCTCAGTCCACCAAGGTCGTTGAGCAGCTTGTTGGGATTGGCGGCTTTAAGTTCAGCCACGGATTTAAACCCATACTTACGCAGGACCGGAATCCAGGCCTCCGGAACCCCGGCAGCCAGAAAAGCTTCATCTGCATCACCAGCCGGCGTTGCCTTTTTCTCCGGCCTCATCTGCGGGAAGAACAATACATCCTGTATGGAAGGCTGATTGGTCATAAACATCGTCAGGCGGTCGATGCCGATGCCCATGCCCGAGCAGGTGGGCATTCCGTATTCCAGGGCACGCACAAAATCCATATCGATAAACATGGCTTCATCGTCGCCCTTTTTCGAGAGTTCCAGCTGTTGCTGAAAACGATCGAGCTGATCGATGGGATCGTTGAGTTCAGAATAGGCATTGCAGAGTTCCTTGCCATTCACAAACAGTTCAAACCGCTCTGTGAGTTCAGGGTCGGAACGGTGACGCTTGCACAGGGGCGACATTTCAATCGGATAATCCGTGATAAAGGTAGGCTGTACCAGATGTTCCTCGCATTTCTCTCCGAAAATGGCATCGATGAGTTTACCCTTGCCCATCGAAGGGGTGGTTTCGATGTTGAGTGATTTGCAGAATGCCCTGATTTCGTCTTCTGTTTTCCCTGCAATATCCACTCCGGCATATTCTTTAATGGCATCAGACATGGTAAGTCTTCTGAATGGAGCCTTAAAATCAATGGTTCTGTCGCCCACCTGAACGGCTGTCTTTGCATGAAGGGCAAGAGCAACCCGTTCGAGCATCTGTTCGGTGAAATCCATCATCCAGAAATAGTCCTTGTAAGCCACATAAATCTCAAGCACGGTGAACTCGGGATTGTGGGTACGGTCCATGCCTTCGTTGCGGAAATCCCTTGCAAACTCATACACCCCATCGAAGCCGCCAACAATCAGCTTTTTGAGGTAAAGTTCGTTGGCAATCCTCAGGTAGAGCGGGATATCAAGCGCGTTGTGATGTGTAATAAAAGGTCTGGCGGCGGCACCTCCGGGGATGGGTTGCAGAATGGGTGTTTCAACTTCAAGATAGCCTCTTTCATTGAAAAATGAGCGCATGGTATTGATGATCTGACTGCGTTTTATGAAAACCTCCCTCACTTCCGGATTTACGATCAGGTCTACATAGCGCTGGCGATAACGGGCTTCAGGATCGCTGAACGCATCAAAAACCTGATCGTCTTTTTCTTTTACAACAGGCAATACGCGCAGGGATTTACTGAGCAGTTTCAACGATTTCACGTGAATGGACGTTTCACCCATCTGAGTAATAAACACATATCCGGTAACACCGATGATGTCACCGATATCCAGGAGCCGCTTGAAAACGGTATTGTAGAGGGATTTATCTTCTCCCGGGCAGATTTCATCCCGTTTGACGTACAATTGTATCCTTCCGGTTGAATCCTGCAGGTCAACAAAGGAGGCAGCGCCCATAATGCGGCGGGTCATGATCCTGCCTGCTATGCTGATTTCCTGAAAAAGACTGTTGTCTGACGGGAAAGCAGCATGGATTTCAGCAGTGGTCACATTTACTTCAAATGCCTCAGCCGGATAGGGATTGATTCCGGCTTTTTCAAGTTCTTTAAGCGATTCACGCCTTATGGCTTCCTGTTCGCTCAGTTCAGTAATCATAATTTCAAATTTTCGGCAAAGATACGGTTTTTGAAATAGTGGGAAACCGGAGGTTCTGCGCTACGCTGTGGGGCTTGCTGCCACTTCCCTGAAAGAGTGAAACTGGCAGATCCGGAAAAAAAGCCAGAACAGGTGTCCGGTATTGAAACAATGCCAGGCTGAAACCGGACAATTTCCCTGCAAAAAGATCGTATAATATTGATATGTATTCAGATAGCTTATGGCAGGATTTTTGACCATTCATTATGCTAAACCTGCTGAATAGAGAACCCTCCTAAACGATTTTCCTTCATGTCGCAGATTTTAAAAAGCTTAGCAAGAAATTTCAGGAGATCACCGGGCAATACCCTGATCAATCTGACAGGCCTCTCTTTGGGGCTGGCTTCAGGTATCCTGATCCTGCTTTACGTTTTCAACGAGCTGAGCTACGACCGGTTTCATGAAAACATCAAGGAACTTTACCGCGTAAATATGGTGTTTGTCAACGCTGACGGGTCTTTCCCATCCAACACCATTCCGGCTGCTGTTGGCCCGTCGCTCAAAGCATCCTTCCCCGAAATTGCATCGTACACCAGGATAACACGCCCGGATGAAGGTTATTTTCTGTATCAGGGAGAAGTGTTCGGGGTCAAGGATATCTGCTATGCAGATCCCGGCATTTTTCAGGATTTTTCATTCCGTCTTTTGCAGGGAAACCCGGCTCAGGCTTTGGGTGGTATCTTTCAGGTTGTTTTAACAGAGTCGACAGCCAGGGCCATTTTTGGCGAAGTAAATGTAGTTGGCAAGGTACTGAAGCTGAACAACAAAGATAATTTCCAGGTTACTGCCATCGCGCAAGATCCGCCCCAGAATTCAAGCATCAGGTTCAGGGCATTGTTGTCGTTCGCCACACTCTACCAGGATCCGTCGCTGCACATGGACTGGAACGGAGGCAATCAGTACGAAACCTTCATCAGGACAGCAGAGGGTATCAGCACTCCTGGTTTTGAAAAGAGATTGAACCGGTTTCTTGATGAACAGATCAACGATCAGATTAAAAGTTCAGGTGGCCATTACACCATGCTGTTTGAGCAGTTATCCGACATTCACCTCCAGCCACTCAGCAACGATGGCAGCGGTGGCAGTCAGGGTAACATCAGGATATTCTCAGCCATTGCGATTCTGATTCTGGCTGTTGCCTGCTTCAACTTTACCAATCTGTCGACTGCCGGGGCTTTGAGACGCAGTCTAGAAACCGGAGTGAGAAAGGTTTCGGGGGCTTCGCGCAACACCCTCATCCGGCAATACCTTGGTGAGGCGCTGGTAATGAGCTTACTGGCATTTATATTCGCGTTGCTGCTGATAGAGCTGGTTCAGCCATGGTACCTGGCAGTTACAGGCATACAGGCAAGAGTACTGAATCCTGGTAACCTCAGCCTTGTTTTTTCGGTTTTGGCATTGGTGCTCCTTACAGGATTGGCTGCAGGGGCATACCCGGCTTTTGTACTTGCATCTTTCAGCCCATCGGTGGTTCTCAAGGGATTGAACGGGAGTTTAAAAAACTCAGGGTTGATTCCCAGAATACTTGTTGTGGTGCAGTTCGCCATTGCAGCCGGACTCATTAACTGCCTGCTGGTTATCTACAGCCAGATGAGGTTCATTGACCATTCCGACCGGGGCTATTCAGCCGAAGGGGTCTATGTTTTGTTGCTCCCGAGTGAAGCCGTGAAGAAACAACACACGTTGCTGGGCAGTGAGATCGCCTCACTTCCGGGGGTTGAATCGTGGTCGGCCGTTTCTGAACCACCCGGAACCGGACTAAGTAGTAACGGATATTTTCCGGAGGGCTATCGTGATGCCGTGCTTATCCATGTGATGGATACCGACAGTGGCTTCCTTAACACATTGAACATCAAGCTGATGATGGGGCATAATTTCAGAGCCGGATCCGTGTCTGACAGTTCAGCTTTCCTGGTAAATGAATCTTACGCCAGGCGATTCGGGCTGGATGATCCCGCCGGCCATTACATACAGAGGGATGGAAAACATCCGGTGATTGGTATTGTCAGAGATTTTCATTTCAGCACCCTTCATGATCCGGTTGAACCTCTGATTATAACCATGCAACCCTGGGGAGGGTATTCCCTGATGCTGATCAGGACTACAAAAACCGAAAACATTGCAGATCAGATTGAGAAACGCTGGCAGCTACTCTTCCCGGGTGAACCCTTTGTAATCACCCCCCTCGAAGCCATCATCGGATCAGCATATCGTCATGAAAAGGATTTTATGACCCTTTTCACCGGCTTTGCCATGCTTGCCCTGCTTGTTTCCTGTCTCGGGCTTTTCGGGCTTTCGGCGGTAATACTCCAGCAACGGCGGCGTGAACTCGGCATACGGCGGATACTTGGAGCTTCGCCGCTCGGTCTTGTTTCGGGGGTAATCGGGAATTTCAGCCTGCTGGTACTGGCCGGAAACCTGATTGCAGTTGTTCCGGTAATGCTGGCAATGGATCGTTGGCTGAACCGATTCAGCTATGCAGTATCCGTTTCGCCCTGGCTATTTGTGCTTACAGCCTTGTTCACCATTACGCTGGCGAACCTGACCATTGGTTGGCAGGCCATTAAAATGGCCCGCCTGAGTCCGCTCGGGGTGATCCGGGTCCGGTAAATCATCCTGAAAAGGGGTGCTGAAGGAGGTCTCAGCTCTCGATCACGAACAACTGCGATCTTGCACCCCTGGGCAGGGCGTGAATTTCAGTGTGGGGATGCAATTCAACACCTCTGGCATTGAGCTCCGAAGACAATGTCTCCAGTGCTTTCGCCGGTGTGTTGTTTTCGGCACTCAGGTGGCAGAGCAGGATATGTGATACGCCCTTGTGGTAACTGCCGGCAATGAATTCCGCCGTATGCGCATTGCACATGTGACCCAGACTTCCATGTACGCGGTACTTCAGCTGATCGGGATACCTGCCTTTCATGAGCATCTCCTCGTCGTAGTTGGATTCAATCACCATGACATCGGCTTTTTTCAGGTATAAGGCAGCCGGTTCGCCGATGATCCCAAGGTCGGTGGCAATGGTAATGCTTTTTGATGAATTCGAAATGTGATAACCGACGGCTTCATGGGCATCGTGAGAAACGGGAAACGATTCCACGGTGAGTCCGGCAATGTGAAGGGGAGCACCGCTTACACTTCCTCCGAACATCGACTGATCGAGATCGAAGGTAGCCCGGTTGCGCAGAATTCCCTTCCAGGTGCCTTCCGTGCAAAAAACAGGGATTCTGTACTTCTTTGTCAGGATGGTGAGGGCACTGATGTGGTCGATGTGGTCGTGGGTGATAAATATGCCCCTGATCCGCTCCAGACCGACGCCGATTTCTTCGAGGGTTTTACGTATTCTGCGCGCACTGATGCCGGCATCAATCAGAATTCCCTCTTCACTGCTTCCGGCGAAATAGCAGTTTCCGCTGCTGCCGCTTGAAAGGCTGCAAAACTGAAGCCGGACCGGGAATAGGGCTGGTGTCATGGAATGATTTCTCTATGGGTGAAGGTGCATCTTACAGCCTGCAAAACTAATGGATTTATTAAAAACCAGCCGATCTTTCGGCACTGCCGGTCAAACATCTTACTTTTGCAGGGTGGTATTCATCAAACAGACAGCGATGTACACATCAAAAATTGTTACCATCGGCAATCTTCAGCTTGGAGGAGACCTTCCTGTGAGGTTGCAGTCGATGACCAGTACCCAAACCCTCGATACCGGTGCTACGGTGGATCAGGCGGTCAGAATGATCAGGGCTGGCTGTGAACTGGTGAGGATAACCGCCCCCGGGCTGAAGGAAGCCGCCCACCTGAAAGAAATCAGGTCAGCGCTCAGGAAACAGGGATATAACGTACCCCTGATTGCCGACATTCATTTTAATCCGGCGGCAGCAGAAGTGGCGGCAAGACTGGTGGAAAAGGTGCGCATCAACCCTGGCAATTACACCGGGAGCCGGCAGGCAGGCAGCATTGATTATTCAGAAGCAGAATATCAGGCTGAGCTGGATAAAACCGCTGTAAGGCTGTTGCCTTTGCTTAAAATATGTAAGGAATACGGAACTGCCATCCGCATAGGCACCAACCACGGATCACTGAGTCAGCGTATTGTGAACCGTTATGGCGACACCCCTGAAGGGATGGTGCAATCGGCCCTTGAGTTTACACGAATCTGTCACCAATGGGGATTTCACAACCTGGTGCTTTCGATGAAATCGAGCAATGTCAGGGTGATGGTTGAGGCTTACCGGCTGCTTGCTGAGAAGCTGAGCCTTGAAGGGCTGAATTACCCCCTTCATCTGGGTGTAACAGAGGCCGGCGATGGTGACGATGCCAGGCTGAAGTCGGTTGCCGGAATCGGAGCATTGCTTGCCCGTGGTATTGGTGATACCATCCGGGTTTCCCTTACCGAGGATCCGGAAAATGAGCTTCCGGTTGCCAGAGCAATCGTTGAACGGTTTCATGAGAGAGGTGAGGATGGACGTATTCTCAGGAAGATCAGGCCCGATCTTGTTGCTGACACCGGCAGGATCATCGCCCCGCAATCCAGCAATTCCGGCATGGCTTTCAGAAAACCGGCTTCTGTTTACCTGAAAAAAGGGACACAAATCTATCGTGCCGACCATCCCTCTTCACGGCCGGTATACGCTGGTGAGGCAAGTCCTGAAATCAACCCCGCCCTGTGTTCTCCTGCAGCCTTTCTGCTGATAACAGAGGAGGCATTTTCAGCAGATCCGGGGAAACTTATGCGCATATTGACAGAATTGCCCGGCATTGCAGTACTTGCGGAAGGCGGGACCCGTATGCTGCGCAATCTGGCTGCCACGATGCAACAGGAGGGCTTATTGAATACACTCATCCTCAAAAACTGCCAGCCTGCAACCGGAAAAGACCAACTCCTGACCGAGATCAGCCTGAACCCTGGCAGTCTGCTGATTGATGGTATTGGGAACGGCATATGTATTGAAAATGAGCATATAACAGACATAGAGGCGGTGGAAACCGGCTTCGGCCTTCTGCAGGCTACCCGGGTCAGAATCAGCAAAACCGAATTTATTGCCTGTCCTTCTTGTGGCAGAACCCTGTTCAATATTCAGCAGGCCCTGAACACTGTAAAATCGCTTACCGCACACCTTATCGGGCTTAAGATTGCGGTGATGGGCTGTATCGTAAATGGTCCGGGTGAAATGGCCGATGCCGATTACGGATATATCGGTGCCGGCAACGGAAAAGTAAACCTGTATAAGGGCAAAGAAGCGGTCAGCAAAGGTATCCCTGAAACGGAAGCACCTCAGGCCCTGATTGCACTGATCAAAGAAAACGGCGACTGGAAAGAGCCGGAATAAGCTGTTTTTCTTCAGGCCAGTAATTCCTGCAGCACCTTCACTGATTTCATTTCACCCATTTCAGGGATGTGAAGCCGGTAATATTCAAGCAGCCGCTCAAGCAGTTCATTTCTGACGTCCGGTGAAATCCTGAATGCATTCAGGTCTTCAAATTCTATGAGTTGCAGCTTCTCCAGAGCATTTGCTGCCGGTCCGGTGATGTAATACCTGTGCAGGGGTTCTGAATCGAGAAACAAACCTTCTTCCATATCGAAGAAACTACCGGCATCCGCTTTTGCCAGGCGGGGTGCAAAACCCAGGTAGGATGTGAGTTTAAGCATAAACAGCAGATGAAATGCCTGCAGGGAAATACCGGGTAAGGCAAGTTTCTGCAGGACCGACACCAGAAATGCAAACAACGGCCGGTTGCTTTCTTCCTCGCGGATACACTTATGCAATAGCTCGTTCATGTAAAGAATGATGGCACTTCCCGACATATTCCCGCTCCAGTCGGGGACAGAATGATCGGGTACAGCTTCCCTGATGTAATGTATCTGGCGCTGTTCCTGCCTTTCAACGATCAGATCGAGCAGGGAGAGGTGGCCGAACATGGCAGCGCGGAGCTTTGATTTTCTGCCATAGAGCCCTTTGACCAGAAAAGACATCATCCCGAAATCTTCGGTATAGATTTTCACCACGGCACTGGTATCGGAGTAGCGGACGGTGTGAAATACGATTCCACGGGTTGATTGCAGCATAATGCAAAGTTAACACCAGTAACTGACATCCGGACACTGAAGAAGGAAACTCCGGATGTTGGTCCGGAAAAATGAGCAGAACCCGGATCAGTTCAGGAACAAAATCTTGGTAACAGCAGTTTTTGATCCATCGGTATTGGTAACAAAAACAAGATACACGCCTGTCTGTACCTTTTCGCCGTTAAAATTGCGGCCATCCCACAACGCCTGACCGCCTTCACCCAGGGTTGAATAAACCAGGTTTCCGGCAACATCGGTGATTTTCACATCAGAATCCTCAACCAGGCCACGGATCGCGATGGTACCGCTATAATCGGGCCTCACTGGGTTAGGGAAAACCACCACTTCGTCGAGGGTTTGTTTCGGGGGAACCGATTCACTGCGGTAAGAAATAATTCCTTTTGCTGTACCGAAAAACACTTCTCCGGATTCAGCAATCACAATATCGGTAATGGAATTGCTGAGCAGCGGGCTGTTTTCTTCGGTAAAATGCAGGATCTGTTCTGTCCCATCGGCTGACATGAGGAACACCCCTGCCCTGTCGGTGCCGAACCATTTGCGGTTTGACCCGTCAACAGCGATGGCGGTAACAGCCTCGGCTTCGAGGAGGTATTGTCCGTAGCCATCCTGTTCAATCAGAATACGCTGGGCATCGAAGTTCTGGGTAGAGAAAATGTTTGCAGGATTGTAAAAAACAGAAACCCCGGCATCGCTTCCGATCCAGACCAGACCATCCCGGTCAGCGGCCATGCTGAGGATGGAGGTACCCGGAAGCGCCCCGTTGCCTGCGGCAGAGGTAAGTCTTTTCGCTTTGTCATCACTGACGTCGTCGAGGGTATTGTTATCGTTGAAGACAATCAGGGCATGATCTCGCACCATCAGCCACTTCTGATTCAGGTTGTCAACCATCACTTTTCCGACATCCACTCCCGTGGCGACAGAACCCAGGTTGAAGGCTTTCCACTCTCCGTTATTTTTTCTTACCGAAAGTACTGAAGCGGCACTTGAATTGGTAGCCCAGAGGTTGTTGTCATCGTCAAAAGCCAGTCCGGCCACACCTATCCAGGTACCCCCAAAGGTCGAAAGCTCGAGTGAACTGTTCTCATTTGTATAAATGTTGGTCCGGACCCCGTTGTCATATTCATAGATGCCATAGCCCCAGGTACCCAGAAATACCCGTTTCACATTGGAAGGATCAACGGCTACACTGAGCACATCCCTCATATCTTCGAGAATCGTATCTTTCTTCATATCAATGGTAGTCCACTTGCCATCAGAAAAACCCGAAAACCGCGCCTGACGGTACAGACTTCCGAAGGAGGAGGTTCGCCCGCCCGGAACAACCCAAACCTCATTCTGACCCGCAGAAAGGTCGAAGACGTCGGCAAAATCAGGCCCGTCGGGGAGGATTTTTTCAGTCGTATAGACACGCACAATTTTTACCAGTCCCTCAAATTCATCACCGACCCATATAACATCGTTTTTATCAATGATGGCATCCTTAGGAATTGCAGAACCAGGGTTGTAGTTGTAAATATTGATTGTTCTGGTCCCGGTGGAGTCATACACATCGATGGCAAGATTGCTGCAGATTACCAGTTGGTTGTAATGGACTTCCATACTGAACCGGTTCGAGGTATTTCCGGGTTCAAACCTGGCCCATTGTCCGTTGGTTTTCACGTACATGGCATCGTTTGAATAGCCTGATCCCTGTTTGTTTAAATAGATTCGGTTGTTGAGTGCGGCGATGTGGTTAAACGGGCCCGAAGGGAGTTGTCCGGAGTTGTCCAGTGTCCAGTCTGCGAAATTGGCCAGGTTGGAATTGTAAAAATCCGCTGAGAAAACCCCGTCATCGGTGGCTGCATAAATGATGGAATCTGCCTCGTTGAAAGTTATGTCGTTTACATTAACGGCACTGCCCTGTAAGCCAATGTAGTAAATGGGCTCGGGGAATTCCTCCCTTTCCATATCCAGTACCACAATCCCAAAACCACAGGCCAGGTATGCCCTGTCGTTGATAAACACAATCCGGTTAATGGTCTTGTTGCCAAGGATGGGTTTGCGTTTGATGTCGGAAAGATTGATGATTTTTCCATCCTTGAGCAGATCGATATTGCCATTGGTATAGGCAATCACCAGCACTTTCAGCCCCTGGTGGAATTTGATACTGCTGATGCCGACATCACTCAGTCCGTTTATTTTATTGAGCCTGCTTACACTGTTGTCACCTGTATTGAAGTAAAACAGGCTGAAAGGCGTAGCAGCATAGATGATTTCATCGCCTTCGGCAACCGCAATAACCTTACGGTAAGGTAAATGATCGCGCCATTCACCGATTCCTATTTCCTGTGCATTGACAGTTGAAATAAAAAAGAAACTGGCTGTTAAAAACAATAAGACTCTCAAATGTTTCATTTATATGTATTTAGCTATAGTCGACACCATCCTTTTCAGGCCGAAGGTTGAGTTCATGTTAAAATGCATGAATAAAAACTGCAATTTTAACAATTTATTGCTGTTTTGGTTAAATGTTGTATAAAATTGGCCATGCACCGAAAGAATCCGGTGTGGACTGTGTCAAATTGCCAATGATTGAACATGCGGTGAATACACCGGGGTGAATCGTTCGTAGAAAACTGACCTGGAATTATGCCTGATAACGGTAAGGGAGGTTCCGCCTCCTGCAGTCTCGGATTAAAGAATATGGTCAGCAGCAGTTGTATTAAACTGGTGCGCATATTGCTTGAGAATAGAGGGGCAGAGGTAACTTCAGTCAAACTGGGGCAGGTGGAATTCAGCTATGATCCGGGCATATCAAACGAAACAACTTTTGCTGAGATGCTGGCATCAGAAGGATTTGAACCAATTATCAGCCGAGAACAGCAGATCATTGAGAAAACCCGTCAGGCAGTGGTGGAGTTGATTCATAAGGCCGGGAATGTAAACTCACTGATCAGAAATTCTGATTATCTGGTGGAACGACTCGGTTTGTCATACAGTTACCTTTCTGCACTTTTCCCAAAATATGAGCACATTACCCTTGAAAAGTTCATCATTCTGCACAGGATTGAAAAGGTTAAGGAACTGCTTGAATATAACGAACTTACCCTTAGCGAGATTGCACTACAGCTTGGCTACAGCTCAGTGCAGTATCTGTCGAACCAGTTCAGGCAGGTAACGGGCAGCTCAGTGAGTGATTACAGGAAAAATGGTGTTGTCCGGATTCCGATTGATCAGGTTGGGCTATTGAATGCAGGAGCCGGAGGATCACTGTCTGTTGATGCTCAGCAAATCTAGTTTCCTGAAAAGTACTCTCCTGAGCCCTTCATTCATTATTCTGATACATTATTGTCCGGTTAATGTAAAAAAACCTTGACACCAAAACCCCAAGCCACCAACCTGTCTGCCTGAGCATACAGGCAGGAATCGCTCTAAATCAGATAAATAAGTTGGTAATTTCCTGCCTGGATGAGGCAGGCAGACAGGTTGGTGATTTCGTGTGTTGGTGTCAAAAAAAAGAAAGTAAGGTACCTGTTTTGAATAATGGCTGTAATCCAGTATTATCAATGAGTTCAAAGGGAAACAATTATTTTCCCCGGACAACAATGATTCTGATAAAGAAGGCTGATAATATGACGGCTTTGCCCCGTTAACACTGGAACATTTTATACACTTTTCGGGTAAAACTGTAACGAACCTGAAGATGCAACCTGTTTATTTTGCAGATTCCAAATTATCCCAAAATAAAATGCATAGTATGAAAATCAACGAAAACCTGGCCATCAGTGACAACGGGTTTCTTTTCAATCCCACAACCGGAGAATCTTACACCGTGAATCCGATCGGGGCAGAAATCATTGAGATGCTGAAATCGGGTGAAACCCAGGAGCGGATTATATCCAGACTTCTTGATATGTACGACACCGACAAGAAAACCCTGGAAAAAGACCTGCACGATTTCAGTGATATTCTCAAACAATATCAGTTGCTGTCAGAAGATGAATAAGCCAGTACTCAATATCGGTGTAACCGGGCTGAATGCGATCGACAGCCCTGGTCCGGGAGTTGCGGTGATCCGCGGCTTGCGCGAGGCGGCCTCCTTTGATGTACGCATCATCGGTTTCGCTTATGAATCGATGGAGCCGGGCATTTACATGCACGATCTGGTTGACCGTACATACCAGATACCCTACCCATCGGCAGGAACCGATGTGCTGCTTTCCCGGCTTGAATACATACAGAGCCGTGAGAATCTTCACGTAATCATCCCGAATTTTGACGCTGAGCTCTATTCTTTTATCAAGCTGGAAGACAAGCTCATGCAGATGGGCATCCACATGTTTCTGCCTACGCAGGCACAGTTTGAAGAGCGACACAAGGTGAATCTTTCTGATTTTGGGAAAAAATACGGGTTGGATGTACCCCTGGGAAAGGCAATTTACGATTCATCGGAAATTTTCGGGTTGCAGAACGAATTTGATTTCCCGATGATGATCAAAGGCAAATGGTACGACGCCTACATTGCCTACAACATGGAGCAGGCACGCACCTATTTCAACAAAATCAGCGCTAAATGGGGTTTGCCCGTTGTAATTCAGCGTTTTATACACGGCACAGAGTACAATGTCACCGGACTGGGTGACGGAAACGGCAACACCATTGCGGCCGTTCCCATGCGCAAGCAGTTCATCACCGACAAGGGTAAAGCCTGGGCGGGTATCAGCATTGATGATAAAAAGCTGCTCTCCATTACCCGGCAATTTGTGAGGGAAACAAAGTGGCGCGGTGCGTTTGAGCTGGAGATGATGAAAACAAACGACAACATTTATTACCTGATGGAGATCAATCCACGCATTCCGGCCTGGGTTTATCTGGCAGTAGGTGTCGGACAGAATATTCCGGAAGCCCTTACCAGGCTGGCCCTTGGGAAAGAGACCCCGGCCTTTGAATCCTACGAAGTCGGGAAGCTTTTTATCCGCTATTCATACGACATGATCGTAGACCGCACTGAATTTGAAAAAATATCGATTAACGGGGAACTGTAACCCACAACAATACGAAAATGGAAAAGAAACAATATGAACGCCCGCACATAATCAAACTTGAAGCAGGCATGCCCGGGAAATTCGGCATGCGCAGTGAATCGCTGCCGGTAACCCACATCGACGGGGTATCGGTAAAAGAACTCACCACAAACTTCGGCTCACCTCTGTTTGTACTGTCAGAACGCACCATCCGGTCGGTCTACAGGAAAGCTTTAAAATCATTCAGCACGCGTTATCCCAAAGTTCAGTTTGCCTGGTCGTACAAAACCAATTATCTGACGGCGGTCTGCAAAATTTACCATCAGGAGGGTTCCTGGGCTGAAGTGGTCTCGGGGTTTGAATACGACAAGGCCATTGCCAACGGGGTTGATCCAGCCAGGATTATCTTCAATGGCCCGGGCAAATCTGCCGATGATCTGCGGAAGGCAGCCAACGGGGGTTCATTGATTCACATTGACCACCTGGATGAACTTTACACCCTCACCGACCTGGCAGGCGAACTGCCGCGTAAGCCCCTGGTTGCCATCCGGGTTAACATGGATACAGGCATCTATCCGATGTGGGACCGTTTCGGGTTCAATTACGAGAACGGGCAGGCCTGGGATGCCATCAACAAAATTATGATGGCGGGTAAACTCGAGCTGGTCGGCCTGCACACACACATCGGAACATTCATCCTGAGTGCCGGGGCTTACGGGGTTGCTGCCGGGAAACTGGCAGACCTCGCGCTGGGGATCAGGCAGAAGTTTGGCCATGATATCCGTTACATCGATATGGGAGGAGGTTTTGCTTCGAAGAATACCCTGAAAGGGTCATACCTGCCGGGATCAGACACCAATCCTACCTTTGATGATTATGCCGAAGCGATCACTTCCGCATTGGTAAACAGTGGATTCAGACCCGACAACCTGCCCTTGCTGATCCTTGAAACCGGGCGCGCGCTGATTGACGAAGCTGGCTATATCATCTCCACCGTTATTGCCAACAAACGCTTGTCGTCAGGACGGAGAGCTACCATCATCGATGCCGGGGTCAACCTGTTGTTTACCTCTTTCTGGTACCAGCATCCGATCACCCCGGCCCAGGGATTTTCGCAGTACCGTGAAGACAATACCCTGTATGGGCCGCTCTGTATGAACATCGACTGTATCAGGGAAAGCGCCAACCTTCCGCTGCTGAACAAGGGCGACCGGATTGTGATTCATTATACCGGAGCCTATAACCTGACCCAGTGGATGCAGTTCATCACCCTAAGGCCCAATGTGGTATTGATCGATGAGGACTCGAAACCGCATGTTGTGCGCGAAAATGAAATGCTGAGCACGATTAACGGGCCCGAAAAAACGCCCCCGCATCTTGCCTGATTAAAATAATTAGACAAAAGCATTGCAGACTTCTTTAAAATTCATACTTTTATGAACTTTATTGGACCATTAATTACATCACCGCCCAGCGATAGTGGTTTTACTTAGGAAATCAGGATTTCCGGCTGGTGCAGGAGGCTTTCAGGTAACAAACACTGCTGAATGATACACTTTTCCGATAGGGCTATTGTCGAAGGGCTTAAGCTTAACAGTGATTTCATCATCAAGCATGTTTATCAGGAATTTTTTCCTACCATACGTTATCTGATCAAAAAAAACACCGGGAATGACGAAGATGCTGAAGATATTTTTCAGGAATCGCTGATTGTGATTCTGAAAAATGTTCAGAAAGAAGACTTCTACCTCACCTGCTCCTTTCTCACATACCTGTATTCCATCAGCCGCAACCTGTGGATGCAGCGTCTGAAAGTAAAACGCAAAGGGGCTACCAGTTTCGATCTGATTGAGAAATTCTTCAACATACCGGAAACTGCCAACCGGGAGGCTGCAGAGAACGAACAGGCCAAGTACCGCATTTACCGTGAGCATTTCAACGCCATGGAAAAAGACTGTCAACGCATTCTCCTGCTTTCGCTCCAGAAATATTCGTCAAAAGATATCGCCGACACCATGGGCTACGGGTCAGAAAACTACGCTAAAACCAAAAAATACAATTGTAAGGAAAGGTTGAAGAAGGCCATTATGGGCGACCCGCGCATGAAAGATTTCATTGAATAAGCGTCATTCCACTCTTTATTTTAAGAATCCTCCTTGTCATGCTTAAATCTGAAAAGCTGATAAACGAACTGTATACCGGTATTCTCAACAGTTACTCAATGGTGTTCTTCTCGAAGAACCAGTTACTGGGTGCGTTGTTGATTGCTGTTTCGTTTTTCGATGTTTACGCCGGCGTTTCAGGATTGCTTTCGGTGATCACTGCCAATCTTGCAGCCCGGTTTCTCGGGTTGAATCATTACAATACCGCCAGTGGATTCTATGGGTTCAATGCACTGCTGGCTGGCATCGGCCTTGGAATCGCCTTTCAGCCTTCCGTGGCGTTTTTCGGTCTGGTGATGTTCGTGGCACTGGCTTCGCTGTTTGTATCGGTGACCTTTGAAGGGGTGCTGGGAAAATACGGATTGCCTTACCTCACCATCCCTTTCCTGCTGACCATCTGGCTGGCAGAACTGGCATTCAGAAGCTACTCCGGCCTGGAGACGGGTGAAGCCGGGATATACACCATGAATACTCTGTATGCCCGCGGAGGTGAACAAAGTATAAAAATCTATGAATGGTTTGCAAACATCAGCTGGCCATTGCCTGTTGAGACCTACTTCAAATCGCTGGGGGCCATCTTTTTTCAGTATCACCTGCTGGCCGGACTGATCGTGGCAGCCGGGCTGCTGATATCATCGCGTCTGGCATTTCTGCTGTCGGTGCTGGGGTTTGCTTCTGCCTGGCTTTTCTACGATCTCGTTGGAGCGGATATGCACGAACTTGACTACAGCTATTTCGGATTTAATTTTATGCTCACCGCCATTGGCCTTGGAGGTTTCTTCATGGTTGCTTCAAAATGGTCGCTGCTGTGGGTTTTGATTCTTACGCCCATTCTGTCGGTACTGATCAGCAGTACGGCAAGCCTGTTGCTCCCCTACCAGCTGAACATCTACTCACTGCCCTTCAACCTCGTGGTGCTGATGTTTCTCTATGCCATGAAATTCAGGGAGCGCATGCTGCTCAAGCCCGAAACAGTTTCGGTTCAGCACTTCTCACCTGAAGAAAACCTTTATGCCGGCATGAATGCCCGTGAACGATTCCGCAATCAGCAATACCAGCAATTCGGGCTGCCCTTTTATGGTTCGTGGCTGGTGTCACAGGGGCACAACGGAGCGCACACCCACCGCGATGAGTGGAAACAAGCCTGGGACTTTGTTGTCTGCGATGAAAAAGGCCTTGAATTCAGCGGCGACGGAACTGAGGTGACCGATTATTATTGTTTCGGCAAACCTGTGCTGGCAGTGGCCAACGGATGGATTCAGGAAGTGGCCGACATGGTTGATGACAACAATCCGGGAGAATTCAACCTCAACGACAATTGGGGCAACACCCTGATTATAAGGCATGAAGGTGGGATATTCTCGAAATACAGCCACCTGAAACAACAGAGTGTGCTTTATCCCGTGGGATCCTATGTCTATAAGGGCCAGATAATCGCCCACTGTGGAAATTCAGGCCGTTCGCCCTACCCTCATCTGCATTTCCAGTTTCAGAGCACCCCATTTATAGGATCAAAAACACTCAGCTATCCTTTTTCGCAATACATAGTTTGCAATCATAATTTTTCGCTCAGGCTGAGCGGAATTCCGGAAGAAGGGCAGCTCGTTCAGAACATTGAAGCGGATCCGGCCCTGAAAGAAGCATTCAGCTTCACGCCCGGACAGAAAATTTCGTATCGCCTTGAAGGCAGTGAAACAGGCCAGGGTGCCTGGCTGGTAAAAACCGACATGCTCAACAACAGCTATCTCGAATGCACAGGCACCGGTTCAAAAGCTTATTTCAGGAGTGAAGACCGCTTGTTTTATTTTACCTGGTTTAAAGGAAGCCGTAGGAGCCTGCTCTATCATTTCTATCTGGCTGCTTACAAACTCCCCCTGGGTTTTTACAAAAACATGGCAGTAACCGATGTATTTCCGCCGACCATTTTACGTTACGGAATGATGCGGCTGATACAGGACTTTGTTTCACCATTTCTGCTGTTTCTCAAGCCTCAGTACAGGCTGGTGTATGCAGAACGTGAAGCCCTGATCAACAGTTCTTCCATGAAGCTTGAATCGGCATGCACCCTGGATCTGGCCGGCAAAAATCTGAGAAACTGGACATATATACTCAAGATCAGCGACAATCAACTGAACAAGCTGGAAATAACCACCAACCGCAGCAGTCATGTTGCGGTATTTACCAATCCCGACAAGGCATGAGCAGCAAAACCGGTTATGCTTTTTTTCTGACCTGCCTGAGCCTTTTGCTTTACGGAAATACCCGTGCAGCGGCAGATTACGAGAAAATAACACTTCGGTTGTATTATGAGCAGAAATGGGATAGTCTGCTGATGGTCGGAGAAGATGCCATAGAGAAAGGTTATGACTATTATTACATGCGGATGCGGGTAGGTGAAGCAGCCATGTACCGGCAAAGGTATGTGAGGGCAGCGCGGCATTTTGAGAAAGCCCTTGAATTCAGCAAGGATGATGTTGCAGCCATGGGTCTGCTTTACAAAAGTTACCGATACAGTGGCCGCTTTGCAGAAGCGGGATGGCTGCGCAGAAAGCTCCCTTCAGGAGAAGACTCAGGCTTCGGCAGAATTGAGCGCAGGCCAGCTGTGTACCTTGAAACCGGGCCTTCGTTCAGCAATCATGTTGACCAGTTTGAAAAATACCGGCAAAAAGATCCGGGCACCTATTCAGAAGCCTACCTGAATAAAAATTCGCAGTATTTTCTGGCAGGAACTGTCATACCCCTATCCTACCGTTTGAATGTGAATGTGGCAGCCGGCCTGCTCAACTTTAACAAGAACAGGAGAATGGACATTGCTTTTGTTGATTCGCTTTCGGGGGATTATTCAGTGCTGCAGTACGAAACTTACATTAGCCCCTCATTCAGCATCAGCAAAAAAATCACCATAAGTCCGGCATGGCGTTGGGTGAATGTGAACCTCGAAAATCCCTTCACCAGCGCCGATTCATTGATTCAGAGGTTTACCGGCCCTTCCGGCAATTCCTCATACAATGATTATGCCGTGGGTGGGGAAATCAGCTTTACTGCTCCAAGGTGGACTTTTACCACCGGAGCCTGGAAAATCAGGGTTGACAAATCGGAACTGATTCAGTACAGCGGTGAGTTCTTCTATAAGCCATTCGGCAACCTCAACCTCTATTCGCATACGGCTGTTCATTACAAAATAAGCACCGATACCGCCAACTTTATTGTTTACCAGATGGTCGGCGGCCGTTTGTTCAGCAACTTGTGGGGGGAAGCCTATGTTTCGGCAGGAAACCTGGCCGGCAGTGCTGAACACAATGCGCAGGTGCTTTACAATTCGTTTGACAACATCACCACCAGAGCCGGTTCCAGACTGATTTTCAGCTTCAGCCCGTATCTGAGTGTCTTTATCCGTTATCAGATATTCTTCAGGGAAGGAACTGAATTGTTTTTCCCTTTTGACAGACCCGGAGAGATCTTTTACTATCCATACATTAACCAAAGCATCACAGGAGGAATAAAATGGAATTTACACTAAAAATTTTAAAAACAGGAATGATGGCTATCCTTATGGTGGCCGCCATCCATACAAAAGCACAGGACAGCAGCAGTCTGAGTACTGCATTCAGCACCAGTTACACTTACGAAAACAAAGGGGAACATTCAAAAGCCATAGAATCGCTGAAGAAAGTGTACGATGAGTCGTCGTATGAAATAAACCTCAGGCTCGGGTGGCTCAATTATCAGCTGGGTCTTTTTACGGAATCCATTGCCTATTACAACAAGGCCATTTCGCTGATGCCACTTTCCATCGAGGCCCGTTTAGGTTTTGTGCTGCCGGCTTCATCGCAGGGTAACTGGGAGCAGGTCATCACCCGGTATAACGAGATACTGAAACTCGACCCCAATCATTACACGGTGAATTACCGCATGGGAATGATTTTTTACGGGAGAAAGGACTACCAGACAGCCTTCCGGTATTTTGAGCGTATTGCCAACCTCTACCCTTTTGATTACGATGCCCTGCTGATGCTCGGGTGGACCAACTTCCAGCTTGGGAAACTCCGTGAAGCAAAAGTCCTGTTCCAGAAAGCTCTGCTCAACAGGCCGGATGACACTTCGGCAAAGGAAGGGTTATCGCTGATAAAATCGTAACTCCGGAGGTGGATGATTCTGCCTTTAATAACCGTCGGCTGAAGTCAGTGCCGGCATTCAGGTGAATGCTGAACCAGTTACATAGCCCAGGATGGCAAAGCCTTCTCCATACCCCATACCAGCCTGATCAGGATGTAGAGTATAACCGGAAGGAAAACCATACTGAAGAGTTTAAGCCAGATTCCGGCTCTGGCCATTTCGGGAACCGTAACATGATTGCTTCCGAATATTACAGTGTTTGGCCCGGTCCCTGCCGGCATGATGAAGACAAACGAACAGGCAAACGTTGCCGGAATCATCAGAAGCAGGGGATTGGTGCTACCGGCCACCGCAATGGAGGCAAGAATCGGCAGGAAGATATTCGCTGTAGCAGTATTGGAGTTCATTTCGGTGAACAGCAGAATACAACTTACAACAATCACCAGTACGAGAAACATTGGGTAAGAACTTATGAAAGCCAGTTGGTTACCAATCCAATCTGCCAGTCCTGTAACTTTAAAGGATGAGGCCATTGCATAACCGCCTCCAACAATTACACCTACCCCCCAGGGGATTTGCCCGGCAGCCTTCCAGGTAAGCAGCCTTGAACCATTTCCCGAGGGTGTCATAAACAAGAGCATTGCAGCAATCATACCAACGGTACTGTCGTGAGCAAACTTACCGAGCCCTAAGATTCCGCTCCAGCCAGGGATTATAAAGCTGTCGATGACAATCTCCTCGCGGAAAATCCAGGCTAATGAGGTGAGAATAAAGATCACCAAAACCCGTTTTTCCCCTGCTGACATCCTGCCCAATAAATCTATTTCACTCTTAATCAGCTCTTTACTACCCTGAATGCTTCCGGTAACCTTGAAAAAGCGGATCAGAAAGAACCACACAAGGGGTAAAAAGATAACTGCCAGAGGGAATCCGATGATAAACCAATCATAGAAGCTAACCGATGGAGCCGAGGGGAACATCTTGGCGAGCACGCCCGAGAAGATCATATTGGTGGGTGAACCAATCAGCGTAGCTGTACCTCCGATGCTGGCTGAATAGGCAATGCCAAGCATCAGCGCTGTCCCGAAACTGCTCTTCTGTTCAGGTGCAGCCTCTTCCTTGGAAATGAGGGCCATACCAATGGGCAGCATAAGAAGGGCTGCGGTAACATTTGCAATCCACATCGAGAGAAAGGCAGTCGCAATCATGATGCTGAGGATTATTACCTGCCGGCTGGTGCCCAGGGCATGAATCAGAACCAGTGATATGCGTTTGTGAAGGTTCTGTGATTCAATTGCTTTGGCCAGAAAAAAACCGGAGATCATCATCAAAACAAAATCATGCCCGTAATTGACGGCTGTTTCACCTGCCGGTAAAATTTTTAAAACCGGGAAAGCAGCCATAGGCAGAAAGGCGGTCGCATACACCGGAATGGCTTCGGTAATCCACCAGATAGCCATCAGAATGGCTACAGCGCCGGCATTGCGCGCTTCAACACTCATACCGCCGGGCAATGGCAGCAGTAAAATAAGGATAAAAACAACCAATCCCCCGAGGATTCCGGCCATACTGACGTTTTTCATCGCAAGTTGTATATTGATAGGGTCATCCGTTAATAATGCTTCTATTGATCCTTAGTTGAAGAAACCGGGTCTGGGGAAAAGAAAGCCGGGTTAATCAAAGAGGCACCTGACATCGGTGTCAGGGTGCCTCTTATCCCTCCTCAAACACACACAAAACCAGGCCTTAAAAACCTCTGGTAGCATTGTAGATAGGCCTGGTGTTGTCGTTAAAATTTAATCAGCGTAGTACGTAAAAGAAAAGGCTTCCTGCCATCCGTCACCGGAACGCGTCATGGTAGAAACCCTGTTTTCAGAGTCGAAGGTATAGGTGATGGTTGTGGTTCCCTTGTTTGCTTCATCGCCCGGCTCCCAGTATTCAAGATAGTCGACCAGTTTGTTGCTGGCTTTCCCGAAAATGCCTCCCACTGTTTTCCAGTTAGAGTCAACAGCATTGGCCTGCTGTATTTCAGACTTATTGTCACCGGTTGTGTAGGTGAACGTCTTGTACCTGTTTACATTACCGTCGTCACCATAGCGTGTATGTTTGGTAACATTGCCGCTGGTGATTTCCACGTCATACTTTTTGTGATCGGCACCATCCCAGTGCTCAACAACAGAGCTCAGATAACCATCGGTATAGGTATAGGAAGCCCAACTGGTTTCGTCCCATATTTCTTTGGTAACCAGGCCTTCGCTGTTCAGCTCATAGGTTGTCGGCCAGTCTTCCTTGGTGATGGTAAGTTTACCAGAAACACTGTAATCATAAGTGATTGTGTCAACCACCTCGCCTTCCCAGCTGTTGTAGATTTTGGAGATCTTGTCGTTGGCATCATAAATGAACTCATAGCCTTCTACGCCATCGCCGTAGTTTACACTGATGGTTTTGATTTTGGAAGCCGGAACAACGATAGGATCGTCATCGTCATCTTTTTTGTCGCAGGAAGTAAACGAAGTAAGCGCCACAGCGGCCATTGTAAGAAGTGCGAAATACTTTTTCATTGGTTTTTGGTTTAAGTGTGAGAAATTTGATATGTGGTTTGGGATTAAAATTTCTAATTATTGCCTGCTACAATGATGAGGGCCAGGCCAGAGGTGAACAGCAGGAACATAAGCATCAGAAGCAGGTTGGTTGACCTCGGGGCACCTTTGAACTCTTTCCAAACGAAAACGCCCCATAATGCAGCTACCATGGTTGCTCCCTGTCCGAGCGCATAGGCGATTGCTGCGCCTGCTTCACCGGTAGCAATGTAGCTCAGTGATGTTCCGAGCCCCCAGATAAGTCCGCCAAGAATGCCAACCATGTGGGTTGATAAACCACCACTGAAATATGCCTTGTAGGATACGGGTTCACCGATAAACGGTTTTTTCATCAGCAGGGTATTGAAAAAGAAATTGCTGAACAGCATCCCGAGTGCGAAAATAAAGACTGCCGAATAAGGGGTTGCCAACCCGGGTGTGGGTGATTCAAAGTTATTGAGGTCGACGGCTGCAGCCACAAAACGGTAAAAGAATGACATCAGGAACCCTGCACTCAGCGCAATCCAGAGCCCTTTCCGCACCACGGATTTATCCTGGTCCTTGCTTTTTCTGCCATAGGCAATGCCATTGAAAACAAGGGCAAGTGTGATCAGGGCAACCCCCGAAAACAGCGTAAAGGGATCACCATACGGAGCACCAAAGTAATTGATAAATACGCCCAGGACCAATGCCAGTCCCACTCCAACCGGAAACGCAACTGCCATACCGGCCAGCGAGATTGCGGCAGACAAGAGGATGTTGGACGCGTTAAAGATGATCCCTCCCACAAATGCACTGCCGAAAGCAGCCGCATCAACCTGCATCAGGTCCGGGATAAAGCTTCTCCCCTGGTCGCCCGAGCTTCCCAGGGTTAACCCCATGATCATGGAAAACAGAACTACTCCGATTACGTAGTCCCAATAGAACAATTCATACCTCCATGTTTTAGCCGCCAGCTTCTGGGTATTACCCCATGAGCCCCAGCATAGCATGGTAACAAAGCAGAGTGCAACTGCCAATGTGTAGCTACTTACAATAAACATGATCGTGCGTTTTAGTGATGTTTATACTTCATTTACCTGTGAAACCTTGCTGAAATCAGACTCAGGGAATAAGACAGTCCACCGAGCAACCAATCAAAACCCCCATTGCCGTCCCTCACCCTGTATTCATGCTCCACCTGATTATCCCGTAGCAACATGTGGAATGCCGAATTCGCTTCTGCAACACCTCCGCCATCGGAAACATCGCACAGGATCGTCATACGTTTCAAGGCTGCCAGGTTATCTTGTGAACACTGAATGGCAATTTTCTCTTTATCAGCCTGCATTTCCCATAGCAGACAACTGCTGAATCCAGGGCTATGAGTTGCCAGTTGCACCGCGGGAAGGGCAAAAGAACCGTAACCGGCAACAGCCCTGAATCTATACCCGGCCCTGATACGTAACAACAATTCTGCCCTGGAGATCATCAATTTCAGTTTTGATGTGTCTGTTTCATTCAGGAACACCACGATCACCGGAGCAATGATATTTGTTTCAACAGCATGATTGGCCATACCGCCAATTGAAAGTTTTTCAGGCAAACTAAAATCCCCAATGCAATATAACACCGGGTACTTTCTGTCGGAAACAGCATAATCACCGGGGACAAACACATCGATCGGATCTGCATCGGCCCTGATCTGAATCATCTGCCTGCTGATATCCTGAATGGGCAATTCAGGTTGAGCGGATTCGCCCCGGTAGGGAGTTCCAGTAAAGAAGTCGCTCAGGTATTGCAGAGCACCGGGCAGAGAAGCCCGCCACACAGCAAAACTATGCCCCCCGTCGGTTACCCTGTATTCATGCGGCACCTGACTTTTCAGCATCAACAAATGAAGTTCTTCGTTGCTTCTGCAAAGTGTCTGCTCTTCATCGCCGTTCAGCATGTAGATGTTCAGCCCGTGCTTTTCGGGTTTTGTTAACTCCGGTATCATGTGAAACGGGCTGTTATGGCGATAAAAATCCGTTAGCCGGGAATGACCTTCAAGGCCTCTCCCACCGAAAATGCGTCCCCATTGTTCGTCCCAGCCAGAGGCATCTTCGGCGATGTATTGCTGATCGGTACGCACCGACATACTGAGCGGAACTGTTGCACCAAAAATTTCCGGATGCTGAAGATGAAGCATCATAGCCCCGAATCCACCCATGGAATAACCCATCAGTGCCCGTTGCCACCGGTCGGGCAGGGTTCTGAAAAGACTGTCAATATACGGGACCAGCTCGTTTACAAACATATCCTGATACGGGAATGATCCGTCAGCCTGGTTTACATAATACGATCTGAAGCCCTCCGGCATTATGAAAATCATCGGAACTGATTTACCGGCTTCTTCGGATTGCCGTGCATATTGTTCAATCCGTCCATATTCCAGCCAGGATGACTCATCATCACCTAAACCGTGCAGCAGGTAAACAACCGGATAGGACTTTGATTCAGCATAATAATCCGCAGGAAGGCAAACCGAGAAGTGGACATCCTGCTTCAGTAAAGCACTGTGCATGGTCAACCGTTCGCGAACGAGCAGACCGGCCCCGGAAACACGCTGGGTATAAAGGCCGGCAAGCATCAGCAGGAGCGAAGTTCCAATCAGCATCCGCAGGCTTCCCCATGGAAGGAAATGCCCGTGTTTCAGCACTGATTCAGACTGAGGCGAGGGCTGGTGGCGGTGATTCAATACTTTGGGTTCCATGTTGCTTAATACTTCAGATTGTCTTTTATAAAAACCGAGGCAGCATCAAGGCCTGCAAGAAAATCGCCGTACGATCCGCTGCCTTGCCTTACCCTGAATTCGCAACCGCCCTGTTGATCCCTGAAACTCATGAATAAAGAATGGTTTCCGCGGTATGATGGGCCGTTATCGCACACATCGAGGTAACAGCTAAAGTCAGGATTACTAACCGAAGCGTCATCCGGCAAAGCAGCCTCAAAAAACAGGCATGCATTAAAGAGGGGCCCTACATCATCCAGCATGTTGACCAGGGTTGCTCCGGCGTTGTGATTGCTGATAATGACAGCTTGTTTCCCGTTTGTTGCCGTCCGGAAGTTCTCTCTGACCGCCTGCATAATTCCGGAGATTCCGGCCCCCTCCAGGTAAGCTTCCCCGCACCGGATCTCAACCAACAGGGATTTCTGTAACCGGGCTGCATCCATGTTTCTGCTCATCAGTTGCAGGAGTTTTTCCTGCGTAATCTGATCACCTGCAGCGGTTGTATCATGCAACAGACAGATGACCGGGTAAGCGGCTGTTTCGGAGTTGTAAGTTCCCGGAATCACAACCGACACAGGCAGTGTGTTACCCGGAACCAACAGATCAACGAAACGTTCCGACGCAATACCAGTGCCTGTTTCAACCGTTGCACCCTCCTGCGGGTAACCACTATTCCGGAAAGCGAATCCCAGGTAGTGGAATGCTTCGGGGAGCGCGCCATGCCAGTAATCCCAGGTGTGAGCTCCGTTGCGCATCCGGAATTCGTGGCTCACACCCAGATCGCGCATCCGGATATGGAGCGAACCGTTGGTTTGCGAGAGGCTTTCCTCGTCATCGCCACAATCGATGAAATAACGCTGCCCGCTGAGCGATGGGTTACCCGGATCGGCAAAGAAATAAAACGGGCTGTACTCTTTAAAATAGGGTGTTAAACGCTCTTCCCCTGTTTTCCCGATGCCTCCGAAAATACTGCCCCACTGGCTGTCGAAATTGTCCTGAGGTTCAGCCAGGTATTGCTGATCGGTTCTGAACGACATACTCAGTACCACCGCAGTACCGAAAACTTCAGGATTCATGGCGGTAAGGGCCAGCGCCCCGTACCCACCCATGGAGTAACCCATAACAGCCCTTTGCGATGGGTCGGCACTGGTGCGATAAAGGGAATCCACCCCGGGAACCAGCTCTCTGATAAGCATATCCATATACGGGTAATTGCCATTGTATTTGTTGACCCAGTATGTATTGAACCCATCGGGCATTACAAAAATCGCGGGACCCGTTTCACCTTCATACAGATCGGCATAGTACTTTATGTTACCACCCTGATACCAGGCCTTTTCGCTATCACCATAACCGTGAAGGAGGTAAACCACCGGATACTTACCTGAGCCCTTCTCGTATTCTTCAGGCAACAAAACTGCATAATTGATTTTCCTCGCCAGTATTTTACTCTGAATAAACTGATTTTCGACGAGCCGCGTGAATGGCACTGGCGGGTCCCCGTCATCAGGGTCTGGCTTACATGCCGAAGCAGCCAGCAGAGCCAAAATCGCGGAGATGAGATAAAACCAATGATTCAGTTGCCTCATAATCTTTTATTTACCTACTACCCCTGACATCTGTGGAGCACGTTCGTACGGTTTATCGTTGTACACTACATACGATTTGAAATAAATCCTGAAATCAGGATCCTGATTCACCCATTTGATTTCCAGGGTATGATCGCCCGGGGGTAAAAGGTATTTGTGGTAGATATCGTACTTTCTCACAATGTAGTTGAAAGGCATCTTGACTTGTTCAGTTTTTTCACCATCAATATACACATCGAGCAAGGCTATAAAATCACGCTGTTCGTCGAAGCACCGTGATTTGACATTCCCCAGCACCACAATGCCGTTTCCGTTGAACCCGATCCGGATGCTATTTTCCAGGTGATCGGTTCTGACGAGCAGCTCTTTCACGGGAACCATTCCTGTAAACGATTCTTCGTAGGGCAGCACTTCGGGCGATTGCACCTGAATGGTAACCTGAGCGCCGGCAATCCGGCCGCCGTTTTTTTCTATCTGTGCGATGGCATGACGATGGCTCATTTCGATCACCTCGTTCAACGAAATTGCAGAATAAGGAAACTGCAACCCCGCCGCCTTTTCAATAGCCGGTTTCCAGAAAGCAGGAATGTTCTCATATCCCAGAATAACCCCTAAGATGCCGGCCGCCGTGGCAGGGTTACAATCAGAATCCTGACCGCAACGGGTAGCAATGTCCATGGTTTTGTAAAAGTCCTTACCGCCATAAAGCAGTCCTATTGCCACGTAGGCTGCATTAACAGAGGCATCAATGTTGAATGCATTAAACACACCTTCGGGACACCCTTTTTCGGAAGTATGGGCTTTTTCGATTTCAAACCAGCATTTTTTCCAGTCATCGGGATATTGTTTGTGCCACTTGAGCACATCGGAAATCGTGCGGTAAAACCTGCTTTTTTCAGGCACCGGCTTCAAACCCTGCCGGATGATGAATTCGATATCATCGGAAACAAAAGCGGTTGCGTACATACCGGCCATAAAAACACCGCCATAATAACCGTCACCGTAATTCATGACATGTCCGGTCCGATCGCAGATAGCAGAAGCTGTATTGATCATCCCCGGCGACATCAGCCCTGCAAAGTCAGATTCTATCTGAAAATCAATATCATCGGCATGGGGGTTATTCATCCAGTGACCAGATTGCGGGGGCATAATACCGTTCAGAATGTTGTAACGGGCAGCCTGGTTGGCATGCCAGAGTTTGTAATCTTCACGGGCAAAAGCCATGGCGAACGAATCAGCCGGTGCGTCAGCGCCCAGACGGTCGATCACTTCAACAAAGGTAAAGTCAAGATAAACGTCATCGTACAATCCCGGATCCTGCTTATAAGTATCAACGATGTAGTCGTTGTACCAGACCATCTGCTGATAGTCCTGAATCATGGTACCTTTGAATTTGAATTCGGTGGGCCCGCCATAAGTACAACCAATGGTCTGACCTGCCCATCCTCCCCTGATCTTGTCGAACAGTACTTTTGTACTCATGGTAACCTCTGCCGGTAATTGCACCGGAGTTTTCTGCGGCCCGCAGGACAAAAGAAACAGGGTGATGCCCGTGATCAGGATTAGCTTCTTCATGGTCTCACTTATTTGACATTGGATTAACAGGTTCATTTTCAGAATACACAATCAGGTCGTTCAGCCTGATGAGATAACCAGGCTCAGGATTTATCCATTTCAGCCTCACCGAATGAGGTCCTTCAGCCAGTAGATATTTCCAGGCAGGTTCGAGTCGGCGTGAGGTGTTTTTCATGGGCAGGTTTACTGTTTCGTCAAGGTTGCCGTCGATGTAAATTTCCACCTGAGCCACGTATGGGTCATCGGGTTCTGCAAGGCCAAACACTTCTGAACCCAGGCGTTTTGAGACCCTGTCAACGTAATCCGGATCCACTTTCAAGCTTTTGACCATATTGCCATACAGAATATAGCCGTTTCCGGTAAACGTGAAGTTGTATTCATCAGTCAGGGAATAGTCGGTTTTTATCCGGGCAATCGGGTATGTTTTTTCGAAATTCTGTTCAAAAGCAACCGCAACAGGTTGTTCAAACGGGATTTCCACTTCTTTGCCATTGGTTTTTCCCCCAGCCAGTTTTATCATGCTGAGTGCATGGCTGTAGCTAAGTTGATAAGCGCGGGATAGTGAAGTGGTGGTATTTTCAAAGTTGAGATTTTCAATCTGTTGTAATGGTTTGAGCCAGAATTCAGGGATGCCCGAATACCCGTTCATAACCCCGAGGATGCCACCAACGGAAGCAGCGTTGCAATCAGCATCCTGCCCGCAACGAGCTGCAATATCCACCGACCGGGTGAAATTCCCTCTACCATAAAGCAGGGCCAGCGCGACATAAGCCGAATTAATTTTGGCATCGATGTTGAACGAGAGGTAAACTCCCTTCGGACAACCAACATCCCGGTTCCATTTCTTTTCGATCTCAAACCAGGCAGTTTTCCAGTCGTTGGGATACTTTTTGTAATGCGCAATCACATCGTTGATGCACGAACGAAAGAGGGTTCCTTCGGGGATTGTCTGAATGGCAGTTTCAACAAGTGAGTTAACATCCCTGGTTGCAAAGGCTATAGAATAGAGTGATGCCATAAATACTCCGCCATACCAGCCATCGCCGCTGTTCATGATGTGCCCAACGCGGTCGGCAATCCCGGTGGCATGGTTTACCATTCCCGGGGCCATTAGCCCGATGAAATCCGATTCAATCTGGAAGTCAAGGTCATCGGCATGGGGATTGTTTTTCCAGAATCCGGTTTGCGGAGGCTTCATTCCCTGAAGAATGTTGTACCTGGAAGCCTGATTGGCATGTGCCAGATGATAAGCGGTGTTGGCCCAGTAAGCAGCAATGGTATCTGAACTGACCTCCATGCCATATTTTTCAAATACATCCACAAAATTCAGATCGGTATAGATATCGTCGAACAGTCCCGGTTTCTTCACCCACCAGTATTTCACAATGGTGTCGTTCCAGGGAATAATCTGATGATCGCCGATGATCGAACCCTGGTACTTGAATTCAACCGGCGCACCGTAAACTACGCCGATAGTCTGACCAGCCCAGCCACCCTTGATTTTATCCTGAAGCTGCTGGTGGGTCAACCTGATCGTTGAAGGATCAGGATTGCCTGATTTCTGTGCCCTGGTGCATGAAGTCAAGGTAAAAGCAGCCAGAGCAGAAACCAAAGCCAACACAAAAATTCCGGAGTGTATTTTCATTGATCTGATTTTAAGGGTAAACACTTAATTCGGTAATGGATGTAAAACCGGAAACATTTTTGGTGTATTTATTCCAGTGGCCCTGTACCGCAGCATCGCCGATTATCCTGATTCCTTTGGTAGAAACAGGATTAAAAGAGATCACGTATTCGGCGTAATGCGGCTGGATGAATACAATATCCGAAGCAGGCAGGGAGGGCTGCACAGTGGTATTCTCCACTGAAACCCACCTACCCGCCTCGTTCAGATACTGTACGTTTAGAGAAGTAAACCAACCACCAAACTCCTCCATTCCACCGGTACTTAAACACACCATGCTTACCTGCCGTGAATCGTTCCAGCCATAGCCGTAATAATCCACTTTCGGCATTTTCGATTTTGAGGCCAGGCTGTAAAAGACTGACTCCCTTCCATATTTTTTCCCATCGTTGATTACTGACACATCGCCGGCATACAATGATTTACCAAAGGTAACCCAGCAAGAATCCAGCACAGCTTTGTTCAGCTGACGTACATTGGCATAGATGGTATCGGCTTCCGGTGCAATATTTTTTGTTCTTACCAGCAGTTCAAAGTTATGCGTTAAACGCTCCTTTCCATTGTCAAGCTGCAGCATCAAAACATATTTTCCTGACTTTGAAGGAACCCCTGTGAGGCGACCGTTATTAAATACGGTACCTTCGGGAACATTGCCGGAGACCAGTTTCCAGTTATACCCTTTGTTGGCTGGGGTATAAAAGGCAAAATCAACTGTTTTACCGGTTTCCATCTCAGGCAGTGGTCCGATACAGAATTCCAGAGGAACATTGAATACTGCGTCCGGGTTGATAAAAACAACTTCACTTCCGGGATTCCCTTTCACCGCACCTCCTTTCAGCATTACGAGCTGCAATGCGGTTTCAACGGTATGATTGATCATATCGCTGATGCGGGCATCCTTCAGGTCGTATCGGGTTATGTTGATATACGTATTGTTGAAGGGCTCAGTCCATCCTGTTACAGGCAGATACAGGTTTTCGGGCAGGCCTTTCATTCCGTTGACCACGCCCAGCAGTCCGGCAACGGTTGCAGCCTGGTTGTCGGCATCGAATCCCATGGCACACGAAAGGTCAAGGGTTTTCTGGAAATCTCCGTTTCCGTAAAGCATGGCGAGAATGGCACAGGCTCCGTTGAGGTTGGCATTCCAGATGGTTCTGGTCATATCCGGTTCTTCAATGTAATACATTCTGGCCATCTCCTGCCATGCTGCTTTCCAGTCGGAAGGAAACCTGTCGTGCAACTGAATCATCTCCCTTACCGTGGCCGCATAGCGGCCGTTCTGCGGCAACGCCTTTAACCCGGTATCAATGAGCTTCCGGATATCTTTTTCAAAAAATGCGGCAGCATACATGGCACCGTAGTGAATGGTAGGTTCCGTACCCCAGTCGTCGCTGGTAATGCGGGCTGCCCATTCCGATTTGGCGGCGGCGTAGTTAACCATTCCCGGTGCTGTATAGGCCCATATCTCATTGATCAACTGAGGATCAATCTGATACCAATGGGGGTTCAGATCGCTTCGCCCCGTAAAAGGAGGAGTATAACCGTAATGCATCAGTCCGAGGGCGCCCCGGTTAGCCAGCCACACCCGGTCGCGGATGTGGTACATCCAGGCGTCACGAAGCTGTCCGTAGGTAGGTTCCGGCCCGAACTTCATCATCTGCTGCAGGTACATGTATTCCACATCAGTATCGTCGTCAGAAAAAGCACCGTTGTATTTCTGCAGCTTGTCGAGGTTTTTTGTGTACCCGTAAGGCCAGTTTTCGGCACCCGGGGCATTCACGTATTTATTCTCATGCGGCAACCCGTAAATATTACCGATCATCTGACCAATCCAGGCGGCGGCAATTTTATCATGCAGCTCTGCTTTGCTTATCCTGAGTGGCTTACCCGGGAAAACAACAAAGGGAAGCATGAGCAAACCTACCAGAAAAACATGGCGGGACTTGTTCCGGAAACTGTTCCGTGCCGTGGCAGCAATCTGTTTAATAGCCATCATTCTGTTTGATTTTTGAATTGGCACTCAAGGCCGTCTGTGGAATGGGGAAAAGTTTTGCCGTGGCTCCGGATGCCGGCTTGTTCCACCAGGTACTGCCCCAGACTCCGAACCTGATCTGATCCTGCCGGCGACGGGCTTCCCAGGCAAATTCGCGACCGAATTCATCGAGCAGCTCTTCGGCGGTGATTTCAGACGCGTTGTACACCGGCATTCCGGCACGCGTTCTGATCTTCTGAAGCTCAGGGTCACCCAGTATTTCCCCGGCCCGACCCAACCGCCAGAGTGCTTCCAGTTTCGTATAGAGCACATCGGCATAACGGAAAATCACAAAATCATTTTCCATATCTGTGACATAGTATTCCAGTTCTTTCTGGTACTCGTACTTACAGCAACGGGCACCTTCCCACCGTTTGCGTGCACGGTAGTTGGCAATGGTGGGTGTGTATTCAAACCACACAGTGTCGTTATTTTCAATGAAATAAACCGGATTCCCGTTCATATCGTACTGCTGACCATACAAGAAGGAATTCCGCCTGAGGTCGTTCACCGCGTATTTGTTGAAGAAATCCGGCTCCAGTACGAAACCATCCCACATTTCTCCTTTAAAACCAAAAGTAGCACGGCTGGCATCGTTGAGTGTCAAAGTGTACCAGTAAAGCCGGTCTTTGGTATAAACCGAATGGTTGGGGATCACAAAAATATTCTCAACTGAGCCCTCGTTGTGAACTTTGAAGTTGGCGAAATAGTCATCTTCAATGTGGTAGAATCCCTGACCGATCACCTTATCGCAGGCATCTACAGCCTCCTGATATTTAGATTCGCCAATCCATTCAGCAGCATTCAGGTAAAGCCTGGCCAGCAGGGTATAAGCCATCCCCTGGGTAACCCGGCCATAGTAGGCCGATGACGGCTGGTCCTGAAGCAGTTCAACGTTGTCGAGAATTTCCTTTTCGATGAAGGAAAATATAAACTTCCGGTCTTTTTGCTCTGGCAGTTCCTTATCGGTGAAATCAATGGTAAACGGCACATTTCCCCAGTTATCGATGGCCCAGTAATAGAACAAAGCCCTGAGGATTTTAATTTCACCAACCACCCGTTCTTTGCCATCAAACTGAATATCTGACTCTTCGGTAACATAGATCACTTCGTTGCAGGCGGTGATTCCTTCAAAGACAAACTCCCATGATTGTCTGAGTATCTTGTTTGTTGCACTGAAATGGTGTGTATGCAATTCGTCCCAACGGCCCTGCTCCCACCACAAGCCATCGTCGCGTCCCGGAATCACCATTTCATCGGAAGCATTTTCAATCAACGACCAGAGTCGCTGTTCTTCGGGGAAACGCTGTAGTTTGGCATACGAACGGCCTGCATACATCAGCACCTCTTTCTCCGATTTGAAGAACCCGTCAAGCGGTATTTCGGTATAGACTTCTTCGTCAAGATCAGTGCAGGCTGCCGGGAATAAAACAACTGCAAAAAGAAAGGCAGCAAAGCTGAATATTTTTTTCATCGTAAAAACTCTCCTATGACTAAAATGAAACATTAACGCCGAGGGTCAGAACCTTAGTTCTGGGATAGTACGACAGGTATTCGATACCCGGGGTCAGGCCACCGAGGTTCACCTCAGGGTCCAGTCCCTGGTAACCGGTCAAACAGAAAACATCCTGAGCGGTGAAGAATATCCGGCTTTTCGAGATGTACCGGTGGTTAATCTTCAGGTTATACCCCAGGGTAACATTATCGAGTTTCACAAAGGTAGCATCCTCCACATATTTTGAGGAGTACCTTGCATTGCCAGAGAATCCGGGGCTTTCGTACTGAGAAAGGGTTACATTGTTGAGTCCGAGGGTGCCCCAGTTTTCGTAATACAGGCGATAGGTATTGAGAACTTCTCCACCTATGGAAGCCCGCAGTGAAAAGCTGAGATCGAAATTGCCGTAAGTCATGGTATTGCTCCAGCCCAGGGTAAAATCGGGGTAAGCATTGCCAATCACTTCCCAGTCTTCAGCATTCACCTGCCCTACCGGATTTGCATTTTTGAAAAGGTCATGTCCGAGTTCATCCAGCCCGATCCAGACCGGTCCGTAAAAGGTACCGAGGCTCTCACCTACCCGCAGTTTCTGACAATTAATCCCGATGGCATCACCAATCCATCCGATATCATAGGAGTCGGAAATGTATTCATCGCTGTTGAATTTTTCGAGCTTGTTCCTGTTTATGCTGAAGGTGAGTATGGAGTTCCATTCAAACTTCGCCTTTTTAACCGGCACGCCCCTGAGCGAGAGTTCAACCCCGCGGTTGCTGATGGTACCGACATTGGCAAACTTGATATTTACCAGGTTGGGAGGCACCGACACGGAATAGGAATACAGCAGGTCGGAACTCTTGCGGTAATAGAAATCCAGCGATCCGCTCAGTCTGTTTTTCAGGGTTGAAAAATCGATCCCGGCGTTGACCTCGGATTTCTTTTCCCAGCGCAGATCCGGGTTGGGGTTGGTAGCAGGCTGGTAGGTGTTGATCCACTCGTTGTTGTAATAGATGTAACCAGCTCGTTTAAGCAGCAGCAGCGACTGGTAGCTGTCGATTTCCTGATTCCCGGTTACGCCGTAGCCTACCCTGAGTTTCAGGTCGTTGATCCAGGTGATGTCTTTGAGAAACTTCTCCCTGTTCATTCGCCAGCCGAAACTGGCAGCAGGAAACCAGCCCCATTTGTGGTTTTCGCCAAATCGGGAAGACCCTTCGCGCCGCACCGATAAGGAGGTCAGAAACCGGTCGTCGATGTTGTACATCACCCTTCCGAAAAAGGCAATGAGTCTGTTCTTGCTTCTGTAAGAACCCATTTCTGCGGTTCCTTCAGAAAGTGAACTGCCGCCCCCGATATTGTTTGCTCCGAAAATATCGGTATCGAAGCCCGAATTGATCATGTATGAATTATTGCTTTCCTCCTCTTCGAAAGAATATCCGGCCAGTGCCTGGATCACCTGTTTCTTCCACGACCTCGTATAGTTAACGGTACTTTCGTATTGCAGATCGCTGCCCCGGCCGTTACCGATTTCTGCTTCGCCTTCGGTGCCGAGACTTCCCGGATAATAGCGGGTTTTATAGGTTACCTCCTCCCAGTCGGATTTTTCGAGAGAAAGCATATTCACCCAGTTAACCGACTTACCCAGTTTGAGGGTTGCCCTTACATTGGCTCCCATATCATCGGTCTTGCCGTTTCGGGTACGTTCATTAAGCATCGCCACCGGATTGTAATAGTTCATTCCGGAGATCAGGGTATAGCCACCGGTGTAATCATTGCCCGGGTCATATACCGGAGACGTCGGGTTGCGGATAAAGGCCTGGTAAAAAAGGTCGTAATTAGCCGGTTTGTAATTGCGCATTCCATAGCTCAGGTTGTAATCGAGGATGAGATTCCCGTCGAAAGCCTTTTGATTGATGTTGGTTCTGAGAACGTATTTGTTTGATTCGTTATCCCTGAGCAGTCCTTCGGAAAGATCGGCGAAGAAGATGGTACGGTGCGAAAACTGATCATCGCCACCTGAAATAGCCAGGTTGTGCTTATGGCTGAAAGGTAGTGAACGTGTAATCTCCTTAAACCAGTCGGTATTTGCCCCATACAGGCTACCGGCTTTTTCCGGGGCATATTGTTCAATGGCTTTTGTAAACTGGTCAGCAGTAAGATTTTCAACACCTCTGGGGGCTATCTGCACCGAGGAATATCCCGAATATTCTATGCTGGCAGCACCCGAAGCGGCCCTTTTGGTGGTGATGATGATCACGCCGTTTGATCCGCGGGTACCGTAAATGGCAGCTGCTGAACCATCTTTGAGCACATCCACCGATTCAACCTCTTCGAAGCTGATGTTTTTCAGGTCAACGCCTGACACTCCATCCACGATGATCAGCGGGCCCTGCCCGGAAGTAAGCGTATTTGTACCCCGCAACAAAATCTGATAGCCAGCCTGGGGATCAGCGCCATCGGGACGTGTGACGGATAATCCGGCAACCTTGCCCTGCAAAAGCCCCATGGCATTGTTGAAGGCCCCCTTGTTGAATTCTTCCGCCTTTACCGAGGCAATCGATCCGGTGATTTCCTTTTTTGTCGTCAAACCATAACCTATCACCACCAGTTCATTCAGTGATTCCACGGAAGTTTTAAGCAGAACATTCATCGTGGATTGCGAACCAACCTTCAGTTCAGCAGTTTCGTAACCAACAAAACTGAATACGAGTACAGAACCGTTTGCAGCATCGATCGAATAAGCACCCCGGAGGTCGGTGACTGTCCCGGTCTGTGTGCCCTTAACATAAACATTCACCCCCGGCAACGACTCCCGGGTACGGGCATCTGAAACAGTTCCGGAGATTTTTACCGGGCTGTTTACCTGAGCGGTCAGCGGACTGAAAAAAGGCAGAACGACAAGCAGCACGAACACAAGGTTTCGTAAGTGCATCGGTGATGGTTGATTTGCTTTGGTTTTCATTTCCTTTTAATTTGGCTGGTTATTCAAGCGATGACAATTCAGAACGATGGGGGATTGAAGACTGGGCGCCCATGCGTGTAACCGTGATTGCAGAGGCTTTTGCAGCCATTTCTACGGCTTCAGTCACTGTTTTTCCTTCTGACAGGCCAACGCAGACGGTTCCGCAGAAAACATCTCCGGCAGCTGTGGTATCCACTGCATCCACTTTTACGGCTTCCACAAAGTGAACTTCATGATGCTGTTTGATGAGGGCCCCCTGTGAACCAAGGGTAATGATCACAATATCAACCCCTTTTGCGCTGATAATATCGGCGGCCTGAATAGCTGTCTGCCGGTCGGTAACCTTGATGCCCGAAAGAATTTCTGCTTCACTTTTGTTCGGAATAAGAATGTAAACGTTTTTCAGCAGTTTATCAGAAAGAGCCCGTGCAGGTGCCGGATTCAGAATCACTTTTATTCCTCTGCTGCTGGCCATCTCAGCTACATACTCCACTGTATCGATGGGTATTTCAAGCTGCATCAACACAATGCCGGCATTCACAATGGCTTCAGCCGCGGTATCAATATCGGCTGGCGAAAGCGATGCATTGGCTCCGGATGCTACCACGATGCAGTTTTCGCCGAATGAGTCAACCGTTATCAGGGCAACTCCTGAGGGGTTTTTCGGATCGGAAAAAATGTAATCTGTTTTTATGTTTTCAGTATTGTAGAGCATTACCGACTGTTTTCCGAAAACATCATTTCCGGTTTTTGAAATCAGGGTAACATTTCCGCCCATTCGTGCAGCGGCTACTGCCTGATTGGCTCCCTTGCCTCCAGGATTCATAAAAAATGTCCCTCCCAGTACTGTCTCCCCGGGAATCGGCAGTCTATCGGCCTTAATTACCATGTCAGTATTGCAGCTTCCAACAATCACTATACGCTTTCCTTGCATAAAATCAGATTTTTGTGTCGCAGCAAATCTATGCATAACAAAATACGAAAAAAATCAATAATTAACATTTTTCGGTAATTATAAATCGTTATTTTTTTTGCCAATCCATTTTTATACGCTGTATTATAAGTAATTATGAAATAATTCATCATCAAATATCACCCATTTTCAGTATTTTTAATTATTTTTGTTGTTAAACTTTTATGCAGGGCATTCTACCTGTTTGTTAAACCCTTTCACATCATGTCGAAATTCCACTCTCTGGTACAGATGGTTCATTCCATGACAATGGCCGAAAAGAAGGCATTCCGCACCCGGTCGTACAGGAAGAAAACCACGCCCGGATACCTGAAGCTTTACAATACGATTGTTGAGAGTCCGAACCTGCCTCCCGCACAGATAAAGGCTTCTTTTCTTGCCGGATGCCCTGAAGCCACGTTTGAAACCTCCGTAAAATACCTGCTCGATCTGCTGCTCGACACCATGCTTGAACTGCGTCGCGACCAGGATAGCTTCTATATGCTCTTCAATAAAATTCTTAAAGCGCGTATTCTCTACGAGAAATCTCTCTTCGATGAATGCTTCGAGCTTTTAAATATTGTCATGCTTCAGGCTGAAAAGTATGAAAATTTCTATGCGCTGCTGCTTGCAGAGAGACTTGAACTTGAGTACCTGCTGGCGCTAAACTTTCCCAACCTCAGCGAGAAGGAGATTCTGAAAAAACAATACCGCATCACCGAGTCTATCAATTACCTGCGAAAAATCAACGAACAATCCTCGTTGTACGAAATCCTGAAGCATCGGGTGGTAAATAAAGGCTATGCCCGATCGCAGAAACAAAAGAATGAGCTGAACGATTTAATATTCAGCGAATTGAGTATTGTGGCTTCTTTCGGTCCAGAGAATTTTGAAATCAGCAAGCTCCATCAGTTGTTCCAGTCAAATTACCTGATCAGTGTGGGTGATTTCAAGTCGGCGCTCCGGTCGTTTTACGAACTCAATAACCTGTTTGAGGCCAACAAACACCTGTGGAGTACGCCGCCAGTGTACTACCTGCACACACTCGAAGGAGTACTCGAGAGCCTCAGAAGCATCCACAATTACGAGGGCATGACCTACTTTACCGAACAGCTGAATAAAATAAACACGAGTTCTGTTGACTTCAGGATAAATCTTACCTGCATTTCGTTTCTGTACGAATTGTTCCCGCTGATTGACCGGGGCGACTTCGCGGCGGCTGCCGCGCTTAAGGCGGCCTATCAGGAAAAACTATATGATAAGATGAATCTGCTCAGCAGGGCCCGTCAGGCTGAACTCACCCTGTACACCACCCTGATCTACTTCGGGAACGCGAATTATCAGAAGGCGCATAAATTTCTCAGTCAGATCATCATTCAAGGCAAAAACTACTATTACCTCCCGCTGTACAGAACCATAAGACTTGTTAACCTGATGATTCTCTTTCAATCTGGCGATTTCGACCTGATCAGGTATGAAATCAGATCAGTGAACCGAAGCCTTTCCGGAAATGATAAAGGATATAAAATCGAGCACCTGTTACTCAGGTTTTTTGTGAAACCCTTACCCACGCTGGTTAAAGACCGTAAGAAGCTCTGGGTTAAAATCAACAGGGAGCTTGAAGAAATCAAGAAGGATGTTTTCGAGCAACAGGTGCTGAGGATTTTCGATTTTACAGCCTGGATTGAGTCCCGCTTACTTCAGACCTCGCTTTCGGAGATTCTGAGGGCCAGAACCCAACAGCGCAGGCCTGAATTGCTTCAGGAACCTTCCGGTGTTCAATCCGGGCTTTAACAATCAGTGTACTACAAAGGCTCCGGCTCCTTCGCCATTTGCAACCCGGTAAGCATAAACACCGGCAGCAAGCCCCTCAAGCGAAAGCTGAATGCTACTGTAATCCGGTCCCAAACGGAGTGTTTTCACCACCTGACCGGATGCATTGCTGACGATCATCTCCCCTTCTTCCCCGGGTTTCAGATGGTAAGAAAGCCAGATAAATGCCGAAGCAGGATTGGGATGGGGTAATCTTTCCACCATTTGCGCGGGGGGTGTTTCTGTTCCTGTGGTCAGCTGCCCGGGCAATGAAAAGACGATGGTCTCCACTTCGGCCGGATTTACCGAATAATCGTAAATCCACGCCAGCAGTTTCCAGGCATTTTCAAGATAATCCACATACACCGCACTTGCGCCGGGTATTGCAGCCAGTATCTGTCCGTTCTCATTGATCACACGGCTTTCGTAGTCAACACCTGCCGACCCGATCTTGTATCCGGTAAAAGTAAGTTCAATGGCTTCGTCGGTGTTAAAAAGACCGTCGGTAACATGCTGCACCGAATTAATGGTAAAGTCTCCGGCAGGCACCGGCAGGTTAATTGCTTTGACGAGGGCATGATTTGCATTGTAAAGTCTGCAGACATGAGCCGGAGCATCGAGGATGGCGTAAAGGTCATCCTGATATCCGAGATGGGCCACGATGCCCTGTCCGGGGTAACTGTGTTCCTGAATTACCTGGGCTGCGCCATTCAGCGCAAAGGTGAGCGCAGCAATCATCAATATCCTTTTCATACCGTTATTTATCTTTAACGGCAAAGATAGAAATGAAACGGATATGGTCTCTGTAGCCTGTGTTACTGATTATGTCAGTGTTTCAACTCCCTGAGCATCTGTTGTACGCTTTCATCGGGCGAAAGAGGGACATAGCTGAAACGGGCATTGAACTTACTGCTGTTGAAGAAGTAATCACGATCATACTGATACCCCATCTCCTTCATTTCTCCGAGCATCGGAATAAAGAGGCCGAGTAATCCGAACATCCAGGCAGGCACAATGCTGAAGGCCGGTTTCACTTTCATCTGGCCGGCGATCAGTTCGATCCAGTCTTTGCCTGTGAGCCTGGAACCTGTGGTTGGCAGGTGCCACACTTCATTCCAGCAATCCTCAGCATTGCCCAGCAGGGCGGTGCCCCGGGCGGCATCTGTTGTCGCGGTAAAGTTGTGGATCTTGTCGGCCCGGGCAAACCAATTGGCTTTTTTCCCTTTGGCATAGTTCTTAACCACCATTTCTACCAGTATGTTATTGGCCGGACCAATAAAATCGGCTGAACGGGCAATCAGGGCAGTAAGTTGTCCTTTGCTGATTTCATTCAGCAGCATGGATGCAATTTGTTCCCTCACCTCACCTTTTCTGCTGGTCGGTCTTACCGGGGTGTCTTCGGTCATGTTTGCCAGAAACCCACGGTCGTACATATAAATGTTGTCGAAAAAGACCAGTTTTGCACCATGTTTCTTACAACTGTTGATGACGTTGCGCATAATGACCGGCCATTGTGCCCTCCAGATTTTCGTGCTGTAGGTAAGGCCAGCCGTCAGGTACACGACCGATGATCCGGCCACGGCCCTGTCAACTTCATCCGCATTGGTCAGATCGGCCGGCATCAGCTGGTCATCCGGGTTTACTTTCTTCGGGTTCCGGCTTACCAGACGGATTTCGCGGGTATAGGCTTTCAGCTCTCTGGCCAGTTCGCTGCCGATCACACCACCGGCTCCAAGTATTGTTTGCATGTTGTTCAGGTTTTTAATTTATAATAACAGCTTAAACCGGGATTTTCCTCCTGCAGATCCGTTTTTGCAGATTCTGAAGTGAGTTTCCCGGTCTTTCAATCTTTTGAAAGTGCAAAAATCATCACAAGCCTGGAATGCTGAAAGCCAAAACCGGCCAACGGCAGAAAAAACGGGATGAACCATGCAGGATAGCCGGCGAATGGCTGGAAAACAAAAAGGCTGCTTTTCAGCAACCTTTTTGTTTTCAGGATGATAAAAGAAGTTTATTGAATGGCTTTCAGTGCTTCGGCGGCTGCATTCAGTGTCGGTTGAATAGAGATTTCACTGCCTACCGCATTTTTCATCCACTGCTGGGGAATGAGGCGGCCCTGGGTGTACATCCTGTTAAATTCCTGAGCCAGGGGTTTACCTTTAACCTGCTGTTCAATCTGGAACTCAATGAGGTGCCCCATGGGGTAGTTTGACAGATAAAGCGGATTGTCGATCATATGCGAATAAATGGCCAGGATCGGCTCATCCTTGCCTCCCATGATATCGGCATAATACTTATTCCAAACCTCCTTTGCGGCAGAAATCACTGCTTCTTTGAGCTGGGCCGGGGTAGCCTCCGGATTCTCGTACATCCATTTCCACACTTTCATATCCACCAGTGAAACGCCCATAATTTCGTAACATGACCAGAAATTGTCGAGGGCCATCATGTGGTCTTTGTCGGGATCGGCATTGGGCATGCCCAGCAGTTCCAGGTCACGTTTCTGAAACAGGAAGGCTACGGCTTCGGTAAAGGCGGTATTGGGCACCCCCTGAAGCATGTAATAGTCAACATCGTTCATGGTTACTGTTTGTTCAACGTTGTGGCCGAACTCGTGCACTGCAATGTTGTAGCCTTTGTAATCCATTCCTTTTTCACCGATACGGGTGCGCAGTCTGGCAAAATCGTTGCGCATTTCGGCGCCCCAGGCATGTCCTGCACCCCTCGACGGGTCAACCTTGATCAGGGAGGTGATCTGCAGGGCTTTTTCTTTTTCCCAGCCCAGTTTCATCAGGATGTTGGGCAGATCGGCTTCGAGGGCTTTCGGGTCAGGATATTTCTTTGAGGTGATGGCGGTGAGCTGCTCTTCGGGCATCCCGCCGCGCGATTTGAAGCCATTGTACCAGATGTCGAAAGGCTGCAGTTGTCTTCCGAGTTTACTGCTGATGTAAGCAGCCACCTCTTTCACCTGGGGTGATGAAACAAATTCAGTGAACAGACGCTCAACATCCTCCTGGGGAATTTCCATCCCACCCTCAAAGGCACGGCTGATGTACGTGGGGAAATTAGGGCTGTAGGCATCAACAGCCTTCAAGGCATGAAAATTTGAAAGCAGTACCTCGTAACGTTTGTCAGGTTCAGGGGTTGCTGTGGCTTCCTTTCCGTCTTTAAAAATCTTGTTGCTCAACGGGTTCCAGGTGTAATCTCCCTTGTTGATCACCTGCTGTGGAATGCTCTGACCGATGATGTGTTTCATTACAGCATAGATCATCTGCTGCTTCTCCAGTCCGTTTTCGCCGGCATAGTTCGATTTCAGCTCGTCGCGCAACCCCCAGTGGGTGATCAGTTTCATGTCGGCCGGGAAAAGCTGTTTTCCCTCGTTGTTCTGAAGTTTTCCCATCCAGATGTTGTAATCTGAGATGTAGGCATCGGCCTCGGTGAGTGTTTGTGAGGCTTTCAGCAGAATATCAGCCGGGACCCTTGAAGTAAAACGGTCGCCCATGCGGGCATAGGCCCAGTCTTTGCGGCTCCACGATGCCCCCTTTTCTGTCTTCTCGTTCAGTGAATAAAAGGGGAAATTAAGGGCGGTGAGGAAGGCGATTTTATTGTTGAAGAAGTCGTCGTCGAGGTGTGCCGAAGCATCATAGCTGCCGAACATCATATCTACCGGTTCAATTTCAGGTCCGGTAAGCTGAAGCGGTTCTTTGAGCAGTACATCCATCTTGTGGAAATGGCCCCTGAAAATTTCAAAGTTGCGTTCAAGCTTCTTGTAGAGTGATTCCAGCTCGCTGTCGCCAGCCACGAAGTTCTCTTTGCAGAATTTCTCAAAATCGGCTGAAGTTCCGTCGCTTTCGCGCCACAGGGCTGCCACCTGTTTTACCCCCCGTTCAATCCTGAACTGAGGTTCGGCACCCAGCGAATCGAGCAGGGCTTTGGTTACTTGTTCCACGGTTGTCTGGTTAATGAAAGTTTTAATGTTTGCAGATTCACTGCTTCCTTCCTGTTTGCGGGCACAGGAGGCAACAACCAGCACGGTGGCCATTGCCATGATAATGATTTGTTTACGCATAAACCTGTTTGTTTAGGGACAGTGCAAATGTATTAAATTGTTTATACTGTAAAATCACGATCCGGATTGATTAACTGATTAATTTACTGGACTCTGATTTTCATCAGAAGTAAAAAAACGGAATTCAGAACAGGTTGAATAATCCTTTTTCAAGCATCATTCATGAATCGGCATGCTGAACCAGCCTGACATTCAACAGGTTAAGTACTCAACCGCACAACACGTCATTTTATGGTAATTTTCTGAGATCAACCTGTCAACAGCCACTTGCCGCAGATTTTCTTCCCGCCTCATTTCCATGTCTTCTCTTACAAATGCCTGAACTTGCTTACCTTTGCAGCTTCCATAAACATTCATTCATGTTCCGTGACGAAAAAGGCTACCGGCCGACCCAGCAGATTTTTACCGAAGTACCCCCGAAATACGACATTCTCAACCGCATTATGACCCTGAACCTGGATGAGGGATGGCGGCGGAAGACAGCTGCACGCGTGCTTGAGAAAAATCCTTCGAAGGTACTTGACCTGTGCTGCGGTACCGCCGACCTCACCATGCACCTGGCGAGGAATGCCTCAGCCTCGACCGAATTGTATGGCCTTGATTTCAGCCATACCATGCTTGAACGGGCAAAGGAAAAAGTTTCGGTTTTCGGTGAAGGACGGGTTAAATTGATACAGGGGGATGCCGGCAACATGCCTTTTGAAAGCAATTTCTTCGATGCCGTGGGTATTTCATTTGGATTCAGAAACCTGACGTTTGAAAATCCCGATGCCGGGCTGCACATCAGCGAAGTGCTCAGGGTGCTCAAACCAGGGGGCCGTTTTGTGATTGTTGAAACCAGCCAGCCTTCCAATGCCTTTATCAGATGGGGATATCACCAGTACATGAAGTACTTCACTGCTCCTGTAGGAGGGCTGATTTCCGGAAACAAACCAGCCTATGACTACCTGGCCTATTCGGGCAACCATTACTGGTCGGTTCCTGAATTGTCGGAAGTGCTGAAGAAGGCCGGATTTTCACGCACACAGGGCATTCCCCTCTTTATGGGGGTATCGGCCATCATGATTGCCGAGAAATAAACTTTCTACTCAGCCTGTCAGTCAGCCAGCGCAAAAGGAACTACACAATACCGCGGTAGCGTGCCAGTTGCATAACCACCTGCACCATCTCTTCGTGCGTTACCAGGCTGCAGTTGAGCGTGAGGTCGAAAAGGTGCTCAATGGCTTCACCGGGCTTCAGGCTGTCGCGGATCAGCTTATACCGCTTGTAGTCCGTTTCGGTGAGCAGCTTGAAAGTCTCCTCGCGTTTCTGACCGTAACGCGTCATCAGTGAATTCAGCCTCCATTCAATGGGTGCAATCAGATGAAGGTGAATTGCCGGCCTGATTTCTTTTGTAACCGCTGCCCCGCCCCGGCCAACAATGATGGTATGCCCGTTGCGGGCGGTATTCCGCACCACGTTGGCAACCGTTTGCCTGATTCTGCGGTCACTTTTGTAGTACCTGGTCGACAGGGCGTGAAGAATCTCATCCAGTTGGGTCCTTTCAAAAGAGCCTGCAATCCGCGCAATCACATCTGAATCGAGGTGCAGTTCCCGGGCAGCATTCTGAATGATCTCCTTGTTCATGATGTGCCAATCAGCACCTCCCTTATCCAGTTCCTTTTTCAGCAGTCCGGCAAGCAGGTTGGCCTGACATCCAAACTCCCTTGAAATGGTAATCAGGGGTGTTGGGGAGCCAGGTAACGGATTTGCAGCCTCACTGCGTTCAAAGCTTTCAGCCATAATTCTGAGCAGTAGATTGTCCATGGTTCCAGGATTTAAAACAGGTTAAATATAAGGATAAAAATCATTAAATCAAAACCGGAAAAGAATCTCAGATAAACTTTTTCAAAATGTAAAAACATTTCCGTGAGAGGAGGGCTGACTGAGAAGGGAAGAAAAAAAATGCAGCCTTGTGGGGAGGCTGCATTTTACACTACAAAACCAATTAAACACTTTACACACACACAAAACATCTGACTGAAATTATCACAGGTAGTCTGAGAAAACCAGTAGCTTTTTTTGATGAAGCAAAATTAATCTACAGCCACCGGGCGGCTTGTTAACGAACCCTAACAAACGTTAAAAGATGTTAACCAACAGAATCAAAATGAGGGCATGACCTTACCTTTGCAACCATGAACAAACGGCTTATCGTATTCATCACCATTCTGGTAAGTGCAGCCCTGCTGATTCTGACAGGCATTCAGGCTTACTGGATACACAGTGCCGTGAAGCTGCGCGAGACCAACTTTCAGCGCAGCGTGGCCGAAGCCGTCAACAACATGATGAGCCGTTTAGAGAAAGATGAGGTTGCCCGGCAGATAAAAAAGAACGAGGAATACAACAGCCTGCTGCGCACCATCGATTCGCTCGATTACCTCATTTACCTGGAATCAGAGAAACTGGGCATTGAACCTGATACCGCAGGGTCGTTCAATTATCAGCGGCAGCAGGAGTGGAGTGAGGTTTTTGAAGACAACCAGTGGAAACTCGTCAAGAAATCCGATTCAGCCGGCATGAAGTTTCCGGGTTCGGACAAAAATTTTCCGGGAAACAAGAAACTGAGCGAATACGCACTTCAGCTCAACCGCAAGAAAGCCTTCCTGCTGAACCAGATGTTCGATGAGATGTTCAATTCTCCGTTTGCCCCCAACATCGAGAGCCGGATCAGCCGCGGACAGCTCGACACCCTGCTCACCCAGGCCCTGCGTGAAAAAGGCATCAGGGCTGAATTTGAGTTCGGGGTCTTCAGCGAAGCCCGGAAAATCATGGTGATCGAAAAAAACAAAGGCTTTCAGAAGGAATTGATGGAAAAGGGATTGTTTTTCAGGCTGTTTCCCGGAAACAATTACTCAGCCCCTGACTACCTGCTTGTTTGGTTCCCCGGTCAGACCCGCTACCTGCTGGTTCAGATGAGCGGTATGCTGATTGTTTCCGGAGCCCTGATGCTCATCATCATCATCGCCTTTGCCGTGGTCATTATTTCCATTATCAGGCAGAAAAAGCTGAGTGAGATGAAAAACGATTTCATCAACAACATGACCCACGAGTTTAAAACACCCATATCTACCGTTTCACTGGCCTGCGAAGTGCTGAATGACCCCGAAGTGAGCAAGACCGACGAGCTGGTTCACTCCTACATCGACATCATCAGCCAGGAAAACAAACGCCTGGGAGTGCTCGCAGAGAAAATACTCCAGACCGCGATTCTGGAGAAAGGACAGCTGAACCTGCGTAAGGAAAACATCGACCTGCACAGCGTCGCTTCCGATGTGATACGAAAAATCAGCATTCAGGTTGAAATCCGCGACGGAAGCATCACCACCGACTTCAGGGCGTCAAATCCGCTGATTCTGGCCGATAAGGTGCACATTACCAATGTGATCAACAACCTGCTCGACAACGCCAACAAGTACACCCCGAAACGACCGGAAATCAGGGTTTCGACCATCGACAGGGAAAATGGTGTACTGCTGAGCATCAGCGACAACGGTGTCGGCATCAGCAAGGCCAACCAGAAAAAGATATTTGACAAACTCTACAGGGTTCCGACCGGCGATGTGCACAACGTGAAAGGCTTCGGGCTGGGACTCAGTTATGTAAAACTGATTGTTGAAAAACATGATGGAACGGTAAGTGTTGAAAGTGAACCCGGCAAAGGTTCAACCTTCAGAATATGGATACCTTCGGGTTTGTAGCTGATGCAGGGCATCCGGAAGGATGTACATCAGAATACAATAAACGAAGAAAAAAGCACTAGTATAAACCTTAAAATGAATGAGGTAAAATGGAAAAAGGAAAAACCCGCTTACTGCTGGCCGAAGACGACCGCAACCTCGGGAACATACTGAAATCATACCTGGATGCCAAGGGCTATTCCACGAAGCTGTGTGTGAACGGTCAGGAAGCCTTTGACCTTTTTATGAAGGAGCAGTTTGATTTCTGCATTGTGGATGTGATGATGCCGGTGAAAGATGGCTTTACGCTGGCCCGTGAAATCAGGCAGCATGACAAGAGTATACCGCTGCTTTTTCTGACAGCCAAATCGCTTGAAGAGGACAAGCTCAAAGGCTTTCAGGCCGGGGCTGATGATTACCTGACCAAGCCTTTCAGTATGGAGGAGCTGCTTTTACGCATCGAAGCCATTCTCCGGCGCTCAGGACATACCACACAGGGTGGGAAGATGTTTACAGTAGGCCGGTATTCTTTCGATTACAACCTGCAGATTCTGAAATGGGATGATCAGGAACAGCGTCTCACCTCCAAGGAAACGGAACTCCTCCGTTTGCTCTGCGAAAACAAGAATGAGGTGCTCGACCGCAACTATGCCCTGAACAAGATATGGCAGGATAACAGTTACTTCAATGCCCGCAGCATGGATGTGTATATTGCCAAACTTCGCAAGTACCTCAGGGCCGATGAATCCGTTGAACTGATCAACGTGCACGGCGTCGGATTCAAACTGGTGGTAAAGGAATAGGCTGCAATCAGTCAGTGCAGCCTTGCAATCAAAGCTTTTTCTTCCCTTTTTTTCTGCGTCTTTCTTCTTCGGCTTCGGCTTCGGCCACGAGTGATTTCCAGTCGGCTTTCACTTCGGCTGTCAGGTCGAGGGTGGCCTGGTAGTCTGATTTCGAAAATTCTATGCGGCCGATCTCATTTCCGGTATAAGCTTCAATGGCATCGAGCAGGGGTTTCTCTTCAGGACTGCAGAAAGAAACAGCCAGGCCCCTTTTGTTCCCACGGCCGGTGCGCCCGACCCGGTGAACATAATTCTCAGGCTGCTCCGGCAGATCGTAATTCACCACGTATTCAACGCCGGCAATATCAATCCCCCTGGCACTCACATCGGTGGCTACCAATACCTTGAATTCACCATCCCTGAATTTCTTCAGGGTGCTGATCCGTTCCTTCTGATCTATATCCCCATGCATGGTGAGGCAGGCAATTCCCACACGGTTCATGGCTTCGCTCACACGGCCGGCCCTGACTTTGGTCCTTACAAAAACCAGAATCCGGCTGTCAGGATGCTGGTTCACAATTCTTTCGAGGAAAAACCGCTTGTCGTCCATGGCGATAAAAGCCACCGAATGATCCACGTTTTTCGACACCGGGTCTTTGGGCGATATCTGTATGCGGATGGCATTTTTTACCAGGGAATAGGCCAGTTTCTTGATTTCAGCATCGATGGTGGCTGAGAAGAAGAGTGTCTGCCTTTCGCGCGGAAGCAAGCGGATCAGCTGGCGGATATCGTGAATAAAACCCAGGTCGAGCATGTGGTCGGCTTCATCCAGTATCAGTATCTGAACGCGGTCGGTGGTGATGTGTCCCTGACTGATCAGGTCGAACATCCGGCCCGGCGTGGCTACCAGGATATCGATGCCTTTCTGCAGGCGTTCAATCTGGGAATCCTGCTCTACTCCTCCATGCACACACAGCGTTTTTACCCGGCTTCCCCTGCCCATGGAATTAAAAACATCGGTAATCTGCAGGGCCAGTTCACGGGTAGGCTCCATCACGAGGCAACGGATCCCCTTGTCAGCTTCCCGGTCGGCAATGAGCTTTTCGAGCACGGGCAGCACAAAGGCAGCCGTTTTGCCGGTTCCGGTCTGGGCTATGGCGAGCACATCCTCTCCCCTGAGTATGGGCGGAATGGCCTTGTACTGAATATCGGTAGGCCGGGTAAACCCTGCCAGAGCGATGTTTTTCTTAATGACCGGGGCGAAAGAATAATCCTCAAATTTCATGGAATGGTGAGCTGATTAACGGAAATGTACTGCGCTTTGTAAAGGCAGATTCGCTGCAAAGGTAAAGTAAATCACCAGCCTGTGGAAACAGGAACCACATCAGGCAGGCTGAGCATGCCACGATTGATGATAAACAGTGGATTTTGCCCTGGTTCAGCTACAGGAGGTCTGATCAGGGCTCAATGGTAAAATGATCCCAGTCGGGACCTACAGCGAACCTCGACCTGAAGTCGAAAAGGGAGCCATAGTCGAGGGTAACTGTTTTGATGAAGGGCTCATTGGGAACAAATTTTACGATTTCACGGCCCTTGAAATCCAGCACGGCTGAATCGCCTGAGTGTGGCAGGCCGTGCCCGTCGTCACCGATGCGGTTAACCCCGGCACAAAAGGCCATGTTCTCGATGGCCCGGGCCACCAGCAGCGATTTCCACACATAACTTCGGCTGGCCGGCCAGTTGGCAACGTAGATCAGCAGATCGTAGGCGTAATCATCGTCGGCAAAGGTGTTTTTGCTCCATACCGGAAAACGGAGATCATAACAAACCAGGGGCCTGATCTTCCAGCCTTTCAGTTCAGTGATCAGCACTTTGTCGCCTGCACTGAAATTCAGGTGCTCATTGCCCATGCGGAAAAGATGACGCTTGTCGGCTGTTTCGTAAGTGCCGTCGGGGAGCATCCAGATGAGGCGGTTGTAGAACTTGTTTTCTTCCACGACAGTAACCGTTCCGGTAACCACGCACCCCATGGTTTCCGCAGTGTCGGCCATCCAGCGGACAATGTTGCCGTCCATGGGTTCGGCTGTCTTTTCCGGATCGGTAATAAACCCGGTGGCAAACATCTCGGGCAGCACCACCAGGTCGGTTCTGCCGGCGAGGGGCTGCAGCTGCATGCTGTACCAGTCGAGGTTGACATCTTTGCCGCCCCAGACAATCGGGGCCTGAACAATGGTAATATCAAGGGAAGTTACGGTATCGGGCGTTTTCATATCCGGGTGTTTTTTTTCTGCAAGTTATGAAATAATTTCTTCACCCACACCGGCAGCCAGCATAAAAGTCACTGAAAAAAGCCCGCAAAGCCTTCTTCAAATCCAGCTTATTATGCCATGGCAGCAGGCAACCCTGAAGGAAACAGCGGAATAAAATGCCATTCAGCCACTTCGGGTCTGTTTTTATCTGTACCTTTGTATCCCTCCTTTTCGCCGGGAAACGAAAACGCACAGGAGGGAAACCTAATAACGACATCTATGCGCCAGCGCAGAAATCTCTTTTTGCTGTTGATCCTGTTGTGTGTAAATACTTTATCGGCCCAGATTCCGGAGGGATATTACGATGCTGCCACCGGTCTGAGCGATTCTGCACTGAAAACAGCCCTGCACCGCATCATCCGCGGACACCATACCATCTCGTACAACGGCCTCTGGACGGCTTTTTACAATAGTGACGACAAACCCAACGGGAAAGTGTGGGATATGTATTCTGATAATCCTGACGGTACGCCGCCCTACGAATATGAATTCGGGGCAGACCAGTGCAGCACGACCCCGGGTATTGAAAACAGCTGCTACAACCGGGAACATTCCTTTCCCCAGAGTTATTTCGGGTCCTCATCTTCAGATACGGTTTATACCGACCTGTTTCAGCTCTATCCGACCGACAGTTATGTGAACACCCGCCGCAACAATTATCCCTATGGTACTGTTGCCAACCCCACCTGGACCTCCATGAACGGATCGAAGGTAGGCCCCTGCAGCTACCAGGGCTACACCGGGACCGTTTTTGAGCCCCTCGATGCTTTCAAGGGTGATCTGGCCCGTACCTATTTCTACATTGCCACCCGTTACGAACACAGCATACCGGAATGGACTACCCTGAGTGTTTACGGCAATGCCATTCTCGACAGCACCTCCTTTCCGTGCTTTGAACCCTGGTTTCTGGCCATGCTGATGGAATGGCATGAGGCGGATCCGGTTTCGCAGAAAGAAACGGACCGTAACAATGCTGTGTATGCCCTTCAGGGGAACCGTAATCCGTATATCGATCATCCTGAATATGTCGGGTTGATCTGGGGAGGCGAAGAACCGGTTGTACTGCCCGAACCTACCAATTATCCGGCATCCTTTTCGGCCCACAGTATTCTGCTCCAATGGCAGGATGCCACCGGAACAACAGTTCCAGATGGTTACCTGATCCGGATGGGAACTGCCGGCTTCAACGCCATAGCGGCACCGGAAGACGGGGTGATTTACCTCGGAGCCACCGATTTCATTGTTCCTTACGGACTGCAGAGTTTCAGGGTTACCAACCTCAGCCCGCAGACTACCTACTATTTCAAAATGTTCAGCTTCAGCGGCGATGGAATCACCATCAACTACAAAACCGACGGAAGTATACCCCAGACCATGCAGGTTACCGGACCCTGAAAGGCATCCGTTACATCAGTGATAACTGGCTTCTGTTCCACTCCGGCTTAAATCCGGCAAAGTACCTCTGCCGCTTTTTCAAGGGTGCCGGCTGTTTTGGCAAAACAGAAACGCAATACCTGATTATCGGTCTGGTTATGATAAAAGGATGATACCGGAACCGAGGCAATGCCATACTCTTTGGTTAGCCTAACGGCAAAATCAAATTCTTTTTCATCGCTGATACGGCTGTAATCGAGCAGCTGAAAATAAGTACCGGAGGCAGGTACCGGCTTGAAACGTGACCCAGATATCAGCCCGAGGAAGTAGTCCCTTTTTTCCTGATAGAAGCTTCCAAGGCCCATGAAATTCTGCGGGTTCTGCATAAAATCAGCGATGGCATACTGTACCGGAGTATTCACGGCAAACACAACAAACTGGTGCATTTTGCGGAATTCAGCCGTAAGGTTGGCCGGGGCGAGTACAAACCCGCATTTCCAGCCTGTGGCATGAAATGTCTTGCCGAAGGAGCCAACCACCAGCGTACGCTTTGCCAGTCCGGGATATCTGCAGGCGCTTTCATGCACCAGGCCATCGAAGATCAGGTGTTCATAAACCTCATCGCTCAGGATGAGAATGTCGCGGTTGGCCGTCAGCTTATCGAGTCGTTTCATGTCGGAAGCCGTAAGAATGCTTCCCGAAGGGTTATGGGGTGAATTGATGATGATCATACGGGTGTTGCCCGAAATAAGTGAAGGCAGCGTATCCCAGTCAATGCTGTATCCTGCAGGATTCAGACGGGCATATTTTACCAGCCCTCCCTGTGCCATCACCGCCGGTCCGTAACTGTCGTACGCTGGCTCAAAAACGATCACCTCATCCCCCGGTCTTATAAAGGCAGCAATCGCACTGAACAGCGCCTGGGTTGCTCCTGCCGTAATGGTTATCTCAGTCTCCGGATGGTAATCGGCCTTGTATTTATCGCTGAACATGGCCGAAATAGCCTCGCGCAAAGGCTGAACACCCGTCATGGGAGCATATTGGTTGAATCCCTTCTTCATGTATGTGTTTACAAGTTTCACCAGCTCTTCTGAAACCGGAAAATCAGGGAATCCCTGTGAAAGGTTGATGGCGTTGTGCTCGCGGGCGAGAGCCGACATAACAGCAAAAATACTGGTGCCGGTAAACGGCAGCTTTGAAATCAGGTTGCCAGGGTAATTGTGCATTGGGTCAGTGATTTGGGGCAGACAAATGTAGAAAAAGTAAATGAAACGAACCGGTCCTCGTTGCATTAAACAAAACAGCAGTTTCGGGGTATTTCATTTTGTATGTGCTGGAGAATTTTTTTGACACCATCCCGATAGGTATCGGGACTCCAGGACACCAAGTAAGCACCAATTATTGTTTAATTATTCATTCTATTTTAAGTCAGGTATATGGTTAGATTTAAACTATTTTCAGGGCTGAAATAATGAAGGCATAATAGGAATTAATGAACCATGCATACTTCTGTGATGGTTATCCACTTTTCTTAGTTTGCTATACGTTTAATACCATCTCTGATTCTCGCAACATTAAAATTTATTAAATATCCCAACCGTGTCTTGGTTAATTTCATCTGACTTAAGACTTGCGCAGGCCAAACTGGGTTTATTGTTTCTCTGGCCTTTAGTTCGCAAATTATTTTGTCTCCACAAAAACGTCTAAACGCAACCCTTCGTCGAATTCAATGTTATCATAAATGATTGGAACATCAAACTGGCATTGGTAAGATAAGCCCCTTTTTGATAATTCATGACAAAAACTTATTTCATAAACTTTTTCAAGGAGTTTAGGTCCAGGATTCTTATGTACTGTGAAAGCAGCATCAACTATTTGTTTACCAATTGCATCCAATTCTTCAGGAATCGGTTCTAAAAATTATTGGTGAGAATTAGTGTTTTGGATCCCGATGGACATCGGGATGGTGTCATATTTTTTAATTTTAAAGGTTATGTTGAACGTAATATATTTTATCTGGCAAATCAAGTACTGAATAACCCCAGTTTCGTTAAAATAACATTAACTGTGCATCTCCCCCTTTCTGTTTTCCTTTAAAAAACTTATCTTCGTGTCCGCAATTAACTTAAATCATGGATTATGAAAACGATTGATTCTTATGACTTTACCGGAAAGCGTGCGCTGATCAGGGTTGATTTTAATGTTCCACTTGACGATGCCATGAAGATTACCGACACCAACCGCATCGATGCAGCCCTTGCCACCATCCGTAAAGTACTGGCCGGCGGCGGATCGGTGATCCTGATGTCGCACCTGGGACGTCCGAAAAAAAACGGTGAACCTAAATTATCGCTCAAACATATACTTCCCTACCTGAACCATGTACTTCAGCTTGACGTAAAATTCGCCGACGACTGCATGGGTGAGTCTGCCAAAACCCTGAGTGCAGGCCTTAAACCCGGCGAAGTACTGCTGCTTGAAAACCTGCGCTATTACGAAGAGGAAGAAGGCAAACCGAGACTTCCGGAAACAGCCACAGACGAGGAGAAAAAAGCAGCCAAGGCTGAAGTTAAAGAGAAACAGAAGGCCTTCACAAAACAATTATCGACCTACGCCGATTGCTACATCAACGATGCCTTCGGTACAGCTCACCGGGCCCATGCCTCCACTGCCCTTGTAGCAGCCTATTTCCCCAACGATAAGCTCTTCGGTTATCTGATGAATGCCGAAGTGGGCAGCCTCAACAAGGTGATGAAAGAAGGAAAGAAACCATTTACCGCTGTACTCGGCGGCGCCAAGGTTTCAGGGAAAATTCAGATTATCAACCACCTGCTCGACAAAGTTGACAACCTGGTCGTGGGTGGTGGCATGATGTTCACCTTTATCAAAGCCATGGGCGGAAAAATCGGCAACTCGCTGGTAGAAGATGACCTGCTCGAACTGGCCCTCAACACCCTTGAAGGAGCCAAAATGCACGGGGTCAACATCATTCTGCCGGTGGATGCCATTGCTGCCGGTGCCTTTGCCAACGATGCCGAAACGAGGGTCGTCAAAGCCGGTGAAGTTCCCGATGGCTGGATGGGCCTCGACATCGGACCGGAATCCATTGCCCTGTTCGACAACATTCTGATGAATTCGGAAACCATCCTCTGGAATGGCCCTATGGGTGTGTTCGAAATGCCAAGCTTTGCCGAAGGTACCATACAGGTAGCCAAATCCATTGCCAACGCCACACAGAAGGGTGCTTTCTCACTGGTAGGCGGCGGAGATTCCGTGGCCGCGGTCAACAAATTCAAACTGGCCGATAAGGTGAGCTACGTAAGCACCGGCGGCGGAGCCATGCTCGAGTTCATCGAAGGCAAGGTACTACCCGGGGTTGCTGCCATAGAAGCTGAATAACACCGATTTCTTCCCCGACAGAGGGAATGAAAGCCGGCATCAGGATTTTGCGGTAGATCCGGGAAATCGTGGTGCCGGTTTCCGTTTTCCGGAAGCGACAGTATTAAATTTACTATCATTGCAAACCCAAACCCATGTGCTATGAAATCCGGCAAAATTCTGCTTCCGGTCCTGCTGGCCCTCTTCGCGGCTGCAAGCCTCCACGCTCAGGTTACTTTTGTGGTTACAAACCTGCCTGCCAATACACCGGCCGGAGATTACCTTTATATTGCAGGGAATTTTACCGGCTGGAATCCCGGGGCTGCTGAGTACCGGATGCAGAAAAATGAACAGCAGCAATGGAGCATTACCCTGCCCGCACAGGCAGAAGGGACAGTATATCAGTACAAAATTACACGTGGTTCATGGGAAACCGTTGAAAAAGGCGCGGGCGGGGAAGAGATTGCGAACCGCAACTTTGTGTTCGGCAACGGCTCAACGCAGGAGGTCAGCATTCTCCGCTGGGCCGATGATGGCGGCGGGGCATCCTCCACGGCGGCAGCCAATGTATCCGTCATGGATGAAAACTTCTACATGCCTCAACTGAACCGCAGCCGTACCATCCGCATTTTCCTGCCTCCCGGATACGAAACCTCCGGACTGAACTATCCGGTCTTCTATATGCACGACGGTCAGAACCTCTTCGATGTGCTCACTGCATACGCCGGAGAGTGGGAGGTTGACGAAACCCTCAACCGGCTGGCTTCCTCCGGTCATCAGGTTCCCATTGTAGTGGGGATCGACAATGGCGGAGCCCACCGCATTGCCGAATACACCCCCTGGCGGAACCCCGATTACGGCGGAGGCGACGGCGAAGCCTATGTAAGCTTTCTGGTTGAAACCCTCAAACCCTACATCGACCAGCATTACCGCACACTGCCCGACAGAAACAACACCGCCATCGGCGGAAGCTCCCTCGGCGGACTCATCTCATGCTATGCCGCACTGCAATACCAACAGGTCTTCAGCAAGGCGGCAGTTTTCTCCCCTTCGTACTGGTACAGCGACAGTGTATGGGCTTTCGCGCACAACCATCCCAAAACAGCTGAAATGAAGATCTACCAGTTATGCGGAACCCTCGAAGGAGCAGGAACGGTCGAAGACATGATGCGCATGTCCGATACCCTTACAGCCAGCGGTTTCGGTGAGACAGACCTTCACAACAAAATAGTCGCCGGAGGTCAGCACAACGAAGCCCTGTGGCGCAGCAATTTCGAAGATGCCTTCCTTTGGCTGTTCGGGGGTGGTGCTCAGTCGGCGGGCTCCATGGAAGATAAACCCGTGGTGCTCTTCTTTCCGAATCCTGTAAAAGAAAAACTCAGCTTCGCGGGTCTTGAACTCATCGCCGGCGATACCCTCAGCTTGATTAGCGCCGATGGAAGATTGGTGAAGCAGGTGCAGAACTTCACCACCAATGAAGTGGATGTCAGTGATCTAAAGACCGGTATTTACCTTTTCGTGCTGAAATCACGGAATGTGTTGTTCGAAGGTAAATTCATCCGGGAATAATGGATGGAAGCCGGCCGGTTGATGGCTGCTGCTTTTACTGTGGCATCATCACACGACTGAAAACCGGAGCAAACCCCGGATCAGAAAGCTGAAAAACAGCCCCACATGAGAAAATCAATCCTTACCTTCATCCTGCTGACCCTGCTGCTGCAGGCGTGGTCTCAGCCCTACAGGGATCCCCACCTGAGCATCAATGCCCGCGTGCAGGATCTGCTCTCCCGCATGACCCCGGAAGAAAAATTCTGGCAGTTGTTTATGCTGGCTGAAGACTGGAGCCGTGACAAAAGCTTCTATACAAACGGTGCCTTTGGCTTTGAAGGCGGGATCGCCGTTGAGGGGAGCAACACAGCCGGGCAGATGATCAGCAGCAGGTTCAGCGGTTCAGCGGCTGCCATGACAGAGACCATCAATCAGGTACAACAGTTCTTTCTTGAAAAAACCCGGCTGGGCATTCCGGTATTGCCCTTCGACGAAGCCCTTCACGGGCTCGTTCATCCCGGAGCAACCCGTTTTCCCCAGGCCATTGGTCTGGCTGCCACCTTCGATACCACCCTGATGCACCGGGTAGCTGCTGCCATTGCCGAAGAAACCCGCAGCCGCGGAATCCGGCAGGTGCTGTCACCGGTAATCAACATTGCCGGCGATGTGCGCTGGGGAAGGGTTGAGGAGACATACGGGGAAGACCCCTTCCTGACCTCTGCCATGGCGGTGGCTTTTGTCAGGGAGTTTGAAAAACGTGGTGTGATTGCCACGCCCAAGCACTTTGTTTCGAATTACGGCAGCGGCGGCCGCGACAGCTATCCGGTTCATTACAACGAACGTTACCTTCGCGAAACTGAGCTTGTCCCATTTGAGGCGGCATTCCGCGAAGGAGGTGCGGGGTCGGTGATGACAGCCTACAACTCGCTCGATGGCAGCCCCTGCACCGCCAACAACTGGCTGCTCAATACCTTGCTGAAAAAGGAATGGGGCTTCAACGGCTTTGTGATTTCCGACGCCGGGGCCACCGGAGGAGCCAACGTATTGCATTTTACCACCGGAAGCTACCGCGAATCGGCCGCAAACTCCATCAACAACGGGCTGGATGTCATTTTTCAGACATCCCGCGATCATTATCCCCTCTTTATCGATGCCTTTCTTAAGGGCGACATCCCACCGGCGGTTATCGACAGCGCGGTGGTCAGGGTACTCTGGGCAAAATTCAGACTCGGCCTGTTTGAAACACCCTATACCGATCCCGGGGCTGCGCAAAAGATCAACGGAAGCCCTGAACACCGGGCAATAGCGCTTGAAGCAGCCCGCAAATCGGTGGTGCTGCTGAAAAATCAGGGAGCACTCCTGCCCCTTGACCCGGCCATTAAATCGATTGCCGTTACCGGAGAGGATGCCGTTGACGCCAGGGCCGGCGGCTACAGCGGGCCGGGAAACCAGGTAGTCAGTATCCTTGAGGGGATACAGCGGGAAGTAAGCCCTGAAACCCGTGTTGAATACGCACGTGGCAGCAGGCGGGTGCTGCTGCCGTATGTGACTGTTGCCCCGGAATACCTGAGTACCCTTGAAAACAACAAACCCGTGCAGGGACTCACCGGCAGCTACTACCGGGGAATTGACTTCAGCGGGGCGCCGGCTTTTGTCAGAACCGACCCTCAGATCGACTTCCGCTGGACCCTTTTTTCTCCCGACCCTGAGAAACTGGACTATGGCTTCTATTCAGTCGTGTGGGAAGGAAAAATCAGGGGGCCGGTAAGCGGAACCGTGAAAACCGGCATCGATGGCAACGACGGTTACCGCCTGTATATCAACAACCGTCTGCTCATCGATCAGCGCACTTACTGCGGCCGAAGCCTGAATATGGCTGAATTTGAATTTACCGAAGGGGAAGAATACGACCTCCGCATTGAATATGCCGAACCTGTTGGCAATGCCTGGTTCAGGCTGGTGTGGGATTTCGGGCTTGACGGTGATGCAGAAAAGGACCTGCAGCAGGCCGTGGAAACAGCCAGCCGCTGCGATGCCGTGGTGATGGTCGCAGGCATCGAAGAAGGCGAATTCCGCGACCGGGCCCTGTTGGGCCTTCCGGGCAATCAGGAAGAACTGATTCTGCGGCTGGCAGCCACCGGGAAGCCCCTGGTGGTGATCCTCACAGGAGGGAGCGCAGTCACCATGCAACGTTGGCTCAGCCATGCCGATGCATTGCTGGATGTCTGGTATCCCGGAGAAGCCGGGGGCACCGCCGTGGCTGAAATACTGTTCGGGAAAGAGAACCCGGCCGGGCGACTGCCGGTCACCTTCCCCCTCCATGAAGGACAGCTGCCCCTGGTGTACAACCACAAACCTACCGGCCGGGGCGATGACTATGACAACCTGAGCGGACAACCCCAGTTTCCCTTCGGGTTCGGGTTAAGCTATACCACTTTCAGCTATAAAAATCTACAGATCAGCGAACTAAAGGATGACAAATCCTTTTTGGCAAGCTTCGAACTTACCAATACCGGAACCCGCGAAGGGGAGGAGGTAGTTCAGCTCTACATCCACGACCAACTAGCATCGGTAGCCCGCCCCCTTACCGAACTCAAGGGGTTCAGCAGAATCCGCCTGAAAGCCGGTGAAACGGTACATTGCAGCTTTGTGATCGGTCCCGCCATGCTCGCAATGCTCAATGATAAGATGGAAAAGGTGGTGGAACCAGGCGATTTCAGCATCATGATCGGCGCTACATGCAAGGACATCCGGCTGAAAGGGACCCTCAGGGTAAAACCTGACTGAATCGGGCGGATAAAGCACCGGTTTATCGGCAAATACCCTCTCTCCGTCTAATTGATTTTCACAACGGAACGATGCCCTGTAGTTTTGCAGCATCAATCCGATAAAAATGAAAATCAGCATCCTCTCAGTCACCCTGTTGCTCGCGGTTCAGACTGTTTCCGGGCAGCAACAGCCCGAGGCCTGGAGTCTCAGCAGGTGCATAAACCAGGCCCTGACCGGCAATCTCCAGCTGAAACAGGCGGCCCTGGCTACCGGCATAACTCAGGTAAACAGGGAACAGGCCCTGGCCTCAAGGTTTCCCGTTGTTGAAGCCACCGCCAGGCAATCCTTCGCATGGTCAGACCAGCTGAACAACGACGGCACCTACGATTTCACTGGTTCGAACAGCAGTTCTGCTTCCATCAGTTCATCGGCAACCCTGTTCAATGGATTCCGCAAAGAGAACACAATAAAGCAGTCACAACTCAACTACCAGAGTGCCGTACTGGATGAAGAGGCCTACCGTCAGGACATCACCCTTCAGGTACTCGACAGCTACCTGCAGGTATTGTATGCCGGTGAACTGGTCGAAAACAGCAAAAATCAGTTGATTTCCACTCAAACGCAACTCAGTCTTTCAGAAGAGCGGCTGAAACTGCGCATTATTTCACAGGCCGACTTTCTCCAGGTAAAATCGCAGGAAGCTGCTGAGAAGCTGACCCTGGCGACGGCCGAAAAGCAACTTCAGCTCAGCAGGCTCAACCTGATGCAACTGATGGAAATCCCTGTAAGCGATGATTTTACCATTGAAAAGCCGGACTTCAGCGATGCCGCCGTTCAGCTCTCCGGCAACAGTCTTTCGGGGGTTTACGAATCGGCACTCGCTTCGCGGCCCGAGATCAGGAATGCAGCCCTGCAGAAAGAGATCGCCGCCTATGACATCCAGATTGCGAAGGCCGGTTACCTCCCTTCACTGAGCATCAATGCCGGTCTCAGCACCCAATACAGCAGTCTGGCTGAAAACCTGAAGTTCGCTTCACAGCTTGACCACAACCTGAGCCCTACCGCCGGACTCACGCTGAGCATACCCATTTTCCAGCAGAAACAGGTTAAATCGCAGGTATCCCTGGCCAGGATCAATGCATCCTCAGCAGAAATCAGCGAGCAGAACACCCGCAATCAACTGCGCAAATCCATTGAAACAGCCTGGACCGATGTGGTAACGGCTGAGAAGGAGTTTGAAGCAGGCAATGAAAAATATGCTGCAGCCAGGGCTTCCTTTGCCGTGTCAGAAGAACGTTTTGCCCAGGGGATCATCAGTCCGGTGGATTTCCTTTTTGAAAAAACCAGCCTTATCAATGCTGAAAGCAACCTCCTGCAGGCCAGGTACAACCTTATCTTCAGTTACAAGGTCATCGAATTCTATCAGGGAAAAGAACTTAAGCTGTAAGCAAAGGATGTCAGGGAATTAAATCAGTAAAACAAGAAATTCAACCATAAAGTCATGAAACGAAAAGTAAAAATCATTGCCTTCTCTTCACTCATTGCCGCCACGGCTGCCGGAATCATCTTCGGCTGCGGGGCCAATAAAGAGACCCTTACCGTAGATACGGCCGGAGCAAGCATCGGCAACATCAGCCAGACAGTAACCGCTACCGGGACCATTGAAGCCATTACCACTGTAGAAGTCGGAACCCAGGTATCGGGTGTCATTGAAAAGCTCTATGCCGATTTCAACTCGGTGGTTAAAAAGGGGCAGTTGCTGGCAACCCTCGATGAAACCATGCTTCGCGCCAGCCTCGACCAGAGCAGGGCCACCCTGATGGATGCGGAAGCTGACCTGAAGTACCAGAAACTGAACTATGAGCGCTCAAAAGCCCTGTACGAAAAGTCATTGATTGCCCAGGCCGATTTCGACCAGGTGGAATACAATTACAAAAGGGCACAGGCCAGTGTTGCAAATGCAAAAGCCACCCTTGAAAGGAACCAGGTAAACCTCGATTACGCCACCATTACCTCTCCCATCGATGGAGTGGTGCTCAACCGTGCTGTAGATGAAGGACAAACGGTAGCGGCCAGCTTCAACACCCCTACCCTGTTTACCATCGCCAACGATCTTACCCGCATGCAAGTTCAGGCCGATGTGGATGAAGCCGATATCGGACAGGTAAAAAACGGGCAACGGGTTGAATTTACCGTAGATGCCTTCCCGGGAGAGACCTTTGAGGGAACCGTCACTGAAATCCGTCTGCAGCCGGTGATCTCGTCGAATGTGGTAACCTATACCGTGATTGTGAATGCCCCGAATCCCGATAAAAAACTGATGCCCGGCATGACTGCCAGCATCACCATCTTTATGGCCGAAGCCAGGGAGGTAATCACCATTCCTGTAAAAGCCCTCAAATTCAAACCCGAACTGCCCGACAGTATCACCCGGCCGGCAAACCAGCCTCAGTTATCCGGACAGCACGTTTGGGTTTACGACGGCAAACAGATGCACCCGCGCCAGGTAATAACCGGCCTGAGCGATGGCAGCCATGTTGAAGTAAAGTCAGGGCTCAAGGCCGGCGATGAAGTGGTACTTGCCACCCGGCAGGCCGAAAGCAGCAACCAGGAGGAGAAAACAGTGTCAAGCCCGTTTGTGCCCAAGCGCCCTGGATCCTCAAAAAACAACAAACCACCGCAGCCATAAGGAAACACATAAGGAGTCGCAAGCCAGTCCTCAGGTTCGTCACCCATCCCTCGTCCCTCGTCCCTCGTCCCACGTCCCTCGCCCCTTAAACAGAATCTGCAGTAAAAAAAACAAACGTCAATGAATAAAGAGATCATCAGCATAAAAGACCTCCGCAAAGACTTTCACGTAGGGGAAGTAACGGTACATGCCCTGAGAAGTGTTGATCTTACGATCCACGAAGGTGATTTTGTTGCCATTATGGGCACCAGCGGCAGCGGAAAATCAACCATGCTGAACATTCTGGGTTGCCTCGACAAGCCAAGCTCGGGCAGCTATCTGCTCGATGGAACAGATGTAAGCAACCTCAGCAAAAACGAGCTGGCACGGCTTCGTAACCTCAAACTGGGGTTCGTGTTTCAGTCGTACAACCTGTTGCCCAGAACGTCGGCCCTCGAGAATGTGGAACTGCCGCTCTTCTATAACAACTCCGTGAAGCCGCGTGAGAGACGCGAAAGGGCGATGGCCGCACTCGGGGCCGTCGGACTGGCCGACAGGGTTCACCACATGCCCAACCAGCTGTCGGGCGGACAGCAGCAAAGGGTTGCCATTGCCCGGTCTCTGGTAAACGACCCGGTGGTGATCCTGGCAGATGAAGCTACGGGGAACCTCGATACCCGCACCTCCTACGAAATCATGGCCCTGTTTCAGGACCTCAATGCCAGGGGAAAAACGATCGTGTTTGTAACCCATGAGCCCGAAATAGCCGGTTTCACCACCCGCAACGTCCATTTCAGGGACGGAAACATTGTAAAACAACACGCCGTCGAAAACCCGGGTTCCGCAAGGGAAATGCTCAGCACGCTGCCGGTGGAAACAGATTGACGATCCTCACCGGAGGGTATAAACCACAGAAGAACATACAATCATGAATATTACAAACTTATCCAAAATAGCACTCAGCGCCCTGATGCGCAATAAATTCAGGGCATTTCTCACCATGCTGGGCATCATCATCGGCGTGGCCTCCGTGATCGCCATGCTGGCCATCGGTGAAGGCTCGAAAAAAAGCATACAGCAACAGATCAGCAGCATGGGTAGCAATCTGGTGATGGTGATGCCGGGCTCCCAGATGATGGGCGGGGTGCAACAAGGCAATTCTTCATCAAAAGCACTTGAAATCAGGGATGTTACCGCCATCCGGGAGGCTTGTCCTTCCATTACGGCGGTGAGCCCTGAAGTAAGAGGAGGAGGACAGGTGGTGGCCGGTGGAAACAACTGGCCCACCACCTTTTATGGTGGCGATGTCAACTACCTCGATATCAAGAAAGTGGAGATCAAGGCCGGCAGGATGTTCACCGAACAGGAGGTGAATGCCGCTGCCAAAGTCTGCCTCATCGGACAAACCGTGGCCGATAACCTCTTCGGCAATGAAGTCGATCCTGTCGGGCAAACCATCCGCTTCCGGAACATCCCGGTGAAGGTGATCGGTCTGCTCGAAGAAAAAGGGGAGAACACTTTCGGTATGGACCAGGACGACCTGCTGATCGGGCCCTACACCACCGTGCAGAAGCGCATCCTGGCCATCACCCACATCAATGCCATTCTCAGCTCAGCCGTAAGCGAAGAAGCCACTACACAGGCAGTCACCGAAATCACTGCAGCCATGCGGGCTTCCCACAAGCAGGCAGAAGGCGAAGAGGATGACTTCCAGATACGCACCCAGGCAGAACTGGTAAGTACCTTCAGCTCCATCAGCGACATCCTGACCACTTTGCTGGGCGCCATCTCAGCCATTTCATTGCTGGTGGGTGGTATCGGTATCATGAACATCATGTATGTTTCGGTAACCGAACGCACCCGCGAAATCGGGCTCCGCATGAGCACCGGTGGCCGGGGCAGAGACATTCTGATGCAATTCCTGATCGAGAGTGTGATGCTCAGCGTAATTGGTGGTATCTTTGGCATAGTGCTCGGGGTGGTGGCATCGTCGGTGATCGGAAACCTCACCGGCTGGCCCATCGCGGTGATGCCCGAAGCTGTGGCACTCTCCTTTGTGGTCTGCACAGCCATCGGCATCTTCTTCGGCTGGTACCCGGCCCGAAAAGCCGCCAACCTTAACCCGATTGATGCACTGAGGTTTGAGTAATGTCAAGTATAAAGTAAAAAGTAAAAAGTAAAAAGTAAAAAGTAAAAAGTAAAAAGTAAAAAGCCTGCCTGTTTGCCACAGGCAGACAGGTAAAAAGTAAAAACATAGGTTGATGACTGAAAGCCGGATTCATACCACTTCCTTACGGGAATCAGGTTACGATCATTGTCGGTAGGGAAGTCTGACTTCGGAGTAACAAGCTGCTCCCTGAGAGGGCAATATAATTCTGCCCGGGGTAATTTATCCGCTCTTAATTGCGTAATTTAAACAAACCACAATGAAAGGAAACCGTCTTAAAATACTTATTCACCTGACCTTCTGGGCTGTGCTGCTCATTCTGCCTTGGTTTATGGTGAACGGGAACCTCGAGCAACCCGGCTATTTCGAAGGCCGCTATTACATCCGGGTGGTCAGTGGCGGAATTCTCTTTTACATCACCTACCTGTGGCTGGTGCCGGAACTGTATCTGACCAACCGTAAGGTACACTTTTTCGTGGCGGTCACCCTGCTGATCGTGACCCTGTACGGAGCTTCTGATTTTCTCAGCCACTGGATCTTCCCCGACGATGAACTCATGCGCCGGCTCGACAGGATAAGAGAAAAAATGGCGTCTGAAGGCATGGATTTCAAAGGTCCTCCCCCTCCCTTCCGCTACCTGAATGCCCTGATCACTTCCACCCTTGTTGCCGGAATAGCCATGGGACTGCGCATCGCTGAGGCTTACACGGAGAAGGAAAAGCAAAACCAGGAACTGGAGAAAGCCCGCCTGGCAGCCGATCTCGGCCTGCTCAAGAGTCAGATCAGCCCGCACTTTTTCTTCAACACCCTCAACAACATCTACGCCCTTACTGAGTCGAACAGCCCCGATGCCGGTACCGCCATCCTGAAACTGTCGAAAATGATGCGCTATGTGCTGTATGAATCCGGCCCCGGCCTGACCACGCTGGGTGAGGAAATCGGCTTCATGAACCACTACATCGACCTGATGCGGCTGAGGCTGACCGACAAGGTAAACATCAAGGTTGACTTCAGGCCACATTCCGAAGAGATTCCAGTAACACCCCTGATCTTTATCTCCCTCATCGAAAATGCCTTCAAACACGGAATCAGCTACCGCGAACCCTCGTTCATCAACATCAGCCTGCATTCGACTCCGGATGAAATCCGCTTCACCTGCAGCAACAGCCGGCACCCCCGGCCGGAAAATCCCGATGATGTGCGCTCCGGCATCGGTTTGGGCAACATCCGCAAGCGCCTGTCACTGATCTACCCCGACCGGCACCAGCTGCTGATTTCAGAAGATGCTGCGGTGTACAACGTGAGTCTTACCATTCAACCCAACCCGAAATGAAACCCATCACCACCATCGCCATCGACGATGAGCCCCTGGCCCTGCAGCTGATCACCGGATACATCCGCAAAACCCCCTTCCTCGGGATGGCCGGAAGTTTTGATAACCCGCTCACCGCCATGGAGTTCATCGACCACAACCCCGTCGACCTGATCTTCCTCGACATTCAGATGCCCGACCTCAACGGCACCGAATTTGCGCGCATCGTGAAAGGCAACCAGCTGGTGGTGTTCACCACAGCTTTTCCGAATTACGCCCTGGAGGGATTCCGGCTCGATGCCGTTGATTACCTGCTGAAGCCCTTTGCCTATGAGGAGTTTCTCGAATCGGCGAAACGCGCCAGAACCCGGCTTGCTGCTGCCCTTCCACCTGCCCCTGCAGAACAGCAACAGGTAGAAACCAGCGGCGGATTCCTCTTCATCAAATCAGACTATAAAGTCCGTCGCATCAACCTCGATGATGTCGAATACATCGAAGGACTCAAAGATTATGTGAAAGTCTACCTTCACGGTGACGAAAAGCCTGTACTTACCCTCAGCACCATGAAACAGATGGAGGCAAAACTCCCCTCAGAACGCTTTATGCGGGTACACCGCTCGTTTATCGTGAACCTTACCCGCGTGGAAATCATCGAACGCAGCCGCATCGTGTTCGGCAAAGTCTATATCCCCGTCGGTGATCAGTACAAGGATGCCTTCCAGGCGTTCGTTGACCGGAATTTTATCTGACCTGTGTGCCCTGAGCCCCGTGGCTTCAAACCATTTTCGGAAACATCTTCCTGCTCTACATCATCTTTAATCCCGAAAAACACTCAGCCACCGGGCAACCGGTTGGCGCGCGTCTTATTTTCTGACGCGTGCCCCCCGGCCTCCATTGCGTGCCCCGGTCGTTTTCCAGATTCATGGCCCGTGGCACGCGCCTGGAGTCGCGCGCTAACCAGCCCACCGGGCAACCGGTTGGCGCGCGTCTTATTTTCTGACGCGTGCCCCCCGGCCTCCAATGC
>JAEUTG010000053.1 GCA_016788045.1 Bacteroidales bacterium
TGCTCACCGATCTGAAGAAAATCAGAATCAACGACAAATGGTACCTGAATGAGATTACAAACCACGCACAGAAGATGATCGGGAAAATCGGACTGTCCATCGAGGAGTATAATACGTAATTCTTTCCAGGTTAGAGATTAATGCTAAAAATTGTTTTATTCTGTTCTCATTCATTAGCCGAACTGGTTGGATCATCTGCTATTGAAGCTGTATAAATGGATATAACCCAACGCGCTTTTGAAATGGGCTTAGCGGCTGAAGTGAAAGCGAAAGCGGGGGGTGAGGCCCTACCCACCCGCAAAATGAGGTGGTGCCATTCTATTATCAAAAGATGCAGTTCGCCGGAGGCTAAGGATTGCTCCGGCTTTTGTGTTATATGTTTTGTTGTCTAATGGCATATCCAATCCAAATCAATAATATCAAAGAAACAATAAAATACAGTATTACTAATAGATTGTAAATTTTTTGTGACTTCTTGGTTAAAGATAATACCCAATTATCAATATTAGATTGTTTAACAGATGGTCTATAATACAACAGATTGACTATAAAAAATATAATTGGGAGTCCTAAAAAGTATTTATCAATTATACTAAAACTATAACCCCAATAATATTTCAGACAATTTAAAATAAATAGTATGTTAAATCCCTGAAATACAGCCAATATTATTATAGCTGACAAAAAGGGTGAAAAATCAAGAACTATTTTCGTATTCCACCACTTCATCTTATAGAAAACATAATCAAAGAATTTCATTTAGTATTCGATTTTATTAGTTTTAAGGTATTCCAAAATAATAGATTCTTGAGGCTTAGGAGCAAACCATTTACTTGGACCATAATTCTTGCCTAATTCCCATCCAATTGACCATGATGCTCCAATTATCCCTCCGAAAATGCCTGCCAAACCTGACACCATATCTCTAGCGAAAAGTTCGTTACTAATTTCTCCCCTTTCCCATTCAATATAGCTACCATACATACTATATGCACCTACGGCTTTACCTAATAAACCTACATTTCCGCTCCAGTTTTTTGCAAAAGCATTCTTCCCTCCAGTAACGCCATTTCCACCCCATGCTTGAGATCTGAATTTTAAATCTTTTCCCATCCATGTTCCAAATTCTTTGCTATACAAAGACTTTTCCGCAGCTGTTAAAACTGCACTTGTATAAAACGTCCAATCTAAACCCCCTTGCCCTGCGGCGTACAATGGCACCTTTTTCTCATAAAACCCAAATGCAGGTCCAGCCTCCTTCCAGGATTCACCATTAAAGAAAGAATTCTTTCCTGTTTTATAGCCAACGTTTTTCAGGTAATAGTAATTCCTTTGTTTGTCTTCCTGTAAACCATTGTTTTTCTTTTCTGATTCAATCATCCGGTTAAAATTCCGGAAATATTTGCCTAAGCCGGGATCAGCGCCAGGTCTTGAAGACTGTATCCACTGGTCAGTGGTAAGTCCATCAGCTCCATACTTTTCCGGACCCATTCCCAAATAGTCAATAAAATTAACCGGATTATTTATCGCATACACATACGCTGATTGGGACGAAAACAGTTCTGCTAATGGATCCGCGCTGTGAAATCTGCCTAACTGCGCATCAAACATCCTCGCCCCATAATCCAGCCTGGGATGCACCTCACCCCACCCTCTCCTGAAGGAGAGGGCTGCTACTGAGGTGTTTGAGTGTTTGAGTAACATCCGGAACAAAAATCAAAGCTACAAAAAATAACGGGAACAAGCTCCCTCTCCTTCAGGAGAGGGCGGGGGGTGAGGCCCTACCCACCCGCAAAATGAGTTGGTGCCATTCAATTATCAAAAGATGCAGATCATCGGAGGCTCTCAGAATAACCGGCCTGGTTTTTCCGGAATATTCATTCAAAAAACCGGAAAACAGCTGTTTCGGAAGCGCTCAGGGGTGCTTTTAGGGAAGCCTATTTCATTTATAAACATTTACCGAAGGTCAATCCGGTGATTGTTAAAGAACAAAAAATCACCCTCCTCCCTGTAAACATCCATCCCCTTTTCCCTGATCAGCAGATCGTCGATATAGAGCGGGCCCCTGGCATCCCGCGGTCCGACGGTTACAATGTAGATTCCGCTGAGCGGATTGTTTACCCTGAAACTGAATTCAGGCATCGACCAGTCTCCATTGATGGTTTCGCTCTGATCGGGGAAGCAGGTGGTCTGTGTCCAGGTGCCCTGTTTTTCGTCGTATTCTTCGACCATGAACCGGAAGTAAAGGTTGAGTGCATCGGGGTGTCCGTTGTACATCCAGGCGCTGATGTTGTACTCTTTGCCGGATTCAAAGGTTCCGGGGGCGAATTCAGCCAGTACATTGCGGCCCTTTTTCATGGCTTCAAATCCCCCGCTACCCCTGAAAACCTTTTCCGGCTTGCGGTCGTCAAATCCATTGTAATAAAGAAATCCTTCACGGGAGGTCAGAAATGAACCGGAGGCGTGCAACTGCTGCCGGCGGGCCATGAAATCGCTCCAGGCCCTTTGGTTTCCTGATGACAACAGGTCATCAACCTCCAGTTTGAGCATTGATATCGCTGGACTGCTGAAGACCGGGGTACATTTGCCGAGCAGCAGCAATTCATATTCCGACACAGGATCTGCCGTTCGTACGATAAGAAAAGGACGTTTATCGGTAAGATCCGCTGCGATGGCCTTTGGGTAGTAATCCGGCGTAACCATCTGCAGGATTTTTTTGCTCTCGGGAACCGAGGTTCGGGTGAGGTTGGCATTTACCATGGGCAGACGGGTGTGATAAGATAGCAGGGTAGCCAGGCGGGTGGTGGCGCTGCCCCCTGGCCGTGAATAACTTTCCGATCCCTGGTAAAAGAAAGGCAGGGCGATGATTGCCTGATAATCAGAGGGCACAAAAGCCTCTGTGGCGCGGAGCAGGTCAGCATCCAGGTTTTCCTTCCTGAAAAGGTTGGTGTTCCGGCGTATATCGTGCGACACCTCCCGGTGATACGACCACGATTCGGGAATGTTCAGGGCAAGGGCTGTAAAGGCCATCAGAATAGCAATCCGTTTTGTCCGGCGGCTCCCGGCGTTGGTATAAACCTGATTTACCACCCAGGCTGAAAAAGCTGTTGCTGCAAAGAAAAACGGCCAGGTAAACCGCCCGAGTGCCCTGAATTGCTTGATCACAGGCATCAGGTCAACCAGGGCAGGAAGCTGCCGGAAAGGGAAAGCCATGGCAAAGAGCAGTACCACGAAAGCAGCCAGCAGGCTGATGTTCATGAGTCTGTTTCCGAAAAAACCGCTGATAAAAGTACGTCTTCGAGTGATAAGGCCATACAATCCGGTAAACAGGAAAACCACAACCAGCAATGAGGTAAACAGCCCCACATAGCTCCAGGCTTCCCACTGCTGTCTGATGCCATGGTCTGTAATGCTGTCGAGCCAGGGACGGAGGGGCGGATGGTTTGGCACCAGCACATCGTCGGCTTCAGCCACATAGAGAAAGAATCCTGAAGGGTTGTTGGTACGACCGGTATGCGTATCGGTAATCCGCACAAAGGCAAAGAAAAACACCACCGGAAGTGCGAGCGTGGCAAGCATTTTCAAATACCCGCTCAGGTGTTCCCTCCGTTTTTTATCCGTCAGAAAACCAACAAAGCTCATCACAATCAGGAAGAACGAAACAATCATTCCAAGGTAGGCATGAATGAAAAACCAGAAAAGATTGTTTATCAGCAGGTAAGCGTAATGTCGTTTCTCCCCGTTACGATTCAGTGCCCTGAGCATCAGAAACCAGGAGAAGGGGACAGCGGGACTGTACGACAAAGCCAGGTGCCCGCCCAGGCGGAAAATCTGCGGTGCCAGCATGGCAATTCCGATGCTGAACAACAGGCTGAACCAGGGCCGGATGTTCAGTTCAAGCAACAGGAAATAAACCACGATAAAGGTAAGCAGAACCGAAAAAATCATCAGGAAGTTCAGAATTCCGGTGCTGTTGAGTGCCAGCGAAGGAAATAATTCAGCCAGCGGTTTAAGCAGCAACACAAACACCGGATGTGAGTCGGTGTACATAAAATGCTCGCCATACGGATGGTTCATCCCTTCAAAATTGGTGTAGCTGCCGTTGTTCCGGATCTGATAGTTGTAGGTGAAATAATTCTTCAGTCCATCGCCATCGGCCGAAAACAGGTAATCCCCGGGATGCAGCAACACGCTGCCATAAAACCCGAAGGTAAAGGCTAGTGCAATAATTATCAATGCGATAAGCGGCGCATTTCGGTTTTTCATAGTGACTGCGATGAGACTGTATGCCGGTTTCAATGCAAATATAGACGGGTTTCGGTTCATTCGGGCAGGCTCAAAGGCATTTGGCCTGCAAAAGCTTTGTGACAAAGAAATTCAGGAAGGATAAAATATTTCGGTGTTGCGCTCATGGGTAAGGGCTAAACAGTTTAACTTTGGATTCCGCCGGAACCACTTCCGGACCTGAAATATCCGGCTTTGTGAGAATCGGGTAAAGGATACAATAGCAGGGTTTTCAACCGGAAATCCTGAATGAAATTGCTTAACTGCCAACATCAGATTTTATGCAAAAATTTGCATTCCCCGTCCTCAAGATCCTGCTGTTTCTGCTGATTGTCTACAGCCCTTTCTTCCTTCATCTGGGCAATATGCCGGTGAGGGTCTGGGACGAAGCCCGGCTGATTGCCAACACACTTGAGATGGCCGGAAACGGGAATTACCTTGTTCCTCATTTCCAGGACAATCCCGACATGTGGAACACCAAGCCACCGCTGATGATCTGGGTTCAGCTGCTGATGCTGAAAATCGCAGGTAATCAGGAACTGGCATTCAGACTTCCATCAGCCATTGCCGGTTTACTCACTGCCACCACACTGCTGCTGCTGTTCAGCAATTACCTGAAGAGCTACTGGTTTGGCATTCTTACTGTTCTGATTCTGGTAACTTCCAACGGCTACATCGGGGATCACGTAACCCGGACCGGGGATTACGATGCGCTGCTGACCCTGTTCACCACCTTCTTCGCCGTTTCGTTCTTTCTGTATACCGAAACCGGCAAGCCGAAATTTCTTCATTTCTTTTTTGCCGGTATCGTGCTTGCCGTTTTCACCAAAAGCGTGCAGGGCCTGCTGTTCCTGCCAGCCCTGCTGATTTATCTTTTGATTTCAGGAAATTTCCTGAAAACCCTGAGAAACAAATGGGTGTACATCGATTTTGTGATTGCGGCCGCCGTAATCGCTGGGTATTACCTGCTGAGGGAATCGGTAAACCCCGGGTATCTCGAGGCCGTATATGTGAACGAACTCGGAGGCCGATACCTTGAAACAACCGAAAATCACCGGCATGAATTTATGTATTACATGAATCTGCTGGCCGACAAGCAATTCGGCAACTGGATCATCTTTGTCCCGATCGGTATTTTTACCGGTTTAACCTTCCCTGACAAAAAAATAAGGAACCTCAGCCTCTACACCTTCCTGTTGGGCAGTGTGTATCTGCTCATTATTTCGTCGGCAGGGACCAAACTGGCCTGGTACGACGCCCCATTGTATCCGTTGCTGGCCATACTTGCGGCACTCCCCGTTTACCGGATTTTTGGCCTGATTGCCGGCTATAGAAGCGAAAAAAACAGGAAGTGGCTGAACGTGCTCTATCCGGCCTTGTTTGTAGTTTCACTATATTATATCCCTTACCAGAACATTATCCACAAAGTATATAAACCCCACGAAGAAGAACGCGAAGATGAGTTCTACTCCATCAGCCACGTGCTGCAACGGGCAGTTCAGGGCAAAAACGATCTGAACAACTGTTTTGTATGTTATACCGGGTATGATGTTCATCTTCAATATTATACCGATCAGCTAATGGAACAGGGCAAAAAGGTACGGATGACAGTTCCCGGAGCGCTGAAGCCCGGCGACAAGGTAATTTATGCCCAGGATTATATCCGGAAGAAAATAGAAGAGAAGTTTCAATTCGTGGAGACCGATAGTTTCAAAAATGTCAAATTCATTACAATAAATGGTACCAGAGACAGCAACAACTGACCTGAGCGTAGTTGTACCCCTGTACAACGAAGAAAAGGTTCTGGATGAACTGAATGAACGGCTGAAAAATGCCTGTAGTAAGATTACACAGAATTTTGAGCTGATTTTCGTCAACGACGGCAGTTCCGACGGCACACTTCCGAAGCTGAAACAACACGCCGAAGCTGACCAAAGGGTCAGGTACATCGCTTTTACACGCAATTTCGGCCATCAGAACGCGGTGATGGCGGGCATACAGTACAGTCGTGGCAAAGCGGTGGTGCTGATCGATGGTGATCTGCAGGATCCGCCCGAACTGATCCCTTCGCTGTATGAAAAATACCTGGAAGGAAACAAAGTGGTTTACGCCCGGCGGATTCAGCGAAAGGGAGAAACCTTCTTTAAAAAAGCAACGGCCGGAATTTTTTACAGAACCCTGAAAAAGATCATCTCGTTTGATCTGCCGCTGGATACCGGCGATTTCAGGCTTATTGCACGCGAGGTAATCGATCAGCTCACAGCCATGGGCGAATCGAACAGATTTATCCGGGGACAGATTGCATGGCTCGGCTTCCGGCAGGCCGGCGTTGATTTTGAGCGTCAGGAACGAAAAGCCGGGGATACCAAATACACACTGAGAAAAATGCTGCGCTTTGCCATGGACGGTATTACCTCTTTCTCGAACTTCCCCCTTCAGATAGCAACATTCATGGGGTTTCTGTTCTCACTGGTCTCGTTTATCATCATTCTGTACGCGCTTTATTCAAAATTTATTCTGAAGGAGGTAGTAACCGGCTGGACATCGCTTATCATCAGTACCATGTTCATCGGTGGCATTCAGTTACTCTGCATCGGCATCATCGGAGAATACATCAGCAGGATTTCTGCCGATGTAAAAAAACGACCTTCGTTTGTAATCGATGAAACCAACCTTCCCGGAACAGGGAATGTGGTTACCAAAGACTGAGAAAAACTTTAAAAGCCCTCCAGGCGGTTAATTTCCTTGTTAAAGGCAAATATTCTATCTTTACATAATGCAAACGTGCCCACGTTAAATCATGGCTGTTTGCAGATAGCCTTTATCCATCAACCCTCTGAATCAAAGCACCATGATTACTGTTTACCACAACCCGAAATGTCGTAAATCAAGAGCCGGGCTCGACTATGTTAAAAGCACCGGGGCTGAAGTTGAAGTCAGGGAATACATCAGGGAAGGCATCTCAGCAAATGAGGTAAAGCAACTCACCTTATTGCTCGGAATAAAACCCATTGAGCTGGTCAGGACGCAGGAGGAGTACTACCGGGAAAATCTTAAAGATCAGAATCTTACGGATGATGACTGGTACAGTATCCTTTCAGAAAATCCCAGGCTGATAAAGCGGCCGGTAGTGGTTTGTGATGGCAGGGCTGTGCTGGCTGATCCTCCGGAAAAAGCCGGCCTGATTCTGAATAAAGCCTGAAAACAGACAGGTATTGAGCCAATGTAAAACAATCAAAATAACTTCATAAAGATGAAAACACGAATCGAACATGACACCATGGGCAATGTTGAGGTACCTGCCGACAAATACTGGGGAGCCCAGACCCAGCGCTCTTTCGGGAATTTCAAGATCGGGGATGGAACCATGCCCCGGGAGATTATCCACGCATTTGCCATCCTGAAAAAAGCTGCAGCCATTACCAACCGCGATCTCGGGGTTCTCTCAGCCGAGAAAGCCGATCTGATCTCCAAAGTCTGCGACGAGATCCTCGAAGGCAAACTGGCCGACCAGTTTCCGCTGGTGGTATGGCAAACGGGCTCAGGCACGCAATCGAATATGAATGTGAATGAAGTGATTTCAAACCGTGCTCATGTATTGGCTGGTGGCGCGCTGGGTGAGGGCAAAAGTCCGGTTCATCCCAACGACGACGTCAACAAGTCGCAGTCGTCGAACGACACCTTTCCCACGGCCATGTCCATTGCTGCCTTTAAGATGGTAGTGGAAGTCACCATACCAGGCGTTGAGAAGCTGAGAAATACCCTGGCAGCCAAGGCCGAAGCTTTCAAAAACATCGTCAAAATCGGCCGCACGCACCTGATGGATGCCACACCACTCACCCTGGGACAGGAGTTTTCAGGCTATGTTGCCCAGCTTGACCATGGCCTGCAAGCCCTGCGCAACACCCTTCCGCACCTGGCAGAGCTTGCCCTTGGCGGCACAGCAGTTGGCACCGGTATCAATACCCCGAAAGGATATGCAGAATACGTGGCCGGACAGATTGCAAAACTGACGGGCTACCCTTTTGTAACTGCCCCGAATAAGTTTGAATCCCTTGCTGCCCACGATGCCATGGTTGAAACATCGGGCGCACTGAAAACACTGGCTGTGAGCCTGATGAAAATCGGAAACGATACCCGTTTGCTCGCTTCAGGGCCCCGCTGCGGAATCGGCGAAATTCACCTGCCCGAGAACGAACCGGGATCTTCCATCATGCCGGGTAAGGTAAATCCAACCCAGAACGAGGCCCTGACCATGGTGTGTGCCCAGGTAATCGGCTGCGATGCCGCCATCACAGTGGGTGCCATGCAGGGCCATTTCCAGCTCAATGTCTTTAAACCTGTGATCATATATAACCTGTTGATGGCTGCCCGCCTGCTCGGCGATGCCTGCGTTTCTTTCAACGACAACTGTGCTGTGGGAATCGAAGCCAACGAACCGTTTATCAAACGCAACCTCGAAAACTCCCTGATGCTGGTAACCGCCCTGAATACCCACATCGGGTATGAAAATGCGGCCAAAATTGCCAAAAAAGCCCATGCCGAAGGCAGCACACTCAGGGAAGCAGCCATTGCCCTCGGACTGTTGACCAGCGAACAGTTTGATGAGTGGGTTGTGCCGTCAAAAATGATCTGAACGGAAACCTGTTTCATCAGAATTCCATTCATTTCAGGTAACTTCACGTGATCCTGGAGAATAACCGGTTGAACTGCTGATTTTTAAAGGAAATATCCTGAAAAATCAGCAGTTTTACTTTTTGCCAGCTACGTCCTTCCCGTCAAGGCGGGCGGGCGGAAGGGCCTTCAGGTTGTGCAGCCGCCAGACATAGTGGTACATCACTAGCTTCTGATTCCGGAAAACCGGAATGGTATCAGGTTTATCTATCACTTCAAAATAATCTTTGTACAGCGGCGCCGGGTCGGCAAAGTCGTAGCTTGATGAAAAGAAATAGGCATCCATCCCGGGCTCAAAACCGCCACGGTCCTGGGTTATCCAGGCGTATTTGTGGGTACGTTCAAGCTCAGCCAGCGTGAGCAGGCGGATACCCGACGGGCGTGCCACGTAATAATCGAGGTTGGCTGCCGGAAACCACCGCTGCGACAGGATGATGGCATCCCGATTCATACGTCCCGATGAAGTATCGCTGTGGTATATCCGGCTGAACCCTGTGCTTAGTTGTTTCCAACCGTACATGTCAAGTGTGATGTCTTTGATTCCCATCCTTTTACCTGAACTTTTATCAATGCCTTTGTTCAGAAACCAGCCTTCGTTGATCTGCAGTAAAGCTCCCGTGAGTACAATGAGTAAAAAACCTGTCGCCCATCTGAGCAACACAGGAAATGAAGATGCCGCATTGTGCCTTGTGCTGATGGAACGCAGATAGTAAGCAGCCAGTGGCATCAGGGTCATGTATGCCGGTCCGGTCCAGTGCGGGAGGGTGCGGCGGAACAGGGAAAACCCCAGAAACAGCAGAATAACCGGCAGTGCAACAGAGACAAGCAAACGGAGTGCGGCCGGTTTTCCGGTAAGACGTTTCCGGGAAAAAGCGATGAGCGCTGCTACGATGAGACCAAATACAAACGGATTGTTGTAAAAGATCTGCCCAACGAGCTCAATGCCAAAAAGGTCGGGACGCAGAACGGTTTTTACCACCTCTACCCTTTCGCTGTGAAAGGAGAAACTCACGAAATCATACCGGAAATTCCAAACAACAACCGGCAGAAAAAGGGCAGCAGCGATGGCCACCGCAGCATAGGTCTGCCACATCCTGAGCCAGCGCCTGTCAAAGATGAGAACATACAGGCCGATACCGGCAAACAGGAACACTGAGGTGTATTTTGACAGGATAGCCAGTCCGCCGGCCGCACCGGCCAGCAGCAGCCTGTTTCCTGAAGAAATCTTTCCGGGTCCCTGCTGGAAGGCCTTCAGTATAAACAGCAGGGTGAGCAGCCAAAAGAGAGTCTGCGGGGCGTCGGGCATCATGAAAATGCCTGATATCACAAACGTATAAAAGGAAACCGTGTAGAGCAGGGCGGCATACCATCCGGTAAGCGCATCGTGAACAGCTTTCCCGATCAGGTAAATAAGCCAGGTATTGATCGTTCCCGCGACAACGGCCCCCAGCCGGATAAACAATTCGCTGCTGAAGAGCAGGTTGAGGCTGAACAGCTGTATAAACCATCCGACCATGGGCGGGTGATCAAAGTGGCTGAGATCGGGATAAAGGGCGTAATTGATGTAATACACCTCGTCGTTGCCCAGTTCGGTGGTGGCTGCAATGAGCAGGCGCACCACGGCCGAGAGGCCCAGCAACAGCCAGAGACGGTATTTGCGGAAAAAATCTGCCCTCATTCAGCGTTTTATGAGCTGCGAAATTACGAAAAGTAAGCTTACAGCCTCAGTGGTGGCTTATTGACAAGCCGGGGATTAGCCCTGGAGAAGGGAATGGTCGGAGGCCTCCGTCAGCAAGTGGCACAAAGCTGGCAATAATCACGATGCATGCCGTCAGAGAAAGGGTGCTTCGTCTTTCCTGAGCAAAACACTCATGCTCCGACTTATCTGTGGGTCACCAGCCTTAACCAGCCCCGCCTGTAAAGCAAGCTGCACCGACTGACTGAACTCAGCGGGTTTCACGTGTCCGGCGGGTTCGGCAAACAGCAGGACAGCACCGGTTTTCATCATGGCAGCCAGTTCAGCAAAGAGTTTGGGCTGATCGTCAACCTCATGGGCCACGGCAAACAGCAGTACGAAATCGATTAATCCGTTCAGGAACCCGAGAGATTCACCTTCTTTTACCAGCACAGGCCTGATTATACCCGATAACCCCTGTTTTACCGCCCTGTCATTGAGTTTATGGAGCATCTTCGGCTGAATGTCGATACAGTAAACCATCCCATCTTCCCCTACCAGTTTGGCCATGGGAAGGCTGAAGTACCCCATGGCACTTCCATAATCTACACCTTTCATACCCGGTTTCAGATATGGCCCTAGAATAGCCTCAGGCTTGTGAGAAAAATTCCTCACCGGACTGATTAAAAAATACCCCATCCACCAGGGGCAGATGTTCTTGTTTCCCATAAAAAAGTAACTAACAGTCAGCGAAGCTACGATCACTGGCAGCAAAATAAAAAAGAGAATCGGTCAACGGCGGATTTCACAGGATGAAACCCTGTTCAGTTTACCTGAACAGGAACCACATTGTCGGTACAGAATATCCGGGATTCACAGAAATGTACTGCTTTGTCAGGGTAAACAAGGCGAACCGGTTCCCCAGTGGCTGGCCGATCGCCTGGGCTGGTACGACCTGGCCGTTGAAGTTGCCGGGGTTTATCAATCCCTTCCGGCTGCTGAAAGAAACAATGCCGTGATCATTTCATCAGATTACGGTCATGCCGGCGCCCTCGAACTTTATGGTTTGAGCTCGGGTACCCAGCCGTTTATGCTACACACAATACATTTCATACATGGGGGCCACCATCCGATTCAGTAAAAACATACATCGCTGTCTGAATCGATACGGAAGAGGTAAAAACCTTGTTTGAAAGCGTGGAAACCGCAGGCATGGTCTGTTGCCCCGACTGTACCCGCCCGCAGAGGGAAACGCCTGTATATATCCTCAGGGGACCAAAGTTTTCGATGGAAAAAGAATGGGAAAGATTCAAAATGGTTGGTTGAAAAAAATCAGCCCGCTTAAAATGTGATTCATTCAAGCTTCTTGGTCAATCGCAGAGTATCTGCAAAAGGCAGAATCGTTCCCTGGTAACACAGAAATCTGCCTTATCGGTGGCGCCGGCAAACAGGCCCAGCCCCTCTTACTTTCATCCTGACTGCAAACAGACATTCCGATGCAGTAATAAACAAGGTTTTTCCATCGTTGCCCCCGAAGCACACATTGGCAGTCCAGGCAGCCTCCACCGGGATGTGGGCTATTTTTCTGCCCTTTCGGCTGAAAACTGTAACCCCGTTGCCAGTGAGGTAAACATTGCCCTTTTCATCGAGGGTCATACCATCGGAGCCCATTTCAGCAAACAGCTTCCGGTTTGTAAGGCTTCCATCCGGCATTATGGTAAACACATAGGTTTTACCGGCCCCGATGTCTGCAACATACAGGTATTTACCATCGGGTGTTCCGATGATCCCGTTTGGCCTGACAAATCCTACAGCAGCTTTTTTCAGGGGTTTGCGGTCGGGCCCGAGCATCCATACATTTTCCCCATCCTGCTGGGTTGCGGGGTTGCGTGTCCAGTAAGGCCGCACGTAGAGCGGATCGGTAAAGTAGATCCGTCCGGATGGATGAACCCAAAGGTCATTGGGGCCGTTCAGCTTTTTGCCTTCAGCATCTTTCACCAGTACGTCAATCTTTTTCCCCGGGCCAATCTGCCAGAGTTCATTGTTCATATCGGAGCACGACAACAGCCTGCCTGAGGCATCGAAGTACAGGCCATTGGCCCTCCCGGTGCTGTCGAGAAACAATTCCAGGTGATTGTCAGTTGTCCAGACATAAATCCGGTCGTTGGGCTGATCGGTGAAATATACATTGCCCGCGCTGTCGGCAGCCGGCCCCTCGGTGAAGGCGAAACCATCTGCCAGCTTTTCAGCAACGGGTCCGTTGAGAAAAAGTCCAGGCTGTTTCTGTGACCAGGCTGTTTCTGTCAAAACAAACAGAATCAGGAAGATAACTACCAATCCCAATAATTTGCACCTGACTCCTGACTTCCGTGAATCCACCATATACGCTATTTTTTATCGCTTCCTATCCAGGTGGCTCTGTGCCAGATGCCTTCCAGGGGCCCATGCCGGTAATTCCTGCTCCACCAGGTGCAGAAACCAGCAAAGATAACGGTTAACAAAACACCGATCATAAGACCATAGGTAGCACCGGTGTATTGATAGAGTCCCAGCCCGAAACCATAGTAAATAAAGGCACCGGCCACCGACTGCAGTACATAGTTGGTGAGGCTCATTCTGCCCATCGGGGCAAAAACGTTGAGCAGCCTGTGAAATCTGGATGAATGATACAGCAGGCTGAAGCCGGAAACAAGTACCAGCATGAATGCCAGGTTGGCCCAACTCCCGAGCAGGATGGCCGCCGAATCGCGGATAGCCCGGCTCCCAATCTGTGATACATAGATTCTGAGCACAAAAAACAACGGCAGAAATACCAAAGAGGAGGACACAAGGACGCGTCTCCAGAATCTGCTGCGATGTGTTGACCAAAGGAACAGTTTTTTCCTGCCCGCCAGCATCCCGAGCAGAAAAAGGCCAAGGATCATGAAATACCGCCCGTTTTCATAATTCCACAGCAGCACCGCTTTCTTCCCGTTGGTGAGGTTGCCGGCTACAGTTGCAGCGAATGAGTTTCCGCTCAGGTAGCTGGCTGATTTCCCGAAATAGGTCCACGATAAAGGGTCTCCGGTGGTCATCTGCGGATGCTGCATCGTCTGGAAAAAGTGGTAAATCTCCAGCGGCTGAAGCAACAATAATACAGCAACAAACAGCCCATACCGGTCCGGAAGCCGTGAAAGGGGGATGAGCAGCAGTCCGATGGCCGCATAAATGGTCAGAATATCACCCTGGAAAAATGCGGAATTGATCATTCCAAACCCAAACAGCAACACCATTCTCCAGGCAAACCTGCCGCTGAAATCCTTTCCCCTTTTCGCCTGATTGTCTGATTGGATAAAGAAAGTCAGGCCAAAGAGCAAGGCGAACATGGCAAACGATTTTCCGCTGAACAGAAAAAACAATACCTCCCAGATCACCGCATCGCTGGCTTTCATCCATGCCGGCAGGTTTTCCGGAAAATAGTAAAAATCGAAATGTTCGATGTTGTGCAGCAGCATGATGGAAGCGATGGCAAATCCCCTGAGGGCATCAACCAGGTGCAGCCTTCCGGTTTCAGAGCTGTGGTTCATCCTTGAAGTATCGTTGATCCGCAAAAACTGCCTTAATCCTTCAGCTCAAATTCTCCTTTCAACGGTAGATTGTCGGAGGAAGTTCCGACAAAAACCAGAAACTTACCGGCTTCGGGGGCAAACTTCTTATCGAGGCGGTAAAAGGCCAGGTCTTCGGGGCGGATGGTGAAAGTGATTTGTTTGCTATTACCTTTTGCTATCATCACTTTCTCAAACCCTTTCAGTTGCAGCACTGGTCTTGCAACCCCATTTCCCACCACATCGCGGACATAAAGCTGCACAACTTCTTCTCCGTCGTAATTACCGGTGTTTGTGACCGTAGCTTTTATGGTCAGCGTTCCGTTCATCGGAATTTCTGCGGCACTGAGTTCCAGATTGCTGTAAGAGAATGTAGTGTAGCTGAGTCCGAAACCGAAGGGGAAAAGGGGTGCATTCGGGATGTCGCGGTATTTGGTGCTGAAGCCGTTCGGATCAGGATTATAGGGTCTTCCGGTGCTGTATTCTTCATAAAACACCGGTACCTGTCCAACATGAACCGGAAAAGAGGCAGGTAGCTTGCCCGAAGGATTGACTTTCCCGAAGAGGACATCGGCAATGGCATTTCCCGATTCTGACCCCAGCAGCCAGCAGTTGAGAATGGCATCGGCATAGTCCACAGCATCGGTAAGTACCAATGGCCGTCCGTTGAACAGGGTAAGTACCACTGGCTTTCCGGTTTTTTTGATCTCACGGAGCAGTTCAACCTGCAGACCTTTGAGGGAGATATCGGCGTAACTGCGGCATTCGCCCGACATATAGGCCGTTTCGCCAAGCGCAACAACCACGACATCCGCTTTGCGGGCTACAGCTAAAGCTTCCTCAAAACCGCTGCGATCGTTCGTGTTGATCTCCACCGGCGAGAAGAAGGTATGCGGGTAATTGGTGGTGAGCTTGCACCCTTCAGCATACAGAATTTCAAACTGACTGCCTGCAGCAGCCTTCATCCCCTCTAAGAGTGAAACAGCGGTTCCTGCTTCGGCAGTCCCCCTCCAGTTACCCAACGGGGCATCTTTATCGGCAGCAAGAGGGCCAATGACAGCGATCCTGCGTGTTTTTGAAGTCAGCGGCAACACGTTTCCCTCGTTTTTCAGCAAAACCACCGATTTGGTAGCAATGTCACGCGAGGCTGCCAGGTGAGCCGGATTCAGCGTTAGCTCCTGCTGTTTTTTCTCATCGCAATACTGAAAGGGATTGGTAAAGAGTCCCAGCTGATATTTCACCTTTAAAATCCGGCTGACCATTTCGTCGATCTGTTGAATGGTAATCTTCTTATCGTCAATCAGTTGCTTGCCATAATCCAGGTAGAGTTTTCCCATCATGTCCATATCCACGCCGGCGTTCAGGCCATAATACGCGGCCATGTAAGGATTCTCAGCACTTCCGTGATACAGGAGTTCGGCAACGGAAGCCCAGTCGGAAACCACAAAACCTTGAAATCCCCACTGATTGCGCAAAACTTCTGTTTGCAGCCAGTGATCGCCTGAAGCAGGGATCCCACCAACGGTGTTGAAGGAAGACATAAAAGTGGCCACACCGGCATCCACAGCGGCTTTATAGGGACGCAGGTAAACGTCATACAGCATACGATCCGATAGTTCAACGGCGTTGTAATCCCTGCCTCCGACCGGAGCTCCATAGGCTGCGAAATGCTTGGCACAGGCGGCTATGGTATTGGCATCGGCTAAATTGCTGCCCTGAAAACCACGAACCCGGGCAATGGCAGCCTGTTCACCAAGGTACACATCTTCACCGGCGCCTTCCATAATACGTCCCCAGCGCGGATCGCGTGAAATATCGACCATGGGAGCGAAAGTCCAGTGAAGGCCGTTGGCTGCTGCTTCAATGGCCGCAATGCGGGCCGCCTTTTCCATTGCTTCACGGTCGAAACTTGATGCATCGGCCAGAGGAATCGGAAACAGGGTCTTAAACCCATGAATAACATCGTAGCCAAAAATCAGCGGAATCCCCAGACGGGATTCTTCCACGGCAATTTTCTGCAGCCGCATGGTTTCCCTGGCCCCGAGTACATTCAGAAAACTACCGACCTGTCCTTTGCGGATCATCTCATCGTAATTCTCATTGGTCCTGTTACTTTCACTACTGCCGGTTGACACGTAAGGATTTGAGAACTGGTTCAGCTGGCCGAGCTTCTCCTCCAGCGTCATCTTTGAAAGCAGTTCCCTGATTTTCGTTTCCATGGCCTTTTCCTGTTCTTTGTTTACTCCTCCGGTAAAGGAAACAATCACCATAAAGATGCCTGACAAAAAAAACAATGGCACCAGTTTCCGGAGCACTCTGCTTCTTATCTGTTTCATTTTTAATTGTTTAATATGATGAGTACATCGTAATCCACGTCTGTTGAATCGCAGGGCAAGGGTCCACTCCAGGGCTTTCCGTTGACTAAGCAAGATACATGATTCCCGCCCATATTCTTCACCGTGATGTGATAATTATTCCCCCTGAATTTCCGGATGGCGGAAAATTCACTGATGGAGGATGGCAAACACGGGTTAATGGTAAGTCCTTTATAATCGGGCCTGATACCTAGAATATACTGACTGACAGCATAATAAGTCCATGCTGCAGTGCCGGTTAACCACGAATTTTTCGCTTCACCCGGCCGTGCAGCATCTTTTCCGGCTATCATCTGGGAATAGACATACGGTTCAGTTTTATGCAGATCGCTGATGTCTTCAAGATAGGCTGGTGTAATGCGCCGGTAGTAGTCAAATGCCAGGTCGTTGTTGCCTGCCATGGTTTCTGCAATGATGATCCAGGGATTGTTGTGGCAGAAAATCCCCGCATTCTCCTTATAACCCGGCGGATAGGAGGAGATCTCCCCGAGGTGGAGCTGATACCTGGTATAAGCCGGATTTACAAGCACAATACCGTAAGGAGTAGCCAGGCGCTCGCCGACACTCTGCAGGGCAAGCTTTGCCCGGCCGTCATCGAGGCCGATGCCGGCCATAATACAAAAGCCCTGTGATTCAATGAAAATTTTACCCTCTTCATTTTCATGGCTGCCGACTTTGTTTCCGTAGTAATCGTAAGCCCGTAAGAACCAGTTGCCATCCCACCCATGGGCATCGATGGCGTATTTCATTTTGTCGATTTCTATCTGTGCATTGATGGCTTCCTGATTACGTCCGGTTAGCTCACAGATGGTCACGAATTCAGCTCCGTAAAGCACAAACATCCCGGCAATCATGATGGATTCAGCCGTATTCCCCGATTTGTTGGCCGTTGTCTGAAAGGGTTCACCCGGCTGATCGGAGAAACAATTCAGGTTGAGGCAGTCGTTCCAGTCGGCCCTGCCGATGAGCGGAAGGTTATGCGGCCCAAGATGATTCACCACATGATAGAACGATCGTTTAATATGCTCAAAAACAGAAGCTTCATTGCCGTTGTTGTCGAACGGGGCTTCGGCTTCAAGCAGCGACCAGTCACCGGTTTCCCTGAGGTATGCTGAAACGGAGAAAATTAGCCAGAGGGGATCGTCGTTGAAGTTGCCCCCGATGTCGTGATTCCCTTTTTTTGTGAGCGGCTGGTACTGGTGGTAGGCACTGCCATCGGGAAGCTGGGTGCTGGCCAGTTCAAGGATCCTTTGCCTGGCCCACTGCGGATTCAGATGAACCATACCGGCAATGTCCTGGTTCGAATCCCTGAATCCCATGCCCCGGCCGATACCCGATTCGAAATAGGAAGTACTCCTTGAAAAGAAATAGGTGATCAGGCACTGGTACTGATTCCAGACATTCACCATGCGGTCGAGTTTATCGTCGCCGGTTGTGACCTGGAGTTTCTCCATCATCTCACCATAAAAGGCTTTCAGCTGGTCAAGGGCTTCGTCTACCTGCTGCGAGGAGGCAAAACGGTCCATCATTTCATAGGCGCCCGCCTTGTTGATCACCCCCGGAGCAATAAACTTGTTTTCGGGGTCATTTTCAACATAACCAAGGATGAAAATAAAATCCTTCTCTTCACCGGGTAAGAGTTCAGTTTCAATGAAATGCGAGGCCACCGGAGACCAGCCATGGGCAACCGAATCACCACTGCAGCCGTTGGTGACCATTTCAGGCAGATCAAAACCATTGTATAAGCCCAGGAAAGTCTCCCGGTCAGTATCAAAACCACTCAGGGGGGTGTTAACAGAATAGAATGCATAGTGGTTCCTGCGCTCACGGTATTCGGTCTTGTGATAGATACAGGAACCCTCAACCTCGACTTCTCCGGTGCTGAAATTCCGCTGAAAATTGGTTGAATCGTCCTGGGCATCCCACAGGGCCCACTCAGCAAATGAGTGAATTTTCAGCGGCCTGGGGCTGTTTCCGTTGTTCTTCAGCCTCAGCCTGATCACCTCACCATCAAACCCCATTGGGACAAAATACAGCACTTCCGCCTGAAGATTATTGAGTTCACTTCTGATCAGCGTATAGCCAATACCATGACGGCATTCATAAGAATCAGGCATCTTTTTCACCGGTTTCCAACCGGGCGACCAAAGGGTACCGCTATCGTTAATGTAAAAGTACTTGCCACCGTCGTCAAGGGGAACATTGTTGTACCTGATACGGGTAATGCGGCGCAGGCGTGCATCCTTGTAAAAGCTGTATCCGCCGCCGGTGTTGGAGACTATGCTGAAGAAATCACCCGTTCCCAGATAATTGATCCACGGGTAAGGAGTGCGGGGGTTGGTGATGACGTATTCCTTGCGTGAATCGTCGAAAAAGCCGAATTTCATAATTGTTGTGGTTAATTAACCTGATGCTGATCTGTTTGAGTAATTTCTTCATTCTCCCCGGCTCTTCTCAAGGCCAGGGTAACGGTAATTTCATCCATTTTCTGCCCCGTAAGCGGGTAAAGCGTCATCAGGGCAGCGGCGATGAAAGCTACCAGAGCCGGTATCCAGCTCATCAGCATCCGGATTCCAGGAATGGCACCCTGAATGGCAACTGAATCGTGCCCGCTGTAATGATAAGCACCAAGAATCAGTCCGATGATGGCCCCGGCGATTCCTCCGCCAAATTTGGTGGCAAAGGATCCGGCAGAATAGACCAACCCGGTTGCTCTCCGCCCGGTTCTGAACTCTGAAAAATCGGCGGCATCGCCCAACATGGCGAAAAACAGGGTCGGGAAGATGGCAGAAGCAAATTCGGAGACCATGCCCAGCGCAAAAATCGGGTAAAGGTCGCCAGGATTGCAGAAAACCAGCAGTGCATTGACAAGTCCCGAAAAAATCAGGGCAGCAATAAAGAGGTTGCGCTTGCCCATTTTACGCCCAAGAAATCCGGTTACCATTGCCCCGGCAATGGAAGCTACCATCAGCCCTACCAGATATGTGCCCGCCAGCAACTGGTTGTTGAGGTAATGTGTAAAATAGATAACAACGATGCCCTGTTTTATTGAATTGTAAACATTAAAGAGCAATCCGATAACCAGCAATACAAGCCAGGGCTTATTCCGGATGAGATCCCTTAAATCCTGTTTCAGGTCTGCCTTCTGGTCCTTGGGTGGCCTGATCCGCTCACGGGTGGAATAGAAAGTGATAAACATAAAAAGGGCCAGAAAAACTGACATCAGGTAAATGGAATGGCTATAACCCCTCTTCTGGTCGATGATTGAAATTTCTTCAGCAGTGAGACCGGATTCTCCCTTTACGAGAAATGAATAAACAGTACCGGCTTTCATCGCAAAACTTACAGAACTTACCGGAGCAGCAGCAGGATTGCCGGCCTGATCAATGGCAGAAAAGAGCGCAACTCCGTTTTTTGTCTTGATGTTCACGTTTTCAACGTCACGGGGTGCTGATACTTCAACGCGGTATTTATCCGGTTCGAGCTGTGTAAGGGTGACATCCGGATTGACATTTCCGAACTGCGCAACCAGGAAAAGCAGGGCTCCCTGAACAATCATCCCGCCGGCAAAAGCACCCACCATGCGGTATGATCCGATCACCGTGCGCTCTTTGTCATCTCCGGTAATCACCGCCATCAGGGCACCATAGGGGATATTGTTGGCTGTGTATATGAGCGTGAAAAGAATATAGGTGATGTAGGCATAGATGATCTTGCCCTCAGTGGTCAGATCAGGCGTGGTGAACAACAACGACAGCACGATGCCCAGTGGAATGGCTGTCCACAATATCCAGGGTCTGAACTTACCGTACTTTGTATTGGTGCGGTCTCCGATGATCCCCATCAGCACATCGGTAATCCCGTCGCTGAAACGGGCAACCAGCATGAGCACCCCCACAGCGACCGGACTGATCCCGAAAACATCGGTATAAAAGACAAACAGAAAGGTGGCGACGCCCCTCCAGGCGATGTTGGCCGCACCATCTCCCAATGCATAACCGATTTTTTCACCGATGCTGATCCTGCCTGCTGGTTTCATGGTATAGCGTTTTTTAAGTTATTCCGGCATTACAGACACCGGGGACTTCGCCTGTCTGTCAAATTGCTGGTATAATGGGGGCAGCACCCCTTTTCTCACTGTTTCAATCAGTAGGATAAAGTCAGTTTGTCCTTCCGGGTCCGTTCATAAACATCCTTACTGAAAATAAAGGCCTGCGCTTTTTTTCTGCTGCCGGCTTTATGCTTCTCGTCGAGCGGTATAACAAATTTCATCTGAGAAACCTTCTTCCAGAAATTTCTCCGGTCAATTTCGGTATTCAAAATGGCCTCATAGAGGCTCTGAAGTTGCGACAGGGTGAATTTATCCGGCAGGAGTTCAAATCCGACAGGCTCGCGCCACAGCTTGTTCCGCAGGTATTCAAGAGCCATGGAGATCATTTCTTCGTGATCAAAACCCAGTTCGGGCAATTGATCAACAGGAAACCAGCTGGAATAAGGATGCTGCAGGTCGGGGTTTACTTTTGTACTGTCGACCAGTGAATAGTAGCAGACAGAAACTACGTGGTCGCTCACCATGGGGTACATGGTCTTCAGCCATAACTGATCCTTAGGACGCCTGAGCCTGTTGATATCCCCGAATGTCTGAAACTGCTCAAGGTAGATATTCTCCAGCCCCGTTTTGTCTTTGAGTACCCTTTTCGCAGCATCGTCAATATTTTCCCCCACGAGTATATGGTGGCCCTGCAGGGTGTAATCTGCAATGAGGAGCTCCCCGGTCTCCCTATCCTTCAACTCTCTTTTGGTAAGCAGCACCTGAAGGGTATTGTTATCAAAACCAAAGATGACACAGTCTACAGAAATGTTGCTGATAATGGCTTCCATTATAATGCGTATTTATTACACAATGCAAAGATAAGTATGATTTCCGAATATCCATGATGTTTATCCATTATAAAAATAATAAAAATTCTCATTGCAAATCAGATCAGACAAAGAAGGAAATTCAGCAAATTCATCGATCATACCAATTATATAACATTCATTATTAATATTTTAATATGCATACCGCGATTCCGGACTGTTAACTTGCACTCCAGATTCAGTCGTTGAACACCAAGCGCTATTTAGAATCCTTCTAAATATTAACCAATTTTAACAAAACAGTTGTTTCATTAAAAAACTCTGTATATTTGCGTTTGTGTACATTTTACACTATTAATAAATGTTGCATTAACACACCAATACAAACAACCAAACTAAACACAATGCACATGAAATCAATTTTTTACAAATTAATTGAATCGTGCCGGCTCCTAAAAAGGAGTGTATTGATGGCTGGAATACTCTTAATGAGTGTTTCAATTACATCATCAGCACAGGGATTGTTCAACTTCTCCGGGACCGTTAAGGATGAAAGCGGCGCATCGCTGCCTGGAGTTAATGTTGTTTTGAAAGGAACAACGAAAGGAACCGTAACCAATGTAGATGGCACTTTCCAGCTTACAATCGACAAGCAGAGTGGCACATTCACATTCTCAATGATTGGTTTTGAAAGTACCGACAAAGAGCTGAAATCCGGCGTTAAAGAAACCATCGTTTTAAAAGAGTCCGTGGTAGGGCTTGAAGAAGTACTGGTTGTCGGATACGGAATGCAGAAGCGGGCCAACATTACAGGTGCAATATCAAATGTTAACAGCAAGGAGCTCGCCCAGCTGCCGACCACTACGGTTGGTCAGGCTCTTCAGGGCAGAATCGCCGGTGTAAATGTAAGTTCAACTTCGGGAGCACCCGGATCTACACAAAAAGTTGTTATCCGCGGTGTTGCCACCAACACAAATACACAACCCCTCTATGTGATTGATGGAATGGTTTCGGGCAACATCGACAACATCGATCCCAACGATGTAGAATCCATCACTGTTCTTAAGGATGCTGCATCGGCAGCTATCTACGGGGCCGAAGCCGCCAATGGTGTCGTACTGGTTACTACAAAAAGCGGCAGCAAAGGAGCCGGCCGGCTGGAATACAGTATGCAGATCGGCTCACAGAGCATCGGAAAATATACAGAACCGATGAACGCAGAGAGCTACAAAACCTGGATGAACGAAGCCAATGTAGGTATTGAAATCAATGAAGGTGCCAACCTGAACACCAACTGGATGGAAGAAACCCTCAATCCGGCTTTGCTCCAGCGTCATCATCTGGCGTTCAACGGAGCAACAGAAACCGGGAATTATTATATTTCAGGGTCTTATACCGGCCAGAATGGCGTAATCGGGGGCGACAAGTCGCACTATGAGCGTTTCTCAATGAGGACCAACATCACCCAGCAGGTTAAACCCTGGGTAAAAGCCGGTGCCAATCTTACCTACAACCACATTAACAAGAATTCGATCACCGAAGATTCTGAATTCGGTGGCATTGTTTCATCGGCTCTCATGATGGATCCCCTTACACCGGTTACCTACAGCGGCGCTTTACCTTCCTTTGCCCAGGATGCACTGAATGCCGGGAACACCTTACTCCGCAACGCTGACGGCCTTTACTACGGTCTTTCTCCTTATGTAAAAGGCGAGATCGCCAACCCTATGGCCCTGATTGAACTGGCCAAAGGGGGTACTACGGAAGACAAATTTATGGGCAATATGTTCCTCACCCTCGGTGATAAATCATGGAAAGGGTTCCACATCACCACCAGGGCCAGTGCCGACATTAACAACCAGCTGTTCCACACCTGGTATCCTACCTACTGGTTCTCTTCCGAAAGGATGAACTCACAGGCCAACCTGCGCGACAATACCAACGCCTGGTTCACCTGGATGTGGGAAAATTACGTTTCTTACGATAATACTTTCGGAAAGCACAACATCAGCGCTGTTGCCGGTATTTCGGCCAAACAGTACACCCACAAATACATCAATACCTTCTCAGGACCTATGTTCTCTGAAGATGACAATTATGCCCAGCACGGAAGCGTGGAAATTGATGGAAAAGTTGCCGGCAGCCTTCTTGACACGCGCACCAGCAGCTATTTCGCCAGGGCATCGTATGAATACGACAGCAAGTACCTCCTGAGTGCCATCATCCGCCGCGACGGAACATCCCTGCTGCATCCCGACCAGCGCTGGGGCAATTTCCCGTCGGTATCTGCCGGCTGGATCATCTCCCGCGAAGACTTCTGGAACATCGCCCTCATCGATTTCATGAAAATCAGGGCTTCCTGGGGCGCCAACGGCAACCTTTCAGGTCTCGGACCCGACCAGTTCCGTTCATTGATCACTTCATCAGGTATACAGTATCCGAAACCAGGCGGCGGTTTTTATACCGGGGCAGAACCCGAACTCCTTGCAAATCCTGAATTGAAATGGGCAACCAGCGAGCAGTTTGACCTTGGTTTCGACCTGAATATGCTGGGTGATAAACTCACCATTGGATTCGACTATTTCAACAAGGTTACCCGCGACCTGCTGGTACCGGGAACTCCTCCTTCATCGGTGGGCAACAAAGCACCGTTCGTCAATGCCGGTGATGTTACCAACAGCGGTGTTGAGCTTGAGCTCGGTTACCGTGATTACAGCAATGAATTCAGGTATGATGTAAGTTCAAACTTCTCATGGCTTAAAAATGAGATCACCTACCTCAACCCGCTGCTCGACAGGGTAAGTGGTGTTTCAGTAGGTACCGGCTGGACAGCCACTTACCTCGAGCTGAACAACCCGATCTGGTATTTCCGTGGATACGAAACCAACGGCATTTTCCAGAATCAGGCTGAAATTGATGCTTACAAAGCTGCCAATGGCGGACTGGCCGGTTACAATCCGGTTCCGGGAGATCCCATTGTGGTTAACACCAACGGCGACAACCTCATCAACAACGAAGATCAGACCTTTATCGGAAGTCCTCACCCCAAATTCATCTGGGGAGCCAACCTGAACTTCAGCTACAAGGGATTTGATATGCACGTCTTCCTGCAGGGCGTTCATGGTCAGGATGTGCTCATGGGATGGAACCGCTACGACCGTTCAACTTCCAACCGTCCGCAATTCTTCTTTGACGAACGCTGGACCGGAGAAGGCAGCACGAACGAAAGACCACGGGCAGATCAGTCAAACCCCTACATCTACAACAGCGACCTGATGATATTCAAGGGCTCGTATGTCAGAATCAGGCAAATCCAACTTGGCTATTCAATCCCGAAAACCGCCATGAAAAACCTGGTTCAGAACCTTCGTCTGTATGTTTCTCTGGATGACTATTTTACATTCACCAACTATCCGGGAATGGATCCTGCAGCAGGAAGCAACAACGATCTCGGCCAGGGTATCGACCGCGGATTCTACCCAACTCCAAGGAAGATCATGTTTGGTTTGACATGCACTCTGTGATGACGGAATTGTAAATGAAAACTTTAATGAGAAATTTAAAAAATCTGAACCAATGAAAACCAAGATAAAAGTGTTAACAAGCCTTGCCCTGATCGTGCTCTTTTCAGGTTGCAGCAAGGATTTTCTGGAAGTTGATCCCATTGGCAAGATGTCGGTTGAGTTGTTTTATAAAACCGACCGGGATGCCACCATGGCCATTATGGCAACCTACGACATTCTGCAGTGGTCCAATGCCCGCGACTGGAACAGTTCGTACCTCGTAAAAACCTTCCCATCCGACGAATCGAACGTTGGGGGTGGTGATGCCGGTGATCAGCCCCCCTATCAGGAATTGGGAGCCTACACCTATGGACCGAGCAATGCACCGATCTCTGCAGTGTGGCAGTCGAACTATTACGGTATCTACCGCGCCAATCTGGTAATCAACAACGTACAACCCGAAACAGATTTGCGTAAACAGATCATTGCCGAAGCCAAATTCCTGCGTGCTTATTTCTATTTTGAAATTGCCTCCATGTTTGGAAAAGGGCCGCTGATTCTTACCGAGCTCACACCAAGCGAATACAGTCAGCCATTTGTAAATGCTTCAGCCATTTACGAGCAGGCAGCCAAAGACCTCACCGAAGCCATTGAAGATCTTCCGCTGAAGAATCAATACGCTGCTGAAGATGTTTTCAGAGCCTCGAAGGGTGCTGCACAGGCCTTGCTCGGAAAATGCTACCTCTATGCCAAAAAATATCCCGAATCAGCGGCTGCTTTTGAATCGGTAATCACTTCAGGGGTTTATGCACTTCAGGAAGATTATTCAACATTGTTCCTGAAAGATTCTGAATTCGGTGTTGAGTCGCTCTTCGAAGTATCGTATGTTACTACCCGCGGTTACGACTGGGGCACCTTCCAGTGGGGTGGCAACAGGGCCATGGAGAACAACATCACCTGGCAGCTCACCGGCCCGCGTGGAGACTATTTCCAGGCAGGCACCACCGGACTGATCGGCGGCTGGGGATTCAATTACCCGAAGCAACGGCTGTATGATGCTTTTGTGGCTGCCGGCGACAACGTAAGAAAACCGGCTTCGGTTCTTTCGCTGGCCGATCTCAGGGCACAGGGTGGCGACTGGACCAACGAAAGCTCCTGGGGCTGGGACGGTTGCATCAGGGTTAAATACGGAACCCGGATGGATGAAACCAACGGGGAAAACGGTGCTGTAGCTGAACTCAACTACGGAACCAACCTCCGCCTGATCCGCTATGCTGATGTACTGCTGATGGCGGCTGAAGCCTATCATATGTCGGGCAACGACACCAAAGCAGCGACTTACCTCAACCAGGTAAGGACCCGCGCAGGACTTGGCAGCTATCAGGGCGACATTATGGAAGCCATTAAAAAAGAACGTGAACTTGAACTCTGCTTCGAAGGAGTCCGTTTCCTCGACCTCGTGCGCTGGGGCGACGCTCCGGCAGCCCTCGGATCGCTCGGGTTTGTCGCCGGCAAACACGAAGTCTTCCCGATTCCGCAGGACGAGATGCGCAACAACTCAAAAGCAGAACAAAATATTGGGTATTAAACTTTTGGTTTGATATACAATTGGTGGTTGGTTAAGGCAAGGCGGGTTTCTAAAACCCGCCTTCCTTGTTTCTATCCACAATCAGGCACGGAATTCATCATTCGGGAAATCCGCTCACATGATTGTGGACCAGGCCAGTTCAGGAGGTTTTCCATTGCAATCAGCAAGATTCGCCTCCGGATACAACATTAAAAGCATCCGGCTGTTATAGTGTTGCTTTGATTGGCTGAGAATATGAATGACGAGAATCTGAAACGTAAAATTACCCTTCAGGGGCTTCGCAAGCTGCTGAAACTCTACCGGTATCTCAAACCCTATAAATGGGAATACGCCCTCGGGATGGTATTCCTGCTGCTCTCGGGCAGCGCCAGTCTTGCCTTTCCAAAGCTGCTGGGTCAGCTCGTTGAGTCGGGCAACCAGGGCAATCTGGCCGAAGAACTCAACCGCATCGCGCTGCTGCTGATCGGTTTGGTGATCGGCCAGTCTGTTTTTTCCTATTTCCGTATTGTGTTGTTTGTGAGGGTCACCGAAAACACCCTGTCCGATCTTCGGCAACATGCCTTCAGCCACCTGATCAGGCTACCCATGAAATTTTATATGCAACGGCGGGTGGGAGAACTCAATTCCAGGATTTCTGCCGATGTTACCCTGCTTCAGGATGCCCTTACCTCAACCATGGCCGAATTCATCAGGCAACTCATCATCATTGCCGGCGGTATCGCCCTGATGTTGATTACCTCTATGAAGCTGACGCTGTTTATGCTGCTGATTCTTCCGGTAATCATGATTCTTGTGGGAATTTTCGGCCGCTATATCCGCAGCCTCAGCAAGAAAGCCCAATCGCAGGTAGCCGAATCCAATACCGTGGTGGAAGAAACCCTGCAGGGCATTCAAGCCGTAAAGGTGTTTACCAACGAATTCTTCGAAATGAAACGCTACAGCCGTAAAACCCGCGAAATTGCCGAAACGGGGATATCCAACGGGCGCATGCGCGGAGCGTTTTCTTCGTTTGTGATTCTCGGCATTTTCGGCACCATGGTGGCTGTTATCTGGAAAGGGGCCAGCCTGCTCGGACAGGGTGAGATTGCCACCGGAGAATTGTTCTCGTTTGTGATTTATACGGTCTTCATCGGGGGTACCATCGGCGGACTGGCCGATGTTTTTGCACGGGTGCAGAAGTTTATCGGTGCCACCGAAGATCTGCTCGATATCTTCAACGAAGAACCCGAAGTCATTGACGAAACCATTACCATGAGTCCGGCCTGGCTGCTGCATGGGGCCATCCGGGCCGACAACCTGAGTTTCAGCTACCCGTCACGTCAGGAAACAACGGTACTCGATTCGGTGAGTTTCGACATTCAGCCCGACAAGCTGGTAGCCCTGGTGGGCCCGAGCGGAGCCGGCAAATCTACCCTGGTAACCCTGTTGCTCAGGCTATTCGAACCAACTTCGGGCCAGCTGCTGTTTGACCACACTGACAGCCGTGAAATCCCCCTTTCGGTGCTGCGAAGCCAGATGGCTGTGGTACCTCAGGACATCTACCTGTTCGGGGGAAGCATCCGCGACAACATCGCCTATGGCCGCACCGGCGCCACCGATGCCATGATCGAAGACGCTGCCCGCAAAGCCAATGCATGGGAGTTTATCAGCCGCTTCCCCGAAGGCCTGGATACCATTGTCGGCGAAAGAGGCATGCAACTCTCGGGCGGACAACGCCAACGGGTGGCCATTGCCCGTGCTGTGCTGAAGAACCCGAAAATCCTGATTCTCGACGAAGCCACCTCTTCGCTTGATTCGGAGAGTGAACGCCTGGTGCAGGATGCCCTCGAAAAACTGATGAAGGGACGCACCTCCATTGTGATTGCCCACCGCTTGTCAACCATCCGGAAGGCAGATCTGATTCTTGTGCTCGACCAGGGGCGCGTAGTGGAAACCGGCAGGCATGAGGAACTGATGAATTCAGAAAACGGGCTTTACAAAAGCCTGAGTGAGCTGCAGATGGCGTGAGAAGAACCATCGATTCAGTAATTGCTGATATGGCAGAACTGTTGTATCTTAGCCCAGAAAACGGTGAAAGAATTCCGGCTTGAAAACCACGAATACATCCAGCTGAATCAGCTGCTCAAACTGCTTAACCTCGCCGGATCCGGCGGTGAAGCCAACCTGATGATCACCTCGGGCCTGATCAGGGTAAACCAAAACACTGAACTTCAGAAACGTAAAAAACTCAAACCGGGCGATATCATTGAATTTCAGGAACATAAAATCGTCATTACTGATTGAAGTTCAAGCACTATAGGGTTGGTTTTGCAGTTCAGCCAGAATTCGCTACTTTTGAATTTTGCATTTCCGCAACAGGGATTCAGTTAAAGGGTTTTCACAGTAACCGGTGATTTCATGCACGACGATCTGCTTCTGCTCGACTCCATAAGGCTTAACTTCAGCCAGGGGAGCCTGCACATCATGAATATTTCCATCGGATTTATCATGTTTGGTGTGTCGCTTGGGATAAAATGGGAGAGTTTCAGGGATATTTTTCTGAACCCGCGCAAGATCATCATTGGCCTCAGCAGTCAGTTTCTGGTGCTGCCGGCCGTTACCTTCATCGCAGTATGGTTGTTGGGTGATTACATCACGCCATCCGTGGCCTTCGGGATGCTGCTGGTTGCCTCCTGCCCAGGCGGGAATGTCTCCAATTTTATTTCGAGTGTGGCTAAAGCCAACGTCGCCCTCTCGGTAAGCCTTACTGCCGTCGGTACAGTACTGGCTGTGATTTTTACCCCGCTGAACTTCGCATTCTGGGGTGGGCTATACTCTACTACCTCCCCCCTGCTGAGGCCTATCCACATTGATCCCTTCGAAATGTTTCAGACGGTAGTCATTCTGCTGGGCATTCCGGTGGCTGCAGGGATAATTTTCTCGCAGAAGTTACCGGCGATTACCCGAAAAATTCAGGGACCGATTCAAAAACTTTCACTGCTGGTTTTTGCAGCGTTTGTGGTACTTGCCTTCCGCAACAACTATGAATATTTTATCCGTTACATCAACTGGATCTTTATCATCGTGCTGATTCATAATATGATGGCATTATTATCCGGTTATTGGTTTTCAAGAGCCTTCGGACTGCAGCGTACCGATTGCCGCACCATCTCGATCGAAACGGGGATTCAGAACTCAGGACTCGGGCTGGTTCTGCTGTTTAACCCTAAGATCTTTCCACCCGAACTGAATATGGGAGGCATGGCCTTCATCGCTGCCTGGTGGGGCATCTGGCATATACTGTCTGGCCTTGGTATAGCCACATTGTGGTCGTACTTCCGCCCTTCGGAAAAACTGGCACGTTACTGAGACCCTTTCACATGCAGAATATAGAAAAAACCAACTTCCTGTACAGGCTGCTCTACCGGACTGCTTCACTGTATTTTCACCTGTTTTACCGTAAGGTAACCGTGCTGGGCCGCGAGAATATCCCCGAAAATGTTCCCCTGATTTTCGCTGCCAATCACCAGAATGCCCTCATGGATGCCCTCGCCATATTGTTTGCTGCCCGGCGGCCGGTGGTATTTCTGGCCAGGGCCGATATCTTTAAAAACCCGCGCATTGCCCGGCTTCTCTATTTTCTGAAAATACTGCCGGTATTCAGGATACGCGACGGGATAGAATCAATGGGCAACAACAACCTGATTTTCAACAAAACCGTGAAGGTCCTGCAATCGGGGCTGCCCATCGGTATTCTGCCCGAAGGCACGCACACGCACATCAAACGGCTGCAGACCCTGAAAAAGGGAATCTGCCGCATTGCTTTTATGGCTGCGGAAAGCACTGATTACGCCCTCGACATCAACATTGTGCCCGTCGGGCTCGATTATACCAGCTACCAGAATGCCGGCACCCATCTGATCGTTAACTTCGGCAAACCATTGAGCGTTGCAGCCTATTACGGGCAGTACCGCGACAATCCCCAGAAGGCCATCACCCTTCTGCGCGATGACCTGGCCCAACGCATCAGAGCGGTGATGATTCACGTGGAAGATGAGCTGCACCACGACCTGCTGCAGTCGCTCAACGCGATGACTTTGAGAACCTGGCTACAATCGCATTCCCTGAAAGATACCCGGGTAAACCGGTTTACATCGTCAATGGAAGTGCTGCAGCATCTTGAAAACGGACTGAAAACAAACGCCCTTGATCCGGAAACAATGGCTGCCGGCCTGATGGCCTATCAGGAATTGCTCAGAAAATACAGGATCAGGGATGATCAGGTAGAAACGGAAAGCAAAACCCTGCCCCTGCTGCTCAGCTGGGTAGCCTGGATACTTCTGCTGCCCGTGCAAGTTGCAGGGATGATCCTGAATTGGCTGCCTTATAAGGTTCCGGTGCTTATATCCGCAAAAATCAAGGATCCGCAGTTCATTAGTTCAGTCAACTATGGTCTCAGCCTTTTCGTGTTTCTTTTCTGGTACCTGATACTGCTGATCAATGCACTATTGCTCCCCTTCAGCCTGGCTGTGACATTGCCTTTGATTGTCGCTTCACCTTTTGCAGGATTGCTGACCTTTTACAACTACCTGTTTTTTAAGAAGCTGTTGGCCAAAAGCCGCTTCTATATGATGAAACGAATCAATCCTGAGCAGGCACTGAAACTGAAAGCCATGAGGACCAGCCTGGCAGACCGGATTGAAACCGCTTTGAATATACGGGGGAAATAAGCCAGGCCACGCAAGCTGCCGGTTAGCTGTAATATGGTGAATTTACTTTAACCCAAACCGGTAGTAAACCCCAAGCCCGAATCCGAATTCTGTTTCGCGGGGTTTATAGAAAACCTGTTTCAGTTGCGGCCTGAGGAATGGGCTGAATTGAAACACCAGGCTCTTCCACTGCTTTTCAACCCCGGCTGAGAAAATAAGGTTGTTGAAAAACTCAGCACCTCCCTGAGTTCTGAAACGTTCGTCGCGTGGCGCACCGGTTGAATCGGGCCTTCCCCTGTAGTCAAGTCGCTGGTTCAGGTTCAGATCTAGGTCGGTTCCCATGGAAAGTTCCACACTGAACCTGCGCGGCAACGGAATGGAATAGGTGATCGCTACCGGCACCTGAATCAGGTTGCTGTGGATTGAAATCGGTGCATTGGGTTCAGCAAAGCGGAGCTTATCATCAAATCGGTCGTTTTTCTTCCGGTGGTCGTGGCGGTCAAAATCCGATTTGTTGTCGAATTTCTGCTGACTGAAATCCATATACCTGAACCCGGCATCAAAACCCAGGCCATTGGCCAGCTTAAATGAACCGACCGCCCCGAATGTCAGATTCTCTGAGGCAAGCTGAGAAACCACGCCCACGCGCAACAGTTCAGCCCTGAAATTCCCCGGCTTCCCGCCTGTAACAGGAACCGTTTTCCCCGGTTGGTCAGTGACTGATTCTGTGACTGCGGATTTCACAGGTTCTGCAGCCATTGTATCCTGTAGTATAACTGCCGGGGGATTACCAGCACTTTCCTCAGCAGAAAAGGCGCTCACTTTCTGTTTCAGACTGGTTTCCACAGTATCTTCTGTTCTTGGGATATTCTGATTTCCGGAGATCCCGGAAGGAACTTCAGCTTCGCTTCCGGATTTGCTTACCCGATCAGTCCCGTCAGCGGAATGGGTGACAGCTGGATTGCTGTCTTCGGTAATCAGCTTGCCTGGTTCTTGTGGGGCTAAAGAGTTCGATGACCTTTCTGTGTAAGCACGCACACCAGACCGGGGCAGATTTCCCCGGATCTCTGCATTTATCTGGCTTTCTTTCGGTTGCGGAGGGTTTAATTGCAGATCCCGTTCGCCGGGCAAGGGCTGAACATCCATGTGGGCGGGAGTTACCGGTTGCTGAAACTCCGGGGCTGTTGAGTCTTTGGCCAGGCTATCGGCCGTGTTATCAATGAGTGGAGTATTGACAGATGTTTCATCATTGTTGAAATAACGGAGGGCAAAAAAGAGCAATGCCGCAACAAGTACGACTGAACCGACACCGATTACAACAGTGGATAGCCGCAGCCCTGTGCGGGGTTTAAGCACATGTTTCCGTGTCAGGTGCTGAACAACCTGGTCTACTTCCTGTTCTGTGGGCTTTTGATCAAGGCCCTCCAGCTTTTTCCGGATGGCCTCGTCAAATCTTTCTGTGTTCATCAGTCGGTAAATTTTTTAATTCATAGGCTTTGTATAAATTGGGATTGGCCTTAAAAATCATTTTCTGCAGCCTGATCCTGGCATCTCTGAGGTTTGATTTTGACGTCCCTTCCGAGATGCCGAGCATTTCAGCAATTTCCTTATGCGTATAGCCTTCGATGGCATACAAGGTAAAAACCATCCGGTAGGCTGGAGTCAGCGACCTGACCATCTGCAATATTTCTTCAGCAGAGATTCTGTCAATGGCATCTTCCGTAAATTCATTTATAATTCCTGGATCTGGCTCACTGCTTTCCGGAATTTTAGACCTTTTGCGGTAGGCATCAATGGCTGTATTGATTACAATTCTCCTCAGCCAGCCTTTGAACTCCTGGGATTCGTTGTAGGTATTCAGATTCGTAAACACCTTCAGAAAACTGTCATTCAGAATCTCCTCTGCATCCATCTGATCGGATGAAAATCTGAGCGCCAGGCTTTTGACATATCCATAATAGAGTTTCACCAGGGCGCGCTGAGCCTGTGGGTCATTCCTCCTACAGGCTGTAATAACCGCATTGGAATCTGTTGGATCAAAACTTTCTTTCCGTCGGAAGATTCCCATCAACTTTTCTGGTCCTTTAAACAATACGAAGATAAAGTGAAAAAAGATGGGTCAGAAAATATTTTATTCAGCACCCCACCCTTTTCCCGGCTCCGGCGTATTGTTGAATGTACTCATTTACTCATAAAACCAAAATTATCATGAAGAGAATCCTTTTTGCTGTGATTTCAGCCACCATTCTGTTCTTTGCCTGTTCCAAAGACGATTCCGAAAGCAGCTCATCCTACGAAGAAGTATCCCTTTCTTCTGTTCCTACCACCGTTTCTGCATACATCAATGAGAATTACCCTGATGCTGCAGTAAGCGCCGTATATAAACTGTACAACAGCGATACTGTCTACGCAGTGGTTCTCAACACCAGCGAAATGCTGGCTTTTAACGGCAATGGTAAACCATTCGGCAACGGTATTCCGGGTCTGCTGTGCGATTCAACCGGTGGATTTCTGAATGATTCAACCGGGCACCATGGTCACCATGGCGGGGGACATCACGGTGGCGGTCACCATGGTGGCGGACATCATGGTGGCGGACATCATGGCGGTGTGCCGGTTGATTCAATTCCCGATGCCATTGCAGCTTGGGTTTCTGCAAATTACGACGGCTTTACCATCCATCACGTATGGAACGATACGCTCTGCCAGTTTGGAAATGTGTATGATGTGATGATTGATTCCTCACGGATTGCGCATAAAAAACTGATCTTCAGCCTGGATGGAACCTTCCTTGCCCTCGCTCACCGTATGGCATACAGCGACATGCCGGAGGCTGTAGCGTCTGCAGTGGAAGCCGGTTTTGCCGGCTATGAGCCCAGACAAAAAGCGGAACATTTTATCCTGGCTGATGGAACAAATCAATACAAGGTATTCCTGATGTCAGAAACTCAGAAAATGTGTGTTGTGTTTGATGAATCGGGTACTCTGTTGTGCTCCGGTACCCATTGATTCAGTGATTGCAAAAGTCTTATTCCAGCGGAGGAGGGATAAGCGCGACGGAGGCCCGGGCATTGCTTCGGGCCTCCTCTTTTTCTCTGTGGATTTGTAGAATGATTGGCTTAAGTTTATAACTTCGTATTCACTAAAGAACGTTTTATCAACCCGTAATCCTTTATCATTATGTTCAAAAAATTACTTCTCGGCCTCACAGCCATCGTCATGATCTCATCAGCCTGCAACAAAACCGTTGAAAAAGAGGTCACCATTGTCAACGACAGCACCGTTGCTCCCCGCGATGGCGTATTCTATCACATATCAAGCGGCACCAACGACCCGCACAAAGTGGTGATGGCCCTGAAACAAGCCAATATGATGGCCGCGGATAAAGATGTGATTATCTATTTCGACATCAAAGGCATCGAAGTCGTGCTCAACGATGCACAGGACATTACCTACCCGACTTTCCCGGGTTCAAAAGAATCGCTCAAGGGGTTGATGGACAAGGGAATAACCATACTGGCCTGCCCTTCCTGCCTGAAAGCAGCCGGTAAATCAGAAGCCGATCTGATGCCCGGGGTGAAAATCGCTGACAAAGAGCTGTTTTTCAGCTTCACTAAGGGGAGAATCCTGACCATGAATTATTGATTTTGCTTTATTAAAAGATTCTGTTTTTCAGCATATTGTATAATAAAACCGCCTGCCGGATGGTACCAGCAGGCGGTTGCGGTTTATAAACCGTCCCTCATAGTCTATTCTTTAATCATTGGCCTGATGATCACCTCTGTTTCTTCGAAAGCTCTGATCATGGTTTCGGCTGCCTTGCCACCGATCATAGCTGCGAAAGCCGGGGCATTCATGCGCGAAAGATAGGTTTTGCCGTCAGCTTTGGTATACACCGAAATGCGGCACGGAAGCATGGGCGAAACACTTCTGTATGCATCTTCGGAAAGGATGTTGTAAGCATGTGCCGGGTTGCACATCCCGATCACTTTCACCGGTAATACTTCGCGGCCGTTTTTCTTCATGGTCTCCTGCAGATCGTGGATGATCGTAATTTTCCACCCTGATTCAACTGCTGCCGCAGAGATTTTTTCTACGGTTTCAGCGAATCCGAACCTGCTCTCGCTTTCCAGCATAACGGTTTTTAACTTATCCATATTCTCCTGTGTATAAGCTGAAAATCCTGCAACCAGCAGGATAGCCAGCATGAAAAGTTTTGTTTTCATCGGTTATCAGGCGTATTTGTTTACTTGTTTAAGCAAAAAATCTTTGGCTTTCACGCCTACAAACCGGTCAACTTCCTTCCCGTCCTTAAACAGGATGAGGGTAGGGATGCCCCTGACGCCATGTTGTTGTGAAACCTGCTGAAAATGATCCACATTTAGTTTGGCCACTCTGGCCTTAAAGTCACTGCTTTCGGCCAGTTCATTCAGCACAGGACCCATCACCTTGCAGGGCATGCACCACTCAGCCCAGAAATCGACCATTACCAACCCCTTTTTGGTCTGAGCCTGAAAATTTTTATCGGTAAGGGTGAGAATTTTCTCGCTTTCAGGCACCGCGGCCATGTTCTTCATTTTCCTGACGGAATAGAACATGTAAATTCCGAAAAGTGCAAGCAGGGCAAAGGCTACGATGAGTCCGGTTGACATATTAATGAGTTAAAGATTCGTGTAATTGCTTGGTTTTCAACTGATGCAAATAATTAGATGCGGCCAGAGCTGCTATTGTAGCATCTCCCACAGCGGTGGTTACCTGACGGTAACGCTTGACAATGGAGTCGCCGGCAGCATAAACCCCGGGCAGGTTGCTGGCCATGTCACTGTCAACAACGATCTCGTTCCATTGGTTCATTCCGATCTTACCCTTCAGGAACTCGGTATTGGGCACATACCCGATAAAGATGAACACCCCGTCGGTACGGAAGTCTTCAGTTTCTCCGGTTTTCAGGTTTTTGATCTCCACACTCTCCAGCTTATCGTCTCCGTTAAACCGGGTGATGGCCGATTCCATGATAAAGTGAATACGGTCGTTTGCCCTGGCTTCTTCAACTGCGTATTCAAAGGCCTGGAAATGGTCGAACTGATGAACTATCGTGACTTTAGTGGCATATTTGGTCAGCGATACCGCCTCTTCAAGTGCAGAGTTGCCGCCGCCAACCACCACGATTTCCTTCCCGGTGAAAAAATCGCCGTCGCAGGTAGCGCAATACGATATTCCACGGCCCTTGAATGGTGCTTCTCCGGGCACGTTAAGCGTTCTTGAACGCCCTCCGGGCGTGAGAATCACAGCATCAGAGGTATATTTCTTCCCGTCCGACAGGCTGAATTCCTTCACAGGGCCTTCGAGGTTCATGTCGACGATGGTGGTATTTGCTTTGATGGTACAGCCGAAATTCTTCGCCTGCTTTTTCATGATGTTCGAGAGCTGATAGCCCGAAATGCTTTCCACACCGGGATAGTTGGCAATTTCGTGCGTCAGGATCATTTGTCCGCCGGGAACACCATCGCTCACGATGAGGGTGTTCAGCCGGGCCCTCGACAGGTAAATCCCTGCAGTAAGGCCTGCCGGTCCCCCGCCGATGACAATCACATCAAAATGAGTGGATTCAGTCATGTTGGTCTTGTTTGGGTAGTGGTGGTTGAGTTCAGGTGCTGTGATGGATTGAATGCCCGCAACTTTTTGCCGGCATTTCAACGGCCGATGCCGGGCATTCAATCTGTCACTGAAATTGCGAATGCTTATTTTACGTCAGCAGTTGCAAACTCCCTGTCGAGGATTGCCCTTACCTGGGCCGGACTCTGGATGCTGGAGGTTGCCTTTACAAGTTTTCCATTCCTGTAATACATGGTAAACGGGATACCCATAAAACCACGCACTTCGGGAACATCGCGGATGACATAAGCCTCGGGGTTATCGAACTCCATATCAGCAAATTTTACGTGTTTGTATTCGTCCTCGAGATCTTCCATGATTCCGTAAACAGGAATACACATCGGGCCCATACGGCCGCAGCAGATCATTACATTTTCGTTTTCGTTGATCAGCTTCTGATGATCAGCAGCCGTCATTACATGATGAAGATTTGTGTAAAGCATATTGTTTTGATTTTTAGGTTAATTCGTTTCTGATTCATGTTTTCCTCCGAAAGAAGGATTCTTGATCTCCGGATTTCTGCCCAATCCTTCCATCATTCCATCATCCCAGTATCCTGATTTCATAAGTGAGTTCGAGGGCCTTGCGGTAAGCCGCCGAAACCCCGCAGTAGCGTTCCTGCGACAGGTCAATGGCTTTGCGCAGCTTTTCTTCGTCGAGGTTATCACCCGAGAATTCGTAGATCAGGTGCATTGAAGTATAATGTTTGGGATGCTCTTCGGTAAGCTCTGCTTCAATCCGTATATCAAAGGTTCTGGGCTCAACGCGCATTTTTTTCAGGATGGAGATCACGTCCATTCCGGTGCAGCCCGCCAGCGAGGCCAGCATCAGAGATTTAGGCCTTACTCCGGCGTTCTCTCCGCCCACTTCGGGACTGGCATCCATAATCACATGGTGATCACCAACCAGGGCGTCAAATTGCATGTTGCCTTTCCAGGAGGTATTCAGTGTCTGTTTCATCGTTCATTGGTTTGATGGCGCAAAATTAATCCCGCTGCGCTCCCCCGGCAAGGAAATCCACCCCGGGTTTCACAAGCAGAAGGTTGAGTTTTCTTAAGATTTTTATTGAGGAAAAACCGGATATCCAATGCCCTAAAACGTATAGATCAGATAATGAGCACATTATATGTACACTCTGGAATGCATACGAACAGGAATGCACTTACTTGATTTTCAACAACACAAATGTTTCCGTAAATTTTTCGGGCAAAAAATCAAAATAAAGTGGTTGAATTAGCAATGAATTATGTGCCGGTCCGATGCTTCCGGATCAGACTGCTATGATGAAAAGGCAAGGTTCCCTTCACCGGCAGGATAAGTTCTTCTCTTCACAGCTTCCGGCATCCAGGAATAATTTGTCCGGGAAGTTACCGGGATGCCCTGTAAGTCATGCCTGTTCGGTTCAGGTAGTCGCAGATTTCCAACCCAACGGCGTTCATGAGAAGTAAGGGTTTTGATTATTTATGTATTACACGACTACACCCAGGTGGGTGTATACTGCTGATGTGCCTGCAGTGGGAGTTAATGCAGGCTGATTACCCGGTAGATAACCCAACGGTCATCTTTCTTCTGCCATACAATCACAAATCTGCCCGGCCGGGAGGGTTGGCTTCCGGCCTCAGTGGTATTCTGAAATGTATGAAGTCCGGCCTCCACAGCCCCAAATCCATTCAGGGGGTATACTTCCATACTTCCGGGGACAAGATCACGGCGCACTTTGCCGCAGATATTCATCCTGGTACCTTCAATCAGCTGCTGCTTTGAGGTAATCAGGCCGGCCTGGTCGTGATAAAACTCAATGCTGTCTGCATAAAAATACGCCTGTGTCTCCAGATCACAGGTATTGTATGCTTTCCAGAAGATGCTGTCAAGTGCAGCGATGGTGCGGTAAAGTTCCGGATCATCGGGGATGAATGAATGGGTTTTCATGCCACCTGACCTGCCTGTGATGTTGCAGGACACTGCGAGGATTCCGGTAGCAACCACAAAAAGAAATGTTCGCAAAGCTCTCATTCAGTTTATATTTTAACTATTGATCAGGGCGGGAAGTCATATCAGGCAGATGCGGCCACCGAAAAGTTTGACAATACGGAAATGTTGTATCCCGCATCCGGACTTACCATTCCACCCTGAAAAATTTCGATTCAAAGGGTGCCAGGGCAGAACTTCCTCCGGGAACCTGTTTCCCGGTAACATCCACCTCGGTGAGTGATAAAATTTCCCTGCTGTTGCCAGGTTGGAGGGTCAGGGTGGTTTTCTTACCCTCCGTTTCACGCACATGCAGGATGGCCGCTGCCCCTTCTTCTTCAGGCATGGCACTGATTAACAAGATATTATCTGGCCAACCTCCGATCCAAGATCCCTCCCAGGGCGACCCGCCATTCCCTCCTCCGGGCAGAACCCTGGTGAGGAATGGTACGCGGTACGACCATCCGAAACGGGTTGCATCGGTGATTGAATTGCCTGGGAATCCGGTAATTGAATAGGCCCAGCTGTGGCCTCCGTGCTGGTCGGCGTTGAAATTGGTTGTCCAGTAATTGTTCATGGGCCATCCGTAAATATGGTCTGACTCAGGCAAGGCTCCGGCTTTGTACCTGCCGGTGTTGATCCCGCCAAACTGCATCAGGGGTGCTCCGGCAGGGGAAACCACGATCTGACACGAATCGCCGGTAAGACGGGCAAAGTTCTGTACCGTATTCCAGTCGTTGGCCGATCCCGGTATCTGGTCAATCCCGGCTCTGACAATTCCTCCCTGAACATCAAAACTCAACAAACCATGCTCCATAGAGAGCGGCAGGGCAATGTAGATTCCTTCCGGATCGGTTTCCAGTTTTTTTTCAATCGTATACACCAGATCTATCCTCGGCATGGTATTAAACAGCCTCACTTCAAACCCGAAGCAACCTTCGCAGTCAGCCGCCGGGGTATTTCCCCTGAATTTAACTGAATTCCATACCTCTCCCTGCACATAGCTCTCCACCCATGCCCTGGTCAGGCCTTCACGCACCACGTTGGTCAGGCGGAACGACTCCATCTGTTCGCGGTTCCCGGGTCGTTCAAAAATAAACTCTCCCAGCAGATGTTCTGCATCCGGATCTGTAAATTTCCGGTCAAGTCTTTTATCAGTAAGTTCAACGATGGCGGCTTTCGATGTATCGAATTTCACCTGAAACCACTCATTTTCAAGGGTCAGGCTCCGGGGCAATGCTTCTGCCTGTCCTGGTCTGAATCCATCGCTGTTGGCGGCAATCGTATACTTTTTAAACCCGAAAGCCGGAACATCGTTCACCCACACAGCCCAATAAGTACCATCGGAGTGATGTTCAATAGGTTGCGCTTTCGCAGGATGCCCATCCTGATCAAGGATTGAAAATCCGGTGTATCTGGGCAACATCTGGTGGTCGATGTAAACGGTGAGTAATCCGCTGCGTTCCCAGCTGAGGGTGTTGTACACCACCAGGGTGGGAAGCTTCTCCCGTCCGGTCTGATCCTGGAGCAATCCCATCGTCTCTTCGCCCAGCATCCGCGCCCTGCGGCCGGCTTCCCAGGCATACGATTCCTTCAGCCTCCGTTGCTCCATGGTTTTTATATTGAAGGGTTCCCTCACGCTGGCATGGAATCCCAGGGTGTGTTCGGTGTAGAAGAGCAGCGCATTGTTGGCTTCGCCGATCCTGTTGCTGATGCCTTCCGGAAGCCGGGCTCCGGCCATAGCGGACATGGTGAGACCGCCGGCATTGGCAATCAGGTCGGTCTGAGCCTGCTGTATAGCATCCACCTCACGGGCCGATGCACCAAAACCATCGGTCCACCAATCGGGCCATGCGCCACGGATTACCTGAAACTCACCACCGTGCAATGCATCCATCTCCTCAAAAAAGGAGCGCGCAACGGCAGTCTGCAGCCTGGGCCATGTGTATTTATTGTTCCATTGCCTTATCAGCTCACAGGCTGCGGTTGACGGAGGTGAATTGTCGGTCTGAAACCCCGAATGCTGAATGGCGATGCGGTCAAAAGCATACCCTTTCTGCACCAGTTCATCGAGGTAGGTGAGCAACGACTCTTCAAACGCGTTGAAATCACCGGCATGTATTTTAAAGCGGGTGTTGCCCAGCATATAATGTTCGGCCCGGAATGCCAGCATGCGTTTACCTGATGGCGATTCCCACCAGAACAGCGTTGGTTTGTCGAAACAGATGAGGGCCCGGTGGCCATGGGTTCCCATGTTGAGGTATTTTACGCCCAGACCTGCATAATAATCACATAAGCTCCAGGCAATGCCGTTTACATCGTTCTGCATGGCTGTGGTGACAGCAATCCCCGATTCACGGAATCGTTTCAATGGCTGAAGCGAGGCCGCCAGTACCTGCTCGTCGGGGAGTTCACCGAAATTCAGGTACATGCCGGTGACTTCGATCCTGCCCTCGCGTATGCGTTGCATCAATCGCTGCTTCTGCTTTTCCGGCCGGCATTTCAGGTACTCATCAACTGCCCAGGAGACTTCGCAGGTCCAGCGGAACCTTGCCTCATCAGGATAAGTATCGGTAAGGTCGCAATATTCGAGTGCATAATCGATGTACCGGAGGTGCTCAGCCAGGATTTCTGTCTGAGGACGGGTATAGCCGATGTCGGTGTGAGAGTGCTGAACAAAATTAACCTTCCATTTCCTCACCGGGCTGGTCTTCAGGCTCCCCTTCCAGGTTTTACCGCCTGTTTCAAGCCGGTATTGCAGCTCCGCTGGTTTACCACGATAGGGAATTTTCACGTTCAGGTAGTTGTATCCGAAATGAATCTCCTGTTCTGAAACCAGCTTGTTGCTGATATATATCCTCGCCGGGGCTGCTTCACCAAAATGCAGAATACCGGCTACTGCCAGCTGGTATTCCTTTCCGTTTTCCGTAATCAGGGCCGGGTAGGTTTTCAGTTTCAGGCCATCCTCCAGCGGAAATGTAAAAGTCATATACCAGGATGTTTTACCCGATTTCGCACCCCTGACCTTCAACCGGAGTGGTTCCCCGGCTTTAAGCTTTCCGGAAGGCACTTTCAGGTACATAAACCCGAAATGGTCGCCATGCTGATCGGTTAAATCGCTGCTGAACGACAGGGTAGCCCCCGACGTTCCACTGAGCGACCAGTGAGCGGAACCATCGGTGAGAAAGGTGAACCATTTTTCTCCGTTAACCAACAAATCAAACGAAGCCAGTCCCGGAGAAGAACCAATGCCGGCGAGCCACACAAAAATCAGGGTATCAGCACCCGGCTTTGCCGGCACCGGCGACGTTTCCCATTCCATGTACGAAGTGCCATCGGTAGCCCTCACCAGCAGACTGGAAGTTGCCACAGGAATCGAGGAATGATAGGTGAAATCATCTCCGGAAATTTTACGGCTAAATCCGTTAATAACCGGACAACCATTAAAAGCACTGTTTTGTGCCGGCAGAAACGAGGCCAGCATCAGTGAAAACATCAGTATAGCCAGAATTTTCTTCATTGAGGGTGAATTTAACATGGGTGGCAGAAACGACAGCAACTTCCGGACTTCCAAAAATAAGAACCTTTTCATTTTAAACAACCTGCCACAAAGAAGGCCTTACGCCGCATAAGTCTGTAGCATCCGGTTGGCTCAAATCAGTATCTTTGCCTGTAAAACAGCTCGTATGAAAACCTATATACCTCCCGACGATTGTTCATTCTCCAGTATTGATGCGCCCTGTTTCAGGAACCTGCTGCCCGAAGAAATTGAACTGGCCCGCAACAGTAAAACCAAAGTGGTTTTCAGGAAAGGTGAAAACCTGACAAAACAGGGGGCCTTTGCATCGAGTGTGTTGTTTGTGATGGATGGCCTGGCAAAACAATATGTGGAGGGTGATACCACCCGCAGTTTCAACATCCGCCTGGTGCAGGGGGGTGAATTTGTGGGGCTTTCGGTAGCCTTCAACAACCATACCTATCAGTATTCTGTTGTAGCTCTGCGCGAAACCACTGCCTGTCTGATTGAGAAAGAAGCCGTTACCAGCCTTATCAAAAGCAACGGATCGTTTGCCTACAACATCATCAACCGGTACTGCGAACAGAACAGCAAGCTGTACCTGTCGATTCACGACCTGATGTACAAACAGATGAACGGGCGCCTGGCCGGAGCCTTGCTTTACCTGTGGAAAGAGCAGGCCGATGGGGAGGTTTTCCCGTTGCTCAGCCGCAAAGACATTGCCGATTTTGCCGGGTTGTCAACGGAAAGTACCGTAAAACTGCTGAAAACCTTTGAAAAGGAAGGGCTCATCCGCCTTGAAGATAAGAACATCGTGCTGCTCGACACCGCAAACCTGGAACAAATCAGCCTTATTGGGTAAATCAGCCTGATTAAAGGTGTTTTTTGTAATACTGAAACACCGCGGGCAGCATGGTCAGAATTGAAACAAGCACTCCGGTGAGGGCAAAGAGAGGCTGCAGCAGCGACGATTCACCCAGCATAATCAGCTGCACGTTTATCCAGATTACAAGGATAAATCCGTAGTACAGTGAGAAGGTCCAGCACCAGTGCTGCTTGTGGTACAGATTAAAAACTTCAGGCCATTGCCAGGGCGGCCTCACGAGCAACCCCCAGGCGATCAGCAGGGGCAGAATCCCGTTAAACAGCAGCAGAATGATACCCGGTACCAGAAAAGTATCGAAAGGGCTGTTGCCGAGGATGGTCGTACTCATGCCCATCAGGCTCCCGTCGGGTTCTTTCACCAGCGAATAACCACCATAGATTCCACCGATTCCGGTAAAAACCAACAGGAGCAGGAGTAAATAAACGGTAACGGGACGCTTGGGATCGGGCCTGGCCATGGTTGGATTTTTCTGTAAATATAAACATTTGAACTCAATGTGTACATGCCGTGCAATCAAAAAACACCGATGGGGTGCAACCTTGCACTCTGATGATAAAAACACCCGGGTATTGGCCTGCATAGTTACTTATTGGCCGATTTGTCATTAACTTTACATCAGAATTGTCTGAAATTCAGGTACAGCTATAACAGTACTTTTGCAGTGAAAAAACGTTTATTCGGAACATGGGGACTGCTGGCCGGCATTGTATTGCTGACCTTAGCTCTGAATGCACAAAACAATCGGGCAGTTGACAGCGTCAGAAAGCTGCTGCCCGGGTTGTCTGGTAAAGAGCGTGTAAAGGCCCTGAATTTTCTGGGTTGGGAGATAAAATTCAACAACCCCGATAGCACGAAAACAGTTTCACAGCAGGCGCTTGAGCTTGCCAGGAGACTGAAAGACAACCATGGGCAGGCGCTTGCCAACAGAAATCTGGCTGCTCTCTGCATTATTCAGGGAAAAAGCAATGAAGCCTTGCCTTATGCTGAAGAGGCGTATCGATATATTCAGAAAACCGATGATGTTTTTCAGACTGGAAAAATCCTGAATCTCATTGGGATTGCCCACCGGGAGCAGAAAAACTTCAGAAAAGCGCTTGATTACCAGTATCGTTCTCTCGAAGTTTTCAGGCAACTGAGAGATACATTTGAAATTGCCGGCAACCTCAACAACCTTGGTATGATTCACCTGGGCCTGGGGAATACGGAGCAAGCCCTGAAGCTGTACCAGGAAGTGTACGATCTGGAGCTAAAACGGGGCAATCAGTTTGGCATTTCGCGTACCGCCAACAACCTGGCCGGTATCTACCAGCAGATGGGGCTGCTCGGAAAGGCTGAAAAGATGTTCCGGATCAGCATTGAAGCCGCGAAAGCCATCAACAACAAACAATACGAATCTGCTTCCATCCATGGGTTGGGCCTGTTTTATGAACGTAAAGGCAACTATGAACAGGCCATTGAAGAATACAAAAAAGCCATCGCCATAAACCGTGCATCGGGATTTTACGAATACCTCGGTAATAACCTTATCCAGATGGCAAACTCCTACAGCCTGCTCAATAAAACACCAGAGTCTATCAAAAGCTATGAAGAGGCTTACACTGTTTTTCATCAGACCGGGGTGCCCTGGAGTGCGGCTTCAGCGCTGAACGGTATGGCCAGAGAATACCTCGGGCTCGGTAACCTTGCACTGGCTGCAAAACTCTCGCATCAGGCACTGAGGATCGGCGACTCCCTGAATGATCTGAAGGTGCGGAATGATTCTCACAGGAATCTGTATCTGATCAGCAAAGCAAACAGAAACTTTGAACAGGCCCTCGGGTATCTTGAGCTCTACGTAAACGAGACCGATTCAATTCAGAATCGGGAAAAAACCGCATTGCTTAATGAGATTGAAACCAGGTATGAAGTAAAAACCATTGAAGCTGACAACGAACGGCTCAAATCCGAAAACCAGATTCAGCAGCAGGTGATCAGGAATCAGAGAATCTTTACCATCAGTGCGGTAACAGCACTTCTGGTTATTTCACTGATGGCCATGGTTATCGCACGGGGAAGAAAGAAACTCGGTGAAGCAAACCGGATACTTTCAGAAAAAAATGATGAAATCCTCAAACAGACAGAGCTCCTGAAAGTATCGAATGCCACCAAGGACAAACTGTTTTCGATCATTGCCCACGACATCCGCAATCCATTCAGCGCCCTGCTCAATTTATCTGAGCTACTGAAGGATGAAGTACTTACCGCGGAAAGAGAATCGCTCGCCTTTTATGCAGCAAACATTCATGTTACGGCTACCAATACCTTCAATCTGCTCGATAATCTCTTATTCTGGTCAAAATCGCAGCGGGGTGCCATCGAAATCAGAAAAGAAGATTGTAACCTGCGTGAAACCGTTAACAGTGCCTTTCAGACTGCCCTGGCCGGAACCCTTGAAAATCATCTGTCACTCGTCAATTCTGTACCTCCGGAAATTACCCTGCTCACCGATAAAACCCTGCTCAGGATCATTCTCGGCAACCTGGCGGGCAATGCCGTGAAGTTCAACAAACCCGGCGGATCTGTTACAATTTCTTACCAGCATGACTCAAACGCCCACATAATCAGGGTTACTGATACCGGTGCCGGTATTCCGGAAGATCGCCTTGCTTCGGTTTTCAGTAAGGAAGAGTCGTTTATGCCGGGCAACAGGCAACCGGGAAGCGGCACCGGACTTGGCCTGATCCTGTGCCACGAATTCACCCAAAAACTCGGGGGAACCATCGCTGTAAAAAGTGAAACCGGCAAGGGAACAGAATTTACACTCGTATTTCCTGAATAATATACGCTTCCGGAGGACTCTCTTCCGGAACATTCGCTATTTTTACGCAGCAATCTTTCAAACATGCTGCTGATCGGTGTTTCTGTATTTCCGGTAATTGTGATTCTCGTTTATATCTACTTCAGGGATAAATACGAGAAAGAGCCTCTGACCCTGTTGATTAAAGCCTTTGTTGCCGGCGTTTTGTCCGCATTGGCCACCCTCCTGGCATTGTCTCTGGCCGCTCAGGTCAATCTCCCGGAAAGCAGCGCGTTTACCGCTGCATTGATCAAAGCGTTTGTGGGGGCGGCCATTCCTGAAGAACTGTTCAAATTTGCGTTTCTCTACCTGTTGATCTGGAACAACCGCAACTTCAACGAGTATTACGATGGAATTGTATATGCTGTTTTCGTTTCTCTGGGGTTTGCCTGCTTCGAAAATATCCTCTATGTAACGGACCAGGGACTAACGGTGGGCATTATGCGGGCACTTCTGGCCGTTCCGGCTCATGCACTGTTCGGCGTGGTAATGGGGTATTATCTGTCGGTGGCGCGCTTTAATGACACCAATACTGCCCTGAACCTGGGCAAAAGTATCTCGTACGCCATCCTGCTTCATGGCATTTATGATTTTCTGATTTTTCTCTATGTGGGTACTATTGGTATTTCTGATCTTCTCTCAGTAATCCTGGTTATCGCTTTCTTTGCTTTTGTGGTCGGTTTGTGGCGCGCCGGACTGCGAAAAATCTCGAAACATATAAAGTTGTCCGCAGCCCGCGAATAAGAAGTCATCCGGAAGGTGAAAAATAAAACCGGATGCTGCAGTTCAGCAGCACCCGGCACGGAATAATCAGGAATCCCTCCTCTGACTAATTTTCAAACAACCTCAGGTGTTGTATTATCAAGCGCAAATTGTCGCAAAGCCTGCAACCAACAATTTACTTTTCACTTTTTACTTTAGACTTTAGACTTCAAACATGACCTTAGTTTACCAGCAATTTCTGACGTTTTACCTCATCTCCCTGCCTGATGGTCAGCATGTACGGGCCTCTCACAAGGCGGCTGACATCCAGACGGTAGGTGTCGGAATCGATCATTCCGGTGAGACAGACACGCCCATCCATTCCGTAAACAACCAGTTCAGCATTTTCAGCACCGGAGATGGTTACCACTCCGGCTGCCGGATTGGGATAGACCAGCAGTTCAGGTGCTGCCACGTATGAATTGCTGACGTAAACGAAATTCAGGATGTTGGAGAACGACAATTCTGACTCCCCGTTGGTGTAAAGCGCCTTTACAGCATACACATACTTCCCGCTGACCATCGGAGGCCAGTTGAGGTCGGTGAAGGTATTGGTCATCAGGGGTTCTTCATTGAGCAAAGGCCAGCTTTCTGCGTTGACGATATCGTCAAGGGTGCCCATGCTGATGTTGTAAGAATTTACAGAACGGCCGGATATCCGGTCTCCGGGTTCCGTCATCGCATTGGCGTGAATCAGGAAGGTGCCCTGCTGTCCGGTAAGGTTGGAGAGCAGCTGAAAATTCCCGTTCGGATAACGGTAATAGGCATAATCGGGCGTAACATCCGTGGTATCGAAAGCCAGGAAGGTTGACTGTGTAAACAAACCACTCCAGCTGATCATTACATAATAGTCTCCCTGAAGCGTAATGTTCGGAATATCAATATGCAGCCATTCATCAAGCCCCGACATAAAAGGTTCACTGCTTACCACAATCTTGTTCTGATCATCAAAAACATCAAGCCGCATAAGCTGTTGCGTACTTAATCCGTAACTGGCCCAGTAGAGTTCAAAACCTGTTATGGTGGTCACTTCTTCGATCGGGAAATAATTCCCCAGCCATACTTCCTCATTCGGTTCACCGGCATAACCATTTTCGTTCACCCCATCATCAAAGGCCAGCACGGTTTGCGCAGATTCTGACGGTACTGACCAATGGATGTCTGCCTGATCCATTCCCGGCTGCGCCATTACTGCAAACGGGATCAGCATGGTTTCTGTCAATACAATATCACCAAGGTCGAGGTCTGAATCCGACACAACCACCTGGTCTGTATAAACGTCGTACCCATCGGCATCAATGGTAAGCTGATAAGTCTGAAAACTGTAAACATCCTGAATGGTGAAATCACCGCCGGAGTTTGACGTTGTATTGAAATTGCTGTATCCGGTCAGGGTTATTACAGCGTCAGCAATGCCGGTGCCGGGGTCGTTGTCTCCGGTGATATTGCCTGTGATGCTGATCAGTTCAAGCAACCCGAGGGTGAAATCAAGATCGGTGGTGTTCCCGTTGCTCACACCCAGCGGTTGGGTTACCGGCAAATAAGCAAATTTATCAGCAGTCGCATTGTATTCACCTGCAGGTACATACGGCATTTCATAGTTGCCTGAAGCATCGGTATAGGCTGTAATTTTCAGGTCATCAATCATCACTTTCGCCCCTTCGATCGGATTTCCGCCCGCTTCACTCACAGTACCGGAAGCCAACCCCAGGTTATCGTTGAACACAAAACGGATATTCGGGTTGATGTTGGTACTCATTCCACCGGTGAGCGGCGGATCAAAGGGATCAGGAATGGCTACATCACTGGCTGTTACGAGGGTTGACATGTACATGCTTCCATAACCGAGATAAAACTGATCAGGGTGACTGTGGTCACCGACCCTCTCGGTCAGGATGATCAGGTTTTTGGTTGCATCGCTGTAATTGAACGGAGTGTGGAAGGGTATATAAACTGAATGTCGTCCTTTGGCAATATCCAGCAATCCATCAAACACCAGTGTCATTTCCGTTGCCGGTATCCAGGTCATCAGGTTAAGGGTATCCGTTTCGCCCATCCAGATGCGCACAGGAGCGCTCAGTTCATCTTTGGCAAAGAAATAATCATACCCGATACCAAAAATCACACCGGTTCTGTTGATCTCCTCATGGGTGTAAATGGTTTCTGATAAGCTCTTTTTTGTGGTAAACTCAATCGGCCAGTTCGCATAAATCACATCCTCGCCAACCCTGATTGCTTCTGACGCTCCGGCAAGCCCGTGAAGAATGATCTGCGGACTGGTATTGTTAAGCAGATACTCATCAGCGGAATAGTCAACGATTGCGTGGATGGGGAACTGATCAACAGAAGTGAGGGTGATATCAAAGTTATACGTCTGCACTTCGTGGCTGGCAATCGCGTTACCTGTTACGGAAGCCAGTTCAGCGGGGACAGGTCCGTCCTGCATCAGCCTCACGGTGTAAACTCCGGCCGGCACATCCATAAGGCCGTCGTTGCGGATGGTGAAGGTAAAACTGAGCGGTTCATTGACATTGTAAAAGTCATTCCCGGCCAACTCCTTCGCCTTCAGGTCGTAATTGTCAGAATAAACCGTGATTCCGGAGCCGATTACCTGATCAATGTGGACACTGCCTGAGAAAGCATACGGGTCGGTTACATTCACAAAAAATCCGATTCTGCCAATGCCTGAAAATGCCGACAGATCTACATCAATCAGGTCATAAGAGAAGATGTTCAGCGGAACATTCTGCACGAAACTCCAGGTGCGTGCGGATTCATCAAACCAGTAAAGGTCAAGGTTGCCCGGCCACCACATGGTGGTTTTGGCGGCAAAGGTCAGGATTCCGTCGGGTTCAACACTCAGCCTTGGCGAGATCAGCGTATCTGACTTGTTGTAAGCCACGAAGCAATTGGCATTATAGTTACCACTGAAAGGATCGGTTGAGAGGGCCCAGCCTCCGCCATGGCGCCAGTTCTCGGGAGGAAAAACTCCTGCTTCGAAATCTTCATAGAATGCGCCGAAAGGAAACACATGCGCTTCGAGGAAGGCAAAGTTGTTCTGATCGGCGCCCAGGTCTTCCGGAATGCTGGCTTCAAGGATATAATCGCCGTCAACCTCCGGGGCCCAGGCAACACTTACCCAGGTTGTATCGGCCGGGCCGAGCAGACCGGTCATGGCTGTGCCGATTTCAACTCCGTTGGCTTTAAAGGTCACGGTTTTTTCCTGAGTCAGTGTTCCATAGTTCTGGATTTTGGCCGAAAGCTGTGGAACATCACCGACAAAAAGGGTAGGCAGGCTGCATTTCAGGTCGAGTACTGCGAAATCATCGGTCACCGGGGTAACACAGGAGATATAAGCCACCCAACCCGGGGTATTTTCCCATTGCGGGCCTTTGAAACGGATAGTCAGTGTGCCGCTCACATTCAAGGCATTGACTTCTCCCGGGCTGTTTGTTCCGAACCAGGTACCCATCAATGGCGCCAGGGTATCGGGCCCGTTGTAGATGCTGAAGCCCCCCCAGCTGGCATCGAATTCAAGAAAGGTAAGCCTGATACGGTCGCCTGGGTTGGCCGGGAACAGGGTGGTAACGGCATTGTCGAAATCACCGAAATTGCCGTCAAGTCCGCCCGAATCGGTAAACGTAGCACCACAGCTTGTAATGGTCTGCATGCCGGTAGAAGGCATCGTGTAAACTGTTCCCAGGTTGTAGATGGTTTTTTCACTGGTATTGTTTTCAGGACGCGGATCCCCTGCGGCACTGACAGAAGCAGCAATCTGGTAAGGACCGGGAGCAGAAAAGCCTGCTGGCGTTGTGAATGTATAGGTACCTATCTGATTGGCATTCAAAGTGAAAGAGCCAACATTTTCTGAGACAGCAGATCCACCGTTGATTGAATAACTTACATTAAACCCCGTCACCGGAATGGTTCCTTCATTTTTCAGGGATACACTTACCTGTTCTGCTGCGGTGAGGCCAGGAGCCGTAACCGGAGAATCAATACTCAGCAGGGCAAGGTCATTGTCCATCCCTTCGCCGTAGAGCGCAAAGGCAAGGTTCATGTCGCCCCAGGTTATGAAGGAAGCCGGAGTCCAGTCGGTAAATCCGGTACCAAAACCATCCCCGGGATTTTTCCAGTGGTATTCGGCTTCGATGGTCACATCCACATGGGTGCACCAGCCCCACTGTCCGGTGACATTGTTGTCGCTGACTGCCTGAACACCAATCCAGTAGTGACCTTCTGTAAAGGTGAGCGCTGAGGGCAGCATTATCTCGTACTTTGTAAGGTGCACACCGGCATCAAGCAAAAGTTCATTGTAACCGGTCAAACCGTTCAGGGTGTGAATTTCGGAGCCGGGCATTCCACCATTGTCTTCATAGAAAATGAGGTTGAGCGCTTCGATGGCGGTTCCGGTCCAGGCAAAGTAGGCGCCTGCCAGATCCACATAACTCACCTCCCAGGTTTCTCCTGCGGGTACGATAAAATCATCGGCGGCATACGTGGTATTGGCTGCAGAACCGGGATCGGTAAAATGGTGACTTGACATAAAGCCATCTCCGATCTGATCGAGCTGATCATACAACACCCCACCATTCCGGTTGGCCGGAGCCTGATGGGTTTTGATTCCTGTCCCGAAAAACGTCCCCTGACTGAATCCGGGCACCGACAACATGACAAAAACACAGAGGATAAACAGCCTGTTCCTGGTCAACTTTTTCATTTGCTTATTTTTGGTTAATAAAATCTGGATTATCTCACCGGCTTTTCTTCCGGATGTTCACTGATGGTCTCCTTGCCGGCATTCCCGCTTTCAGGCTTTGGTTCTTTGGGCGAAACCAGTTTCAGGATTTTCGACAATGCGGCATTTTCGCTGTTGAGCTGTTCTTTCAATTGCTGCAACTGCTTCTCAAGCGGATTTGATTTTTTACCCTTTGCGGATTCCATAAAAAGCCGGATTATTCAATGCGGCAAAATTCGGCGCATTGGGCTGCGTTACCAAATATATCAGACCCACAAAAAAGCTACAGACGAAAAAAGGGAGGGAATAAAAATGCTACAGAAGATATATCTGTTTGTTTATAAAAAACTTACCAGACAATAATCGTAGTATTTTCGGGGAAGGTGTACTTCCTGAAGGAATTGGAATTGTGTTAAAACATGCATAAAAATCATCAAAACCCAACCGGATAAACAAATAGAAGCAGGACGCTATTTCTTGATTATCTGAAGATCAAAAACAGCAGTTATTCATCAAACAGCTACGCTGGATAATCAGATCCCGGTACTTATTCAATTTCTATTGACAAATCAGAATAGTAATGCAGTTTAATTTGGTAATTAATTAAAATTTTCGTCAATTTGCACTTCCGAAACCATCATTTCGGAACTCATCGTTTCGGAATCGGAAAACCGGGAATCGCTGTCTCAAAGATTACCCCTATTTCCTTAAGAGCAAAAGACCGTTTTTAATTCAACTCAGGCTTTATGAAATTCTACAACCGGGAACAAGAGATTACCAGGCTTCTTGAGATTCAGGCCAGCTCTGCAGATAATGCACAATTTACTGTTGTAACCGGAAGGCGCAGGGTCGGCAAAACACAACTGCTTCTTAAAGCTACAGAAGGCTCTCCAACGCTCTATTTTTTCGTTTCGCGCAAAGCTGAGCTGTTTCTTTGTGAAGATTTTCAACAGGAAATCTCAGATAAACTTCAGATACCGATTCTGGGCAATGTAGGCGGATTTGGCCAGGTGTTCAGATTTCTTATGCAACTTTCAGCTACCCGGAATTTCAACCTGATCATTGATGAGTTTCAGGAGTTTCTGAATATTAATCCTTCAGTTTACAGCGACATGCAACGCGACTGGGATATGCTGAAAGGCCAAAGCCGTATGAATCTTCTTGTCTGCGGTTCTGTTCATTCACTTATGCACAGGATTTTTGAAGACTATAATGCACCCCTGTTTGGCCGTGCTACAGGGTTTATAAAAGTAAAGCCTTTCGGCGTGTCGGTTCTTAAAGCAATCATTGATGAAAACAATCCGGGTTATGCTGCAGAGGATTTGCTGGCTTTGTATGCATTTTCCGGAGGAGTAGCCAAATACGTTCAGCTTTTTGTTGACAACAAGGCCCTCACCCGTGATCGTATGCTTGACCTGATGATAAGAGAGGATTCTGCCTTTATTATGGATGGGAAAAACATGCTGATTGAAGAATTCGGCAAGGATTATGCAGTCTATTTTACCATCCTGTCGGCAATTGCCCGCGGAGACAATACACGGAGCAAAATTGAAGCTGTTGCAGGCAGGGAAGTCGGAGGGTATCTTACACGTATGGAACACGACTACGGCCTGCTGACGAAAAGTTTACCGGTTTTTGCCAGATCGGAGACCAAAAACATCCGTTATGGGATTGAAGATAATTTTTTAACGTTTTGGTTCAGGTTTATTTACAAGTACAGCCATATTATTGAAATAAACCAGTTCAATGAACTGCGGAAAATTATTGACCGGGATTACTCCACCTACAGCGGCCGGGTGCTGGAAAAATATTTTCGCGATAAGTTCATTGAACAGGGCGGCATTACCAGAATTGGTGGGTATTGGGACAAGGCAGGGAAAAGCGAAATAGATCTGGTTGTACTTAACGAAACAGAGAAGAAAGCCCAGATTATTGAAATAAAACGCAACGCACAGCAAATCCGGTATAACCTGCTGAAAGAGAAGGCTGCTGAAATGATGCTGAGTACCCGGGAACTGAAAAACTACGAAATTGAGTATAAGGGACTTTCAATGGATGATATGTAATTCTCATTGAAACTTGCCAATTGAGCCCCGATAATCAAAAAAATCAGCGGCCGCCGGCAACATGGGATAATCCGTGACGTTTAACCGGATAGAACCAGGACTTACCACATAATAAGGAAAGAAATTGATAACTCAACTACAGTTGCTGCAGCAAGGAAACCAGGTTTTCATCCCGCGTTATGTCCATCTTTTTCCTCAGCCGTGCCCGGGCCACCTGAATGCTCTTCACCGACTGGAAGGTAATGGCCGAGATATCCTTGGTGGTCATGTTCAGTCGGAGAAACGCACACAATTTGGTTTCGTTCGGGGTAAGGTCAGGATATTGTTCACTGAGTTTCTGATAGAAATCCTTGTGAACCTGCTGAAACCTGACTTCAAATTCGCCCCACACGGTGTTGTCGATGTTCGATTTCATCTCTTTCACAATATCCTGCATCCACACCTTATTCTCCGGAAGCAGGAGGGGCTTCAGTGCCAGCAGTTTTTCGGTGATCGAACCGATGAATTCATTCTTTTTCAGCAGGTACATCACATGGGTAGCCAGTTCCTTGTTTCGGAATTCCAGCTCCAGTTCCAGGTTTTGCTTTTCGAGTAAAAGATTCTGCTTTTCAAGATTCAGGTTTTTGCTTTCCAGTTCAAGACCGGCCTGCAGCAGTGTTGCCTGCCTGATCCGGATGCGCTGATTCCGGTTGAGCAACAGCACAATGATGAAAGAAAACAGCAACAAGCCTGCCACAATGAGATATATTAATGACTTACGCTCTTTCTTCGCCAGCAGTATCTCCTGCCGGAGTTCGCTTTCTTTCCGTTGCTTTTCATACTGATACTGCAACTCGAGGCGGGCGGTATTCTCTATCTGTTCACTGTTGATGATGCTGTCGTTCAATTGTTTGAATAACTTATGCATGGTAAGGGCGTCTTTGTCACGGCCCACCTTTTCATACGCCATGTTGAGGAAGTTCGCCGCTTTCATCTGAGACCGGATATTCCCGGCCCGACGGCTGAAGTCCAGCGCCTTGTCAAGAACTTCAATGGCCTTGCTATAATCTCCGGTCAGGTAATAGTAATCTCCCAGATTGTTGTACACCTGGGCCATACCGGCAGTGTCAGCCAGATTGCTGCGGATTGCGAGACACCTGTTGTAGTAATCGAATGCCCGCTCAAAATCCTTCTTTTCTTTAAATACAATGCCGAGGTTGTTGTAGAGCACCCCATAATAGACCGCATTGTTGATCTTTCTGTTCATTTCAAGCGCTTTCTCGAAATTCAGCTGCGCCTTTTCAAAATCACGGCTGCTCAGGTAAGCCCCTCCCATATTGATGTAAATAATCAGGCGCTTGTCATCAACCGGATATTTCGGGTCTGTCGCCGCAAGCCGGTTAATCTGATCCAGTGCTTTGCCGTAATACTCCAGCGCCTTGACATTGTTTTCAAGGTTAAAATAAGTCGTTCCGATGGTAACATACGTGTTGGAATACCGGATCATTACCGATCGGATGTCATGATCTTCGGCCGCCTCCGCATCAAGCAGATTCAGTATCTTAAAATAATAATCCAGCGAAATGGAATAATTACCACTCCCGGAAAACAAGAGGGCAAATTGTCCGTAAATTGCAGGGAGGTGTCTGGTGTAACCCGTCTTTCCGGAAAGTACAAGCGCCTTGTTCAGATACACCAGCACTGAATCGGGGCTGTTTTTCAGCCTGAAGTGTTCACCGGCAATCTGGCCGAAGATGCTGATTGACGCGGTATCGGTTACGTTCTTTCCGAGTGCTGATTTGAGACTGTCGAGCCGCGAAGAGGCAAAAAGGCTGCTGGTTATTGCAAAAACCAGCAATACCGTCATCGCCCATGATCGTTTATCCTGGTTAAGGCAAGCCGGAAGAAAAAAGGTTTCTTTTATCATTGAATTCGTCGTCAGCCCTAACAAAGTTAGGCAATTAACCTGAAACTCCGAATGATTCGCATATGATCAGAACCAAATCTCAGGAGAATACATTAATTCTGTCCGCTTAACCATGAAAAGCTGTTAGTTTTCTTAATTTTGACCAGAAGACTGTTAAACTTCAGCCAACACTGAACATTTGAAGTTTAAACAGCCCCCTTTTTCACTGCAATTCCTTCAAAACCCCATCCTATGACGCCTCAGGAACTTAGCAATCACCTCATTGGCTATTGCCGGACAAATGCCAACCCCGAACTCGTAAAGAAATATTCCCGCTATTTCAAGGAAGGCGTTTACAATGCCTGGGGACTGAGCCAGGCTCTGATGGATGCGAAGAAGGCTGAATTGAAAAAATCGGGCGAAATTACGGTTGATCTGGCCTTTGAAACAGCACCCCTTCTGATGAAGAGCGGGAAGTACGAAGAAACCTCCTTCGCTCTGATCCTGATCAGCATCGTAAAGGAGAAACTGACGAGATCAGATTTCAAAAGGCTGGAAAGCTGGTTTGAGATTGGAATTGCCAACTGGGCCCATGCCGATTACCTCGGAATGTTCTTTCTGCCTGAAATAATGAAACAGGGACTGGTTGACAAGCACGATTTTACCGGCTGGATAATCTCCCCCTATAAATTTCAGCGTCGCTGTGTGCCTGTAACTTTTATCAAATTATTGAAAACCGGAGTTCCTTTTCAGGAACTGTTCACCTTTCTTGAGCCGCTTATGAGCGATCCTGAACGTGAAGTACACCAGGGCATGGGCTGGTTTCTGCGCGAAGCCTGGAAAATAAAACCCGAAGAAACCGAAGCCTTCCTGCTGAAATGGAAAGACACCGCACCCCGCCTGATTTTTCAGTATGCCTGTGAGAAGATGAAGCCCGAAGAGAAACTAAGGTTCAGAAAAGCAAAGTAAGTGGAAGAAGGGGCGGGGGACAAGCTCAAAGTAAAAAGTAAAAAGTAAAAAGTAAAAAAAAGTAAAAAGTCTGCCCGGTTGGCGCGCGTCTTATTTTCTGACGCACGCCCCCCACCCCCTGATGCGTGCCCCCTGGCCATTTCCCTGCTTCATGGTCCATGGCACGCGCCGGGAGGCGCACCCTAGCCCGGATTTGACCGGTTGGCGCGCGTCTTATTTTCTGACGAGCCCCCCCCCGCTCTCTTAGGCTTGCTCCCTGGCGTTTTTCAAATTCATGGCCCATGGCACGCACCGGGAGGCGCACCCTAGCCCGGATTTGACCGGTTGGCGCGCGTCTTATTTTCTGACGAGCGCCCCCACAGCGCAACTGCGTCGGGCATGGCAAGATACTGGCTGGAAGGGGAGATCCCCGGGGGCGCCGGCGCACT
>JAEUTG010000006.1 GCA_016788045.1 Bacteroidales bacterium
AACCAAAGCTTTGTCAAAGAGTGCAGCCTACCACCAGGAACCCTCGGACATTTTAGAGAATATTATCAGGCATAAAATATCTCCAATGTTTCTACAGAATTTATCCCTTAATTTGTATTTATGAAATTACTTATCGTAGACGACGAACCGCAATTATTAAAAAGTTTGGAAGATTTTGCATCCAAAGAGGGATACCTGTATGATTCTTCCCAAGGATTTTGTTCTGCTGCTGAACGCATCGCTCTTTACGACTACGATTGCATTGTACTTGATATTAACCTTCCTGACGGAAATGGTTTCGATATACTTGAAGCCCTGCATAAAGAAGGCAAGACAAATGGGGTCATAATACTTTCAGCACGTGATTCATTAGATGATAAACTAAAAGGGCTTGGACTGGGTGCCGACGATTACCTTACCAAACCATTCTATTTCTCTGAGCTAAATGCCAGAATTAAAGCCATTATCCGTAGAAAGCAATTTAAGACAAACAAAATCGTACACTTTTCTAACCTGATTATTGAACCAGACCAACACCTCATTGGTGTAAGCAACCTTGATAACCCCATTTCATTTACTAAAAAAGAATTCGCTTTACTTAGCTATCTCATTAATAATCATAAACGGGTTCTTTCCAAGGTATCACTGGCAGAATATATCTGGGGAGATTATGTGGATGAAGCCCAAAGTTTCGATTTCCTTTTCTCACAGATAAGGAACTTAAAACGTAAGCTGAAAGAAGCCGGGGCAGACGTAGAAATTAACAATGTTTATGGAATAGGTTATCAAATAAAAGCACGATGAAGCTACTTACCTACACCTCACGGATTCAGTTGCGTTATTTCATGATTCTGTTTGGAATTTTTTCCATTCTGTTTTACGTAGTGCTTAACTGGAATGTACTTCGGAATGTGGACGAGGTGTTGCATAATAGAAAAATTAACCTGCTTGCATACCTCAAAACCAATCCTGAAGCTCCATTTCAAGGTGATAACCCGCTGGACGATTTTACTTTTTATGCCATAGATGCTGCAACTTTCCAAAAAAGCAAAGAAAACTATACAGATACGCTAATTTATGAACCTGTAGATGATGAACTCGATGAATACAGGAAATTAAACACTTTTGTAGAAATCCATAACCAATATTACAAATTGGAGATTTTAGCACCGCATCTTGAAGCCGATGAAATGTTAGGCACAATTGCCTTTTTTCTTGGAATTTTGCTTACCGGGCTATCACTCTCTTTTTATTTATCACAGCGAATAATTTCACGAAAAATTTGGAAACCATTCTACGATATGTTGGAAAAACTTCGTGGTTTTCGCCTCGACAAGCAGCAGCTTCCAGAGTTATCATCTTCTCAGATTGAAGAATTTAAGATGCTTAATGAGTCCATTAATGAATTGGTTTTGAAAAATATGGAAGTATTTACCAGTCAAAAACAATTTATTGAAAATGCCTCCCATGAAATGCAAACACCACTTGCCGTAATGCAGTCACGACTGGAAGCCCTAATAGGGCGGGCAGAGTTGACAAAAGAGCAGGCAGAGATTGTGGAAGGACTTATAAGCTCCACCCAACGTTTAAAAAAACTAAATAAAACCCTTCTTTTACTATCGAAAATTGAAAATCGTCAGTTCCTGTTAACTGACCAGGTTGATGTAAATCAGATTATACGGCAGTCAATGGAATATTATGAAGAACAGAAATCAAAACTTAATATTTCAGTAACGATTAAATCAGAAACCCAACTGACAGTACAGGGCAATATCATGCTCACGGAAATTCTTATTCAGAACCTGCTTAAAAATGCTTTTTTGCATAATACAGAAAATGGCATACTAACCATTTATGTAGGAGAAAAGCAGCTTACTATTTCCAATTCAGGCCACAAAAAAGATGAAGAAGGCTCAATGTTGGATAAAGAAAAATTGTTTAACCGTTTTTATAAGCAATCGGGAAATCCTGATTCGTGGGGTCTCGGATTGTCCATAGCTAAAAAAATTGCAGATACCAGCGGTTGGGAACTTTGTTACCGAAGTGATGGAGCCTTGCATATCTTCGAAGTGAATTTTCAATAAACAGTTCCGATTCCCATTTTTCTACAGATTCAATGGTTTCCTTTGTAAGGTAAATCATTTAAAACTATTGAAAAATGAACAGCAAAATAATCTTGACAACAGCAATAACACTAATTAGTACAGTGCTTTTTGCTCAAACGCCAAAAGCTTACATTACCAACTATGGCAGCGACTTTATTTCTGTTATTGACATTCAGAAAAATCAAAAAATTGCCGATATTACTACAGGGAGCAAGCCGCATGGGGTAGCCGTTTCACCTGACGGAAATTGGATTGCCGTAAGCAATGAAGGCGATAATACAGTTTCTATTATTAGTGCCGCCGACAATAAAGTAAAACAGACCATTTCCGTTGGTAAGACACCTCACCAGTTAAGTTTCAGCATTGACGGTAAGTATGTTTTAACCGCCATCAACGGAGAACATAAGGTTGATGTGATTTCAACCGCTAATTGGAAGTTGGTCAATTCAATTCCCGTTGGCAAAAACCCACACATTGTATTGCCTATGTCAGATGGGAAAACAGCTTGGGTAACTTCCGAAGGAGACAATAAAATCGTAAAAGTGAATCTGGACAGCATGAAAGTCGTAGCAGAAATTCCAACTTTCGGATTTCCGAGAGTGATGACCGCTACACCTGACGGAAAATATATTTATCTGACCATTCGCTGGTTTCACGGACAGGTAAAAATTGATGCGGAGCAAAACAAAATCATAGCCCAGGTTCTTTTACCGCAATCGGACAAATTTGATAACGAAGGGAAAGCAGCCCACGGACTTTCTGTAGCTCCTGACGGCAAAACCGTTTACCTGACGAGCCAGTTTACTAACGATGTAACGGCTATTGATGTAGCATCGGATAAAATCCTGAAAAATATTACAGCCGGCAAAAACCCAAACTGGATAGAACTAACTTCTGACGGTAAATTTGCAGTTGTAAGCAACACTTCATCAAATGATGCCAGTATTATTGATGTTGCAAATTGGAAAGTGGTGGCGACTATTCCGGTTGGGAAAAACCCAAAACGTTTGTGGGTGGCAAATACAAAATAATTGTTGATTTATGAGATATGGATTAATTACACTAATGCTGTTAATACATGTATTGGCTTTTGGGCAAAAATCAGGAAGCATATCAGGCAAAGTATTAGACAGCGAAAACAATATTGTTGAATTTGTCAATGTTTTTCTTACTTCCGTTAACGATTCAACGACTATCGTTAACGGAACGGTTACAGACAATACGGGCAGTTTTGATTTAACGAATGTCCCCCTTGGTAAATATTTTATTCAGTTTCGGTTTATCGGATTCTTAAATCATCAACAAACAGTAATACTTGACGATGTAAGCAAAAATATAGATTTGGGAACCATTATAATGAAACAGGATGCAATCGCATTGAACGCTATTGAAATAACAGCTTTTCGCAACCTGATTCAGAGAACAGATGAGGGAATTGTGGTGAACGCATCGGAAAATTTGACACAAATTGGCGGTACGGCAGCCGACTTAATGAAAAATATGCCCGGGGTTCAGGTTGATATGGAAGGAAATTTAACTATGCGTGGAAAAACCCCCTTGATAATGATAAACGGCAGGGTTTCGGCTATTGGTGGAGTGGACAGAGTTACAAATTTGGAACAAATCCCGGCAAGTACCATCGAGCGTATCGAAATTCTTACAAATCCTTCTGCAAAATACGATGCCGATGCCGAAAGTGGAATTATAAACATTGTACTTAAAAATAATACAAACCTTGGCACAAACGGAGCGGCAGCTTTAGGAGGCGGTTTTGGAGCACGCTATCGCTTAAATGGCTCCTTCCTTTTTAATCATAATACAAACAAATGGGATTTAGGCCTGGCTTACGACAATTGGTTTACTACCAGAACACGCACGGTAAACAAACAGCGTGTTCAATACGATTCTGACGATAACCATTTTCTATCACAGCCACGGGAAGACGAACGTACCATACAAACCCAAACGGCACGGTTTAATGTGGGCTATACCCCAAATTCTAAAAACAGTTTTAAATTGGAAGGGATTTGGCTTTTTGAAGGACAAGATAATTATGAAACCATTGTTAGCACCACAGAAACATCATTGCATGACTTTACAAGCCGTAACAGCCGATTTTCAAACGAAATAAGACGTTTCCAAACTGGCGAACTCTTGTTCAATTATACGAGAAATTTCATTCAGAACAGGGTACTTTCCATAGATGCAAATTCTGCCATTGAATACAACAGGGAAAACACCGACATCTCTACTCAAAGCTTATCGGAGGAAAACGCAGAGATAGGCAGCCCGTTTTTACAGAAAACACATTTTTACGAAGATGCCAACCTGACTAATTTCTCGATAAACTATTTGCATCCGATAAAAGAATCAGGATTATTTGAAACCGGTTATAAAACCACGCTTAGGTTTATCAATGATGATTATCTTCGTTCAAACCAACAAAACGGCAGTTTTATAACCGACTTATCTCACACCGATATTTTTAAATTCAACGAACAAATTCATGCTCTTTATCTGCAATACACAGGTTGGACAGGTACACAACAAGAGCCGAAATTGAAATATCACTTCGGCATCAGACCTGAACAGGTTTTGAATACAGGCGATAATGTTCAGTCTTCGTACAATTTTTCTAATAACTATTTTCAACTTTATCCATCGGCATCGTTAATTTATTACACACCCAAAAGAAATTCGTTCAAACTTGCTTACAGCAAGCGAATAAACAGACCCTCTATCGGTGATTACAGTCCCTTTATTGATATTACCGATTCGCTGAACGTTTGGTCGGGCAATCCCGATATTCAGCCTGAGATTTCACACTCATTTGAATTAACACAAAATCAAACCTTTAAAAAGGCAAGCCTTACGACTTCCTTGTTTTACCGCCTGACGAGCAACAGTATTTTCCCTTATACCACTATCGACAATAACGGGGTCAGCACCACAAGGCCTGAAAATTTTGGCAATTCTTACACTTATGGGGCAGAAGCTTTTTTTACTTATAACCCGATTAATTTTTGGAAAATAAATCTTGATGCATCAATATACGAACAAAGAATTGAACCAAGTGCCAAATTGCAAAATGCCCCGGAAAATTTGTTGTCAGGATACGCTAAATTCATCAACAATTTTGATGTTTGGAAAAACGGCAGGTTTCAAATCACAACTAATTATACATCGCCCATTGTCATTCCACAAGGCATTATAAAGGAAGTTTATTTTATTGACCTTGGGTTTCAGCAAAAAATCTTAAAAGGTCAGGGGCGTTTGGCTTTGACAGTAACCGATATATTTGATACACAGCGCAGTGAATCTACTGTTTCTGGCAGCAATTTTGAATATACACACTATCGGAAAGTAGATACAAGGGCAGTTATGCTGATTTTTGCTTATACCTTTAAGTCAGAATTTAAAGAAAAACTCTTAGAAAATAAATTTAAAAACGAATGATATGAAAACACCAATGATTGTTTTTTTTGCACTTATCTGCATTATGGCTTATAGCAATACTCCAAAGAATAAAACTGTTGAAAATCCAACTTCTATTACCAATACAGTTAAAGACACCCTTATCAGCTTTGAAAATGGATTACCGGGAGAATTACCTTCGGGTTGGTCTCAATTCTATACCGGACAAGGCAGTACCGATTGGAAAGTATTGGATGACCAGGGAAATAAAGTATTGGGCCAACTGTACAGCGACAATCCCAACGGCCATTTTAATGTAATTGTTAACGATGAAATTTCAGCCAAAGACATAGAACTCACTGTTCGGCTAAAAGGTGTTAAAGGCAATCACGACCAAGGGGGCGGCTTTGTTTGGCGATTTACGGATAAAAACAACTATTATGTGGTGCGTGCCAATCCGCTTGAAGACAATGTAGTATTGTATAAAGTGGAGAATGGCAAACGCACCGACCTGCCATTGGTGGGTAAAGGAAAGACCTATGGCGTGGATGTACCATCGTTGGGTACAGGATGGAATACTTTGAAATTGTTGGTGAAAGACGATTTGTTTACGGTATTTCTTAACGGAAAAGAGATTTTTAAAGTGCAGGACAAAACTTTTACTAATGCCGGCAAAGTGGGTTTTTGGACAAAAGCGGATGCGGTTACTTACTTTGACGATTTGAAAATTCAAATTGAATAATTGTTAGTTTTTTGTTCATCAGGAAAAACTTAATTAATTATCCTAAATTATTGATAATCTGAAAAATTTAAAAAATGAATATGCGTATTGCACTTTTTGCCACTTTTTTATTGATTGCTCGGGTATCATTCTCGCAAATCAGCATTGAAGCAGACTTGATGTTAAATCCTGAAAATATTATCAGGTTAACTTACAACCAAAACGACAGAATTAAAGCAGCCTACTACGAATTGGAATCGGCAAAGAGCAATTTTAAGTTATTTGAAAGTGAATACACCCAGTTTAACCCATTAATAGTTGCTCCAAAATTTAGTGCAAACTCAGATGGTGACTATGCTTCTGATATGACTGCAGGGATGAAAAAAGATTTCTTTGACGGTTCGTCAATTGGTGTGGCGTTGGGAACTTATAACGACTGGGAGCAAAACACGGGTCACGGCACGATAAATTTCATTGAAACAGAAATTGGCTTTCCGCTTTTTTCTTCTTCCAGAACATTGGAAAGAATTATAAAAAGGACATTTGAGGAAAACGAGCTTTATACAAAAAACCTCGATTATGTTGATGCTGTCCGGGAAAATATCCTCAACGCCCTGGAACAATATTATGACCTGGTTCCCAGAATAAAAATTTATGAAATGCTGATTGAATATCGCAAAGAATTAATTAACCTATTAGAGGATGATAGTATTACCACAACAAATTCAGACAGGGAACAAATTAGTGGCGAAATAACAAACCTCAATTCAAAAATTACTGGTTTTGAGATTACTTTATATTCGTTGCAGCTCCAAATGCAACGTTATATGAATGTTGAACAAATTCAGTTAGGCCAGCTAACAAAAATAGAAATAAATTTTAACGAACCCGGATATGTTGGTAAATACTACATCGACGAAATTACTGATAGCATTTTTAACAAAGCCTTAAATAATGACACCGAATTTAAAGTATTGGGTATTATTAAAAAAAATGCCGAAGAAAAAAAGAGGCTGGCAGAAAAAGGAAAGTGGGATATCTATGCAACTACAGGGGGCAGGTATAATTTTTATGAATTCACTGGCAACGTGAGACAGGGCAATTTTCTTACGGCTGATGCGGGTATTAAAATCAAGATAAACGACCCCAAAATACTCAGGCACACCATAGCAAAAGCTCAGGCCGATATTAATGCTATTGATTACACTATTGCCGACCGCAGAAAACTAATTAAGTCAGATATTCTTCAGCTTAAAGATGCGCTTACCAAGAAAAAAGAGCAAATGATTAGTACAACGACCAGTTTGCAATCGTGGAAACGAATTTATGCAACAAAGAAAGAATCGTATTTGCTACAAGAGGAAAGTGTTGATAATTATATCCAGGCATTCAGGTCACTGGTATCAACGCATGAAACATTGTTGCAACTGGAAAATAATTATTTAGACTTAATTAGAGATTTAGACTATGTATGCGGTGAGTATTTTGCTGTAATTAACTTGACAAATTAGCCATCCCACAGTCGTAAGCACATCCCGCAAACCGCTCAAAGCCAAACCAAATCCAAAGTTTGCGGGAAGAGCTTCCGCCTCTCCTGCCCGAGTAACCGCCTTTCAGGACGGTTTTGGGATTGCCCACGCTCAAAAAAACAAAATAAATTTGTACTTTGTAGATAGGTTCGTGCAGATTGATAATGACAAGAAAATAAAGCTAAATATATGAAATACAGTCGGATATGAATGAACACCAGTTGCCAACACGCGGTATAGTTAATTGCCGGTGCAGTGGGTATTCGAGCGGCACAGCTCGTATCAAAAGTAGTTGTAACTTGACAGGAAAGTGCTTCGAAATCGGCAACTAACCATACCGCCAACCGTTAGCCATAAGCTTAAAGAACAATTGATCATATGAAGATTTTAAAAATTAAACTTGACGAATGTTTATCCATGACAGAATATGATCCTTCTCCTCATCGAGTTAATCCTGACCATAAATCTGTAACAGAAAGATCACAAATGCCTATAGAATATTATTGTCAAAACTGCCATTTTAAAATTACCTTGAGATTGACAGATTTTGAAAAACATACAAAGAGTGAATTTTCTAATTTAAGACCAGTTGATAGACAACTTTTTAAAGAATATTCTACAAAAACAGAAGGAAATTCATTTCTTGACTTTTACTGCCCTGAGTGTAAGAAAGCAACAACAATAATTTATTTAGCAGGACCATCAGGATATGGGGGAATTTTTGAATTCCAAATTATGAATGTATTAATGATTGAATAATAAATAAAGCCTATGGCTAACAAATGGTATATGTCATGGCTGTCTTTTGTCTCACTCCGAGCTTTGTACACTTAATATAAATCGCAGCTTAACCCATGAAATCTCCTTAAGCCGCCACGCCACATACCATCAAACGTTGGGCAACATGTTAAAAAACGACTCGCAATTACAACATTGAATTAAAATGAGACAAAAGATAACATTGACAATACTGATGCTTATGGGATTTTTTAATTTTCTAAAAGGACAGGATAATCTAAAGCAGATTGATATTAGCGAAGAGCCTGATTTTGTGGGTTTACAGTTGACAATTACAAAATACTGGCAAGATGAATTTAAAAATCATATTTGCCAAGTAAAAGGATTGTATCTTAAAGACACTGTGGGATTTGAAATTGCGTTTCGGCCAGATTTGCAATTGGGAATGATAGATGGTGAAGTTGATAAAACAAGATTTTATCGAGAAGGCATCAATCTTTATTCAGTTGGAGAATTGAGTGATAATTTCATTAAAGCGTTGATTGGATTATATAAGACAGACAACAAACCTTTGAAAATGACTGATAAAGTAGAATCAACGACTTTCGTACTCGGTGGACGACCAGAAAATTTTGACTCAGACTATATCAAAACCAAGATTTTCTTTGATGATACAGATGAAAAAGGATTTTATTCCGAATGGTATGTAAATGTTGACTTAAAAAACAAAATATTGGAGCTTAGAGAAAAAGATTCAGAGTATAGAAAGAACATTATTAACGCATTGACAATTAAATAAAAACACGGTGCCCAATAAATAGGAATATCAGCGCTCTGCAATTCCGATAAGTATCGGATCCGGCGATTATTACCGGTTGAACTATATTCCTTGGGGGGGCTATGTGCTTACTGGCAGTTATCGTCAGGATTCAGAGGAAAATTGAGTTATTGAGATCATGGTGTTTCTGAATATGGGGATAATACTGTTATGCTGTGTTCAGGAATAGCGCTGCAAATAAATGATTTTGTTATTTTTTAATAGCCAGATTGCATAGCTTCCCCAGCTCCCGCATAAAACTTCGGGTTTTCAGAAAGGCTTCAATCAATTGCAGGACTTTGTCCATAATAGATCCGATCGGGAGAGCGTATTCCGGGTATTCATTTTACCGGAACCCTTGGGGAGGTTCCAGCCTTCCGGGCAGGATGATGGACTAAAACTACCATGGGGTTTCTTGTGAATTTTTTTCGATTTAGCGAAGGCATTGGCAGGTTTTCGTAATTTAGCTGTATCCTGTTGCGCTCTGTTTTAAGGAAACGCTTAATTGAGGCTATTTCTGGCATTTTGATCCGGGTATAAAGGTCATAAGCGGGTTTGTTTTAGGTTCAACTGATTCATAAAGAGGGGGATCTGTTTACGGTAGCATGGTTGAATAGTTTGAAGGAGGAATTGCGGGTATTCACTCGTTAGCGGTCATGCTATTGAAACAGCCTGAGTTCGATAATTTGACAATATAAGAACTTGAAGTCACACTATAATGTGATTTTGCCAATTTCGTCTTGCGTTCCAAATTATATAGACCAATAAATCACACTATAATGTGATTTTACTTGCGCATTTGAAAAGCAAATCCTATCTTTGACACTAAATTCACATTACAATGTTAGTTAAGACTCTTGGTGAAATCATAAGAAACAGGCGAAAGGAGTTGAGTATAACTCAACCTCACTTAGCCGAACTGGCAAAAGTGAGCACAAACACTCTGTATAAATTAGAACGGGGGCAAGGCAATCCTTCATTAGATGTTTTGAATAAATTGGCCGAAGTGCTGGGAATGGAACTAACCCTTGAAGTTAAAAAGAAACATTGACTGAATGAGAGCAATGGAAGTATACCGCAACGGGATTTTAGCAGGAACATTGACAGAAGAAAATCGTCAGCGTTATGTTTTTAGGTATGATGACAACTATTTTAACGATTCAAATAAACCAGGAATCAGTTTAACACTTCCAAAAACACAAAAAGAATACAGCAGCGAATTTTTATTTCCGTTTTTTTTCAATATGTTGAGTGAAGGAGTTAACCGTAAACTGCAAAGCACACAATTAAGAATAGACGAAGAAGATAATTTCGGCTTGCTGTCAGCAACAGCACAATGTGATACAATTGGAGCCATAACTGTGAAACTAATAGTGGCGGGATGAACCTGGATGAATTAAAATATTGCCCGGGAACATTAGCAGAGGGGTTTTCAACATACAGCCCAGGCTGCTTGCGGAATTTGTTTAGCGGTAAAAAGGTAAATCATGTTTTGCCTTATGAACAGCCCCAGCAAAGCGAAGAAGTCGCGGAACAATTCATGGAAAATCGCAAACGCATATCCATATCGGGTGTGCAGGAAAAAGTGAGTTTTCTTTTGGAGAAAAATGTATTGCGATTAACAAAAGAAGGGGAACAGGGAACATATATACTCAAGCCGATACCAGGAGATTTGAAAAAGGTTGACCAGGTTCCTGCCAACGAACATTTGACGATGCAAATAGCCAAACAAGTGTATAGACTGAATACGGCAGAAAACGCAATGATTTTTTTTAAAAATAGTTCACCTGCCTATATCACCAAACGATTTGACGTCAAAGAAAACGGAAGTAAATGGGGCAAAGAAGATTTTGCAACGCTGGCAGGAAAAACAAAAGACAATGCAGGTGCAAATTTCAAATATGAATACAGCTATGAGGAGGCAGGACATTTGATAAAGAAATTTGTTCCGGCATGGCGGATAGAAATAGAAAAGTATTTTTCTTTAGTTGTTTTCAATTATCTGTTTTCAAACGGAGATGCTCATTTAAAGAACTTTTCCTTGCTTGAATCATCTAGTGGAGATTATCTGTTAAGTCCTGCTTATGATTTAGTGAATACAAAGCTGCATGTGGACGATACGGATTTTGCATTGGACAAAGGACTGTTTGCAGATGATTACAAAAGTGAACAATACAAGAGGAGCGGGCATCCTTCCAGAAGCGATTTTACAGAATTTGCCTTGAGAATTGGAGTTGCAGAAAGCCGGGTTGAGAAACTTTTAAATCCGTTTTTAGAAAAGCAACTTCTTGTGGAAATATTGATCAGCCGTTCATTCTTAGCTGAGGCCAACAAAAGGGGATACTTGCTAATGTATAACACAAAAAGAAACCATTTAACAGCTCAATGAGATTGAGAAATGAAGATATTATAGAAGCACGAACCGCTGACAGAACCTACCCAAAAGGCTGGGTTTCGTGCTTCGCAGACACATTTTTGGTAGCCGAAAGTTCAGTTCTCCGAATGAAGTTTCTTGATAAAAATCCCGCCCTTCGGGTAGCAGCAACACGTTATGCACCTGCCCGCAATTCTCCTAAGGTTTCAATACTTTTCCGCCCAGCTCAACGTTTACCTTGCTGAGCAAAAGGAAAGAAATAATCCCTATGCTTACCGTAGAGATTTTTATTAAACCTGTTCATAAAAACTTAAGATGAAACAAAGCAGGATATTGCTCAGGCCTTTGCTGATCACAGCAGGGATATTGATGATTCCCCTCTTCGGGAACCTATTTGTGGAAGGCTGGAACTGGCCCTGGACCGCCTTCGCGTTTCTCGGGGCATTGCTGTTTGGCGCCGGGGTGGCGTATGAGCTTGCCGGGAAAACCGCCAGGGTAGGGGTTACCCTTGGTTTTGCTTTCGGCCTGTTGTTTGCTGCCGGTGGAATCGTGATCATGAAATACCTTAACCCCGCCGAAGATGTAGCGGGCATCGTCATTTATTCATTGCTGCTTTCAGGACTATTCTTCGCGGCAGTTGGCTTCGTGATTCAGAAATACTTCCGGAAACAAAAGGCCGGCAGGGAGGGTTGATTCCCCGGTTGTCAGAAATCTGAGGAAAGCGAATCCCGGATGGCAGATTAAGGAGACGTGAATGCATTGTTTCTCCCGGTTTACCTTTGAATAATGATTGCGCAAAGAAAGCCTGAAGGCGCCGCAGATGCTTCGGAGCAGGATACTCTGCAGGTCTTTGAATTGGGAAATGATATTAATCTTCCCGTTGAAAAATATCGCCGGAAGGAGCACCTTCTCTTCGCGATTTTGCGGAATTTTCGTTACGTTTGTCGGTTCAAATAGAGAACCGCGTGTATGGAGAGTTTTATTGTTTCTGCCCGAAAATACCGGCCTTCAACGTTTGCCACCGTGGTGGGCCAGGCATCCATTACCAATACCTTGCGGAATGCCATCCGCAACCAGCAGCTGGCACAGGCTTTTCTGTTTACCGGTCCGAGGGGGGTAGGGAAGACCACCTGCGCCCGTATTCTGGCCAAAACCATCAACTGTGAGCAGGTTACTGAGGCCGGGGAGGCCTGCAACACCTGCCCATCGTGTGTGACTTTCAGTAAATCCTCCTCCTTCAATATTTACGAACTCGATGCCGCCTCCAACAACTCGGTCGACGATATCCGTAACCTGGTGGATCAGGTGAGGATACCTCCGCAGGCCGGTAAATACAAGGTCTATATCATCGATGAGGTACACATGCTCTCTTCCCAGGCGTTCAACGCTTTTCTGAAAACCCTGGAGGAACCGCCGGCCTATGCCAAGTTTATCCTGGCCACCACGGAGAAGCACAAGATCATGCCGACCATTCTTTCGCGTTGCCAGATCTTCGACTTCAGGCGCATCAGCGTGGAGGACATCGCCTTGCACCTCGGCTTTGTGGCAGAAAGTGAGCACATTGATGCCGAACAGGATGCACTGCATGTCATCGCCCAAAAAGCCGACGGGGCGCTGAGGGATGCCCTCTCCATGTTTGACCAGCTGGTGAGTTATGCCGGGAATAAGCTGACCTACCGTCAGGTGATTGAGAACCTGAATGTCCTGGATCATGACTACTATTTCAGGATTACCGGATACCTGCTGGCCGGTGACCTGACGAATACCCTGATCACACTGAACGAGATCATTGAGAACGGTTTCGAAGGACAGCATTTTATTACCGGCCTCGGTCAGCACCTGCGCGATCTGCTGGTGAGTCAGGACAGGGAGACGGTGAAGCTGCTGGATACCAGTGCCAACATACGCAACCAGTACCTGCAGCAAGCCGCACAATGCAGGCAGGGTTTTCTGCTGAAGGCGCTGGATATCTGCAACAAATACGATATAGACTACCGGAGCAGCAACAACAAGCGCCTGCACCTTGAGATTGCCCTGATGCAACTCTGCATGCTCTCCGTTCCGGAAGGAGTTTCTACCCCGTCACCCTCCAATCCGCCGGCCGCACCCAAACCGGTTCCGCCTGCACCAGCGCCTGCTGTTCCGGTAAAGGAGAACAAAGTTGAGGAACCGCTCCCGGTAATGAAACCGGAGGCTGCTGCCCCTGTATCGAGGCCTGCTGAACCGGCTGCAGGGAATGCAGAACCCGCAGTGAAGCCGCAGGCCCCCAAAAGTTACACCGGGATTAACCTGGGCAACATCATGAATCCCGGAGTGAAAAACGAGGTGAAGGAACCCGTTGCCGGGGAAGTGGATGAGCTGGAGGCGCTGCCGGTTATGCAGGAAAACTTTACCCAGTCTGACCTTGAAACAGCCTGGAAGGAGATGGCCGCAACCCTTGCCCGGGAGCTGCCCAACCTTTATGCAACACTCACCTGCAGGGTGCCGGTGCTGGATGAGAATCACAGGGTAGTTGTAACGGTTGATAACAAAATTCAGGATGGCTATATTTTTGAGCACCGTCCGGCCATGACCCTTTTTCTTCGTAAGAAACTCCGGAATACAAGCATTTCCATTGAGACCCTGATCGTTGAGAAACCCGCCGAAGAGCGGAGGCCCTATACGGATCAGGAGAAATTCGATGCCATGGCGCGCAATGCCCCGGAAATCAAAAAGCTGAAGGACCAGCTGAATCTGGATATTGAAATGTAATACAAACGTTGGGCTACCCGTTCTGAAAGTTTTGGTTTGTTTGGTTAAAGACTTGCTTTGGCTGATTTTAAGGCTGGTTTTTTCAAACCCTACCTTGTTTTCCCGGGTAATGTTATCGATTAATTCTTCCCGGTTGTCATCCAGACCATTGTGAAAGGCTACATCTCCTGGTTTTCATCCTGAGCTTAGTTGAATTCCCTCCTGGTTGTCATCCTGAGCGAAGTCGAAGGAAGACAACCACCACCAATCTTCATCGGCTCACAACAACAAAAGCATTCCTATCATTAATTTACAGCACAACAACGTGCTGCATTGAAGAAGGGTCGCGCTTCGACTTCGCCTGCTTGTTTGCTTGTGCCAGCAAGCAGACAAGCTCAGCGTGACCCGGAAAGGGTGTGCAACCCGGGAAAAGTACCTTTGGTTGACTTTCCTGGCAATGTATTGCCACCGCCGGTTGTCGTCCGGACTATTGTTAAAGGCTGCATCTCCTGGTTGTCATCCTGAGCTTACTGGAATTCCCTGCCGGTTGTCATCCTGAGCTTAGTTGAATTCCCTCCTGGTTGTCATCCTGAGCGAAGTCGAAGGAAGACAATCACCAGAATCTTACCTGGCGAAGTACAACAATTATACAAGTTTGCATGATGAGAGGAAGCATTGCCCAATCTCATGTCAATTAAGCCGAAGCCGAAGACATACACTCTTAACAATATTGAACTCCTTGCCTGAAACCCAGTCTTAAGTCACTGCAGCGTTTCAGTTACACTTTACCTGTTCCTGAAGGTCAGTTGACCGTTTTCAGTGCCAAGCACCACTTGAGCATCTTTCGAGATTTCGCCCGAAAGTATCTTCTTCGACAAAACATTCAGCACTTTCCGCTGGATGACCCTTTTCACCGGCCGGGCCCCGTATTGCGGGTCGAAGCCTTCGGCAGCGATCAGCGTAACAGCCGCCTCTTCAACCTCAAGCTCAATGTTGTTCTGCAACAACAGCGCCTTCAGGTTGTTGAGCTGCAGGCGGACAATCTGATTGATTTCGTTGCCGGAAAGCGGCCTGAACATAATGAGTTCATCAATCCTGTTGAGAAATTCCGGACGAATGGTTTGTTTCAGCAGTTTCATCACCTCCAGCCGTGTCTGTTCAAACAGGGCGAAAGCATTGTTTTGGTTAAGGTTGCTGAGGCTTTCGCTGATGATCTGCGAACCGAGGTTCGACGTCATGATGATGATGGTGTTACGGAAGTCGGCCGTACGTCCCTTGTTGTCGGTTAGCCGGCCGTCATCGAGCACCTGCAGCAGAATGTTGAAAACATCGGGATGCGCCTTTTCGATTTCATCGAGCAATACAACGGAATACGGTTTGCGTCTTACTTTTTCGGTGAGTTGTCCGCCTTCATCATAACCCACGTATCCCGGAGGAGCGCCGATGAGCCTCGATACCGAATGCCTTTCCTGGTATTCCGACATATCGATTCTTACCAGGGAGTTTTCATCATTGAAAAGGAATTCTGCCAGGGCTTTTGCGAGTTCTGTTTTTCCCACACCGGTGGTTCCCAGAAAAATAAAGGAACCGATGGGCCTTTTATTGTCCTGGAGGCCGGCCCGGCTGCGGCGGATGGCATCGGCAATGGCTTCAATGGCATCATCCTGGCCAACAACCCTTTTGTGAAGTTCATCTTCGAGGTGCAGCAGTTTTTCACGCTCACTCTGTAACATTCTGCTTACCGGAATACCGGTCCAGCGGGAGACGATTTCAGCAATTTCTTCCGATCCGACTTCTTCTTTGATCATGGCTTCCTCCGACTGCAGCCGATTCAGCTTTTCCTTGAAGTTGCTGAGTTGCTGTTCAGCGGCTTTGATTTTGCCATACCTGATTTCTGCAACTTTCCCGTAATCGCCTTCCCGCTCTGCTTTTTCTGCTTCGAATCTGAACAGCTCTATCTCTTTTTTCGTACGTTGTATGCCATCCACAATCTCTTTTTCGGCTTTCCATTTTGCCTTCAGGGCGTTCCGTTCTTCGGTGAGGTTGGCCAGTTCTTCGTTGATGGCTCTGATGCGGATTTCATCCCCTTCGCGCCGGATGGCGGCCTTTTCAATTTCAAGCTGTTTGATGCGGCGTTCTGCTTCATCGAGGGCTTCTGGTACGGAGTTGATTTCGAGCCTGAGTTTTGATGCCGCTTCATCGATCAGGTCGATCGCCTTGTCGGGAAGAAAACGGTCGCTGATGTAGCGTTGCGAAAGTTCGACGGCTGCGATGATGGCTTCATCCTTGATTCTTACCTGATGATGTGTTTCGTAGCGTTCTTTCAGCCCGCGCAGAATGGATACTGCATCCATGGTGTCGGGTTCATCGATGAGTACAATCTGAAATCTCCGCTCAAGGGCTTTGTCATTCTCAAAGTACTTCTGGTATTCTTTAAGGGTTGTAGCACCGATTGCCCTTAATTCGCCCCGGGCCAGGGCCGGTTTCAGGATGTTGGCCGCATCCATCGCACCTTCACCACCACCGGCTCCCACCAGGGTGTGGATTTCATCGATAAAGAGTACCACTTCACCTTCAGACCCGATCACTTCGTTGACCACACTTTTCAGCCGTTCTTCGAACTCGCCCTTGTATTTAGCTCCTGCGATGAGTGCGCCCATGTCGAGGGAGAAGATCTGCTTCGACTTCAGGTTTTCCGGCACATCACCGTTGATGATGCGGTGAGCCAGTCCCTCGGCGATGGCTGTTTTGCCCACACCCGGCTCTCCGATCAGAATAGGATTGTTCTTGGTTCGCCGGGTGAGAATCTGCAGCACGCGTCTGATTTCTTCATCACGGCCGATTACCGGGTCAAGCTTTCCTGAGCGGGCAAGCTCGTTAAGGTTACGCGCGTAACGATTCAGGGCGTTGAAGGTATCATCGGCAGAAGCACTGTTTACCCTGGCGCCCTTCCTGAGTTCCGCGATGGCGGCTTTGAGCTCTTTTTCATTGAGTCCGGCCTGCCGCAACAAATCTGCGGTCTGATCGCTGCCACTCAGCAGCCCGAGCATCAGGTGTTCCACCGAAATGTATTCATCGCCCATCTGTCTGGCAATGGCTGAAGCCTTTTGCAGTGCCTGTGAAGCCGGATGGCTGAGGAACTGCTCTCCACCGCTGACTTTCGGGAATGACCTGATCATGGCCTCGAGGCTGCTCCGGAGAATGCTTGTATTGGCCCCGAATTTCCCCAGCAGGAAGGGAGTTACATTGGTGTCGGAAATCAGCAGTCCCAGCATCAGGTGTGCTGTCTCAACCGACTGATTCCCGTGCCGGGTGGCGAGCTCATGGGCCTGCTGTATGGCCTGCTGCGATTTTATGGTGAAGTTATGCTGGTTCATTTTGAGGAGTTTTTCTGGTTTTCCTTTGCCCTGCCCGTCTGCAAAAGTTCTGCCATTGGTCAATTCTGATTCATATCTGACAATATGACATATATTCAATCTAAAGGCATGACAGTTTGTCCCGATTCTTTTTTATCGAACACAAACAAATAACCCTCAAAGCTGGTTACCTTTGCGCAGAAATAGCAATACATCTTAAACTGATATTTTATGGCAAACAGATTAATGGACCCCATCGGACGACTGATGGGATTGAGGTATAAATCGCATCCCTGGCATGGTGTTGAGATAGGCAGCGAAGCTCCCCGTATCATCACCTGTTTTGTAGAGATGGTAACCACCGATACGGTTAAGTATGAGGTAGATAAGGTTTCGGGATACCTGAAGATCGACCGGCCGCAGAAGTACTCCAATGTGCTTCCGGCATTGTACGGTTTTATTCCGCAGACACTTTGTGCCCGTAAGGTTGCGGATATTGCCGAGGCCAAAACGGGGAAGAGTGATATTGTGGGTGATGGCGACCCGCTTGATATCTGCATTCTGGCAGAAAAGAGCATTTCACATGGCGACATCCTTGTTCAGGCAATCCCGATCGGGGGCTTCAGAATGATTGATGGCAATCAGGCTGACGATAAGATAATTGCAGTGCTGAAAAACGACGCTGTGTATGGCGACTATACCAATTTTGAACAGTTGCCTCCACTGATCGTCAACCGTCTGAAGCATTATTTCCTTACCTACAAGGATTTGCCCGGAAACCAGCGCGATTGTGAGATTACCCACACTTATGGCCCTGAAGAAGCCCATGTGGTGATCGAAGCATCCATAGAAGATTACCGTCAGAAGTTTGAGAACCTTGATATCCTGCTTTCTGAGGTCTGATTCCGGAAGTCGGAAGTCGGAGGTCGGAAGTCGGAAGTAGGAAGTAAGTAAGGAGCAAAAAGATCTTTGCGCCTGCCCACCGTAACGCAGTGCAGGCGGGTCTCTGCGTCCTTGCGTGATATAAAGCTGTCAGAAATCAACAGAATGATTGAACATCCCCATAAAAAAACACTGGTTCTTGGTGCGAGCCTGAATCCTGAGCGGTACTCGAATATCTGTATCAACGATCTGGTTCTTTACAATTATCCGGTGGAGGCTGTCGGACTCCGCGAGGGCGACATCGCCGGTGTCAGGGTCCACCGGGGTTTTCCTGAAATCGCTGATGTGCACACGGTTACCATGTACCTCGGACCTCAGAATCAGGGACAGTATGTTGACTACATTCTGAATACCATCAGGCCCAGACGCATCATCTTCAATCCGGGTACCTGGAATTCTGAACTGGCTGATCTGGCCAAAGAAGCGGGTATCGTCGTTGAAAGCAAATGCACCCTGCTGATGCTTTCGGGTGGTTACTTCTGATGGATTTCCGGCATCAGGACACGAAAACACCGCTTTTTGCGTTATCCGGGCGTACACTGTACATTTTTAAGTAATTTAGCACCGCTTTAACTGGCCTTCCATTTATCAAAAACATCTAGAAGCAAGCATGATCAGGCGTTTTGTAAAATCATTCCGGGTTTTTCAGCTTATTGTTGTTCTTTTGCTGCTTTCATTTCAGCCGGTATATCCGCAGAATGCTACAACCGGGATTCAGGGCGGTCTTCTTTGCCCGGAGAATGAATTCGTTACTCCGGTACTCGTTACTGGTTTGCAGAACATAGACTCAATCTCATTGCTTCTTGATTTCCCGGCAAACATGCTCACCTATCAGGGTTATAAAAACCCGGATGCCCAGCTTTCGACCGGCTTTACCACAATTTCCTTTACCGATACCTCTGTCAGGATTGTCTGGCATGCCGGAGCGCCCATCAGTATCAGCAGTGGTAAGCTGTTTGATCTGGTGTTTATGGCGGGTTCTGAGCCCGGAAATCTTTCATGGATAACCGATTCATGTTATTACCATACAGTCGGTGGCCCACTCACCGATGTGGTCTATACCGGAGGTGAGGTTACTTTTCATCCTGAAATCACTGTATTGATTGAAGAAGTAAACCAGACCTGCGAAGATGAATGTGAAGCCAATATCGTGGTGATTGCGGGTGGCGGTCTCTCGCCCTATTCATACCTGTGGAATGCGGAGCCGATGACGGTTAACCTGGATAATGCCGTGAAACAGAATGCCTGTGGCGGTGCCAATATCCTGCAGATCACCGATTCAAACGGGTGCGTACTTGACTCTGTTTATACAGTTACAGAATTGCCTGCCATAGTACTGGAGATCGAATCCTATCCCGATACCGTCTATCTTCAGAATCCACTGGTCAGGTTCTCCTTTCCCGAAGATCAGAGCATCGTTGAATGGTTGTGGGATTTTGGCGACGAAACAGAAAAATCCATTGAGCGTTCACCCAATCACCTCTATCCCACCGCCAAAACACTGGTTGATAACCAGGCGATGGCAGATGAATACATCGTAACCCTGATAGCCACCAACGACCAGGGCTGCAGCAACGAGTTCAGCCTGGCCATTCCGGTTGCCGAGGTTCAGGTCTTTATTCCGAATGTTTTTACACCGCCGACAGATCCCAACGGTTATTTCAGGATTGCAAAAGTGAACGACGGCGGTTCTTCTGCAAGCGAATACATTCCGATCGTGAATGAGTATATCCGGATGGAGCTCTTTGTGCTCGACCGCTGGGGACGCAAGGTCTACGAAAGCAATGATTATAAAAATGACTGGGACGGCGGCAATCTGCCCGACGGAACCTACTATTACAAGCTGAACACCTTCGGGTATTTCAAGGACAATACATACACCGGCGCAGTAACCATTCTCAGGGAGAAGTAAGCAAATCTTTCCGGTGATTGCTGAAGGCTTTCTGTAGCCGGTTTTCACAGCTGGTATTCAAACCAGCCGATACGGCAAAGCCGGCATAACCCGGGTTAATTCCCGAAATCCATTCTGCTAACCTCTATTTCCTCTGTTTTTCTGAGGTCTGCTTCGAGTTTATCCCATTCAGCCTTATCTCCCGATAGCTCGATCAGGATGAGTCCGCCGGCACCATATTCCCCTTCATCTTCGGGGTCGTTGATTCCCAGTCTCGTGCGTATGGAACATCCGTACAGGGTGAGAATATGCTGTACTTTATGGGCAACTCCGGCGCGGTTCGTTACTTTGATACCTAAGATTCTTGTCATGGAAACAGGATAAGCAGGTTAATAAACAAACGACATTTTCTGCATTTCAACACCTCCGATGGACTGGATTTCCTTTTCAAAGGAATTCCACTCTTCAGGGTTTCCGGCCATCTGCAGGATGATTACCCCGGTGCGGCTGCAGGTGTTTTCATTCAGTTCGTGGAAACCGAGTCTGGATTTTATCAGATGGGCAAATTTGCTGAGGGTTAATTGTGTGCGTCCTGCTTCCTTGATGCGGTCGCGTATCAGCAAGCCAATAATCCTGGTTTCTTTCATGGTGTAATTGGTTTGGTTTTCAGAAATATAAGTCGCGTTCACCCGATTTAACCCTCAGCAGCCGGATGCGTAATTCATTGATATTCACCGAATCTTCATGCTGCTGAAGTTCATCAAGATTTTTCTCAATCACTTCCCAGCCTTTCTTTTTGGTATCCGCCGGGGCGTAATCTTCGAGGTATTCGGCCAGGGTAAGCATGGCATTGGGAGAGCAGAAACGTTTGATAAAGCCCGGGACGGAGAATTCCATAAAGTGTTCGCCGGTTCTGCCACGCCGGTAACAGGCTGTGCAGAAGGAGGGGAGAAAGTCGTTGCCCACCAGTTCGTCAACAATCTCGTTGAGGGAGCGGTTGTCGTTGATCTGGAACTGTTCACGGTTCAGGTCCTGTTCCTCATTTACCGAAGCTGAATAGGACCCGAGTTCGAGTTTGGTGCCACCGTCAATCTGCGATACACCGAACTGAATCACTTCGTGCCGGAGTTTGGCATTCTCGCGGGCGGTGAGGATCATTCCGGTATAGGGCACCGCCAGCCTCAGTATGGCGACCAGGCGCGCAAACTCCTCATCGGTAACCGTATAATCAGTTCCCAGATCAAGTTTTGATGCATTCTGGATTCTCGGGAAGGAAATGGTGTGCGGACCAACATGGTAACAGGCCTCCAGGTGGTTGGTGTGACGAACAAGTCCGAGAACTTCGTAGCGCCAGTCGTACAGCCCGAAGAGTGCACCTATCCCGACATCGTCGATGCCGGCTTCCTGAGCGCGGTCGAGAGCAGTGAGCCGGTAATCAAAATCACGTTTCTTCCCTCCGAGATGGTAGGTTTTGTAAGCTTCAGGATGGTAAGTCTCCTGAAAAATCTGATAGGTGCCGATCCCGGCTTCTTTCACAATCCTGAAGCCATCGATTTCAAGGGGCGCTGCATTGATGTTCACCCGCCTGATCTCACCGGGTCCTTTTTTTACACCATAAACCGTTTTTACAGTATGGGCGATGTATTCGGGCGAGTACTCCGGGTGTTCACCATAAACCAGGATCAGTCGTTTCTGACCGTTGTCTTCCAGTGCCTCCACCTCTCCGATCAGCTCCTGATCGCTCAGGGTTTTTCTGACTGCCTGTTTGTTGGATGCCCTGAAACCACAATACTTGCAGTTGTTGGTGCATTTGTTGCCGACATAAAGCGGTGCAAACAAAACGATGCGGTTGCCGTAAACCCGCTTTTTGAGTTCACGTGCCCCTTCTTTGATCTCTTCAATCAGTTCAGGCTCCGTGGCATTGATCAGAATGGCAGTTTCATGCAGGGTCAGACGTTTCTTACTGAGCGATTTTGCAATAACCGCCCTCACTGACTCCCGGTCCGAAACGGTTGTGTTTATGTAGTTCCACAATTCCTCAGGATCGATGAAGGGTTTCATCCGCTGATCGGGAAGGGCACATTTTTCTGGTGTGAAAATCATTTATGTTGATATTTAAATATTTGATACACAGGTTATTTAAGTACAAAAATACTAAATTAGCCGGAAGATTGCAGCATTTTTATGCATGAAATTCCGGTTTTTCTGACAACCGTCTCATTCCAGGTCCACAATGAGGTTGTCGTAAGCGAGATGAACATTCTGCGGCAGCTTTTTCTCAACCTCTTCATACAGCCCGAGAAAATGGCTGATGTGGGTAAGGTATGCGGTTTCAGGCTTCAGTTCCTCAATAAGGGCCAGGGCTTCACTCAGTGAAAGATGAGAAATGTGTTTTGAGTTTCGCAGTGCATTCAGCACCAGCACCTTCGATCCCCTGATCTTGTCCTTCTCTTCTTCCGGGATAAAGCTGGCATCCGTGATGTAGGTGAGGCCTCCGATTCTGTATCCGAAAACCGGTAGTTTGTTGTGCAGCACCTGCACCGGGAGTATGCTTGTGGGCCCGATGCTGAACTCCTGATTGCCGATCTCGTGAATGGTGAGCTGAGGGGCGCCGAAATACCTGCTTTCTGAGAAGATATAGGGAAATTCGGTTTTGATGGCTTCCATAACATTGGACGAGCCGTAAATCGGAATGTTTTTGTTGAGGATATAGTTGAAGGCCCTGATGTCGTCGAGGCCGGCAATATGGTCGCGGTGCTCATGTGTAAATAACACGGCATCAATGTCTTCTACATTCTGTTTGAGCATCTGAAACCTGAAATCCGGTCCGCAGTCGATGACGATGCTTTGGTTGTCGACCCTTATCAGAACGGATGTCCGGAATCTTTTGTCCCTGGCATCCGGAGATTTACAGACCGCGCAGTTGCAGGCAATTACCGGGACTCCGATGGAAGTGCCGGTTCCAAGAAAAGTAATCTGAATTCTTTTATGATCGTTGGAATGCATATACATCAGTCTGTCAATAAATTAATTCTCCGACTTCTGAGATGTCAGATTCAAGCTGTTTCATCATTTGCCCGGGGCCGGTAAACTGAAGTTCATCCCTGATGCGTTTGGCAAAAAATACAGTTGCCATTTTCCCTTTCAATCCATCAGCTTCCTCGAAGAGGTGAATATCGATCATGATCTCTTCAATTTTGCGCTGTTCAACCGGCAATGAATTCTTGATATTGAGGATTCCTTTGTAGAACTCACCATCGATCATCACATTCACTGCATACACACCGTCTGGCGGTACCAGTTTGTTTTCTTCTTCGATGCCGATGCGCAGGGTCCTGAAGTTGAGTTGCCGGCAGGTAGCACTGCCCTCTTTGAGTTCGCCCATCACAATATAGTGGTGGTCGAGGTAGGCGTTGGCACGCTGTATGCGACCTTCCAGCAATGCTTTGCGGATCAGCGTGGAGCTGACCGTTTCGTTGTGGATGTCCTGTTCAGGAATTTCCTCTACGCCAAAACCATAATACTGACCGAGCTCATAGAGGTAATCGAAATTGCCTTCGCGGTTATGCCCGAAATGATGGTTGAACCCAATCACCACTTTCCGTGCACCCAGTTTTGCAACAAGAATATTCCGGATGAAGTCGATGGAGGAGATTTCAGAGAACTCCTTGGTAAAATTGAGGATGAAGAGGTGGTCAAGCCCTGTTTTACGCAGCAGTTCAATTTTTTCACATTGCGAATTGATAAGCAGCAGTGATTTTCCGGCGGTATCCGGGAAAAGGACCTTGCGGGGATGAGGGTGAAAGGTAATCAGCACAGATTCTCCGTCGGTATTCTGGGCAATCTCATTCAGCCGGTTGAGAATGGTTTTGTGGCCAAGGTGCACCCCATCGAAGGATCCGGTTGTTATCACAGGATTCCTGATCGGTTTGAGGTTGTCGAGGTTGTAATGGATTTTCATTGAAGCTGACCTGATCGTTTTCAGTTTTTCTTGACGAAATAGGCAATTTTCTCGAGCATGGTGATCATGTCATATTCCTGAAGGTAAACATGCGGGGGAACATTCAGGGGTTTCGGAGAAAAATTAAGGATGCCCCGGATACCCGTTAACACCAGGGCTTCGGCAACTTTTACTGCTTCTTCACCGGGAACCGAGATCACTGCTATGGAAATGCCTTCACGCCGGATAATGTCCTCCATCTCGTCGAGGTTGTAACAGGGTACTCCGGCATATATTTTTCCGGTTTTTTCGGGGTTAACATCAAAAGCTGCCACAATAGAAAGCCTCGTGCGCTTGCCGCTGAAATAGCCCATTATGGCACGGCCAAGGTTTCCGATGCCAACCACTGCCACTTTCTGCCCGTCGCGGGTGTCAATAATTTTGCCGATAATTTCGATGAGTTCTTTCACATCGTATCCCTGCCGCAGGGTACCCGTGTAGCCGATCAGCATCAGGTCGCGCCTTACCTGAACGGCTGTGATGTGCAGCAGGTTGGCAATTTCATGAGAGAAAATGTGCTGTTTTCCGCCCGAAAGGTAGTCGAGCAGTGCCCGACGATACTGACTCAGGCGTTCCACAGTTTTATCAGGAAGTTTTTTCATTTTCTGAGAGTTGATGGATTCAATGATTGTTCGGAAGTTTTATGGTGAAAGTAGTGCCCTTGTCAGGGATACTCTGAATGTCGATTTCTCCGTGATACATGTCAACGATTTTCTTCAGAATCGATAATCCAAGTCCCGAACCGGTAATGTTTCTCGTTTTCTGATTTTTAATCCTGACGAAATCCTGGAACAATTTGCCTTTGTCGTCTTCGGTTATACCGATGCCGGTGTCTGATACCTGAAGGATAGTGAAATCCTGTTGCTGTTCAATGAAGATATCCACACGTCCACCTGTTTTATTGTATTTAACAGCATTAGAAATCAGGTTGTTAAATATTATTTCTATTTCATTGGGGTCAGCCTGAAACGAAACATCCTCCCGGGTATTCAGGTAAATGTCAACATCTTTCTGAATGGCATAGGGCCGCATGGTATCTACCGATATGCGGGCAATCCTGGTTAGATTGACCTCCTGCAGGTTCTGCACCGGTTTGCCGGATTCTATTTTGGTAAGGTCGAGCAGGTCCATGATCAGGCTGCGCATTCCGTTGATCCTTTCAAGCGAGCGGTCAATCATCTCTTCATAGGCGGAGATATTTTCGCCAAACTGCTTGTCTTTCATCATTTTAATATACCCTTCAATGGCATTGATCGGAGCTTTCAGCTCATGCGACAGCACCGACAGGAACTGAAACCTGATAAGTTTCCCTTCCTTGTTCATTTTCTGGGTCATCCGCTTCAGAAAGAGCTGTTTGGTGATGTTTTCAATCGAAGACCTGAGTTCCTGCGGGGTAAAAGGTTTTGGGATAAAATCGTAAGCACCGTCGCGGGTGGCTTTTACTGCCAGTTCGAGCGAGGCATAGGAAGTAATCATCACCACTACGATATCGTACAGCTTCTTTTTAACATATTCAAGCACTTCAACTCCTTGAATTCCGGGTAATTTGTTGTCGAGCAGAATGATGTCAGGCATTTCACTGTCAATGAGTTCTATCCCTTCCTCACCCGTACCGGCTTCCAGCACAACAAATTCGATGTGCTCATCCATAAAGGGGTAATCAACCTTGAAATTCTGCAGAATTCGTTTGGTACCCATCCGGATGCCGGGTTCATCATCAACAACCAGAATTTTGTATTCAGCCATGCCTTATATTTTAAGCAGTTTATTGATTTCTTTCTGCAACTGATCGGCCCTGATCCCTTTGTCGAGAAAAAGATCGGCCTTGATCCATTGTTTGTTCTCGTCAGAATTGATGTCGAAAGTCATACCGGTTTCCGCAGTAACCGCTGTAGCGATAATAATGGGAACTTCAGGGTATTTTCTCTTAATCTTGTAGGCTAAAATAAACCCGCTGTCATCATTCTCCATCATGAGGTCGAGGATCGCAAGATCGGGCCTGATGGTTTCGATGATCAGTTCAGCCTCTTTCTGCCCTTCAGCGGTAATGGTTTCAAAACCGAACTGCTCGACTTTGAGCTTCATCTGAAACATGTAATCCATGTCATCATCAACAATCAGAATTGTCTTTTTCATAACTGCGGTGTTCTGTATTGGTTTGGTATTTAGTTTGCCGGGAATCTGGGGACTGTGATTGTAAAGGTTGTACCGGTCGGGCCTTTTTGCGGATCGGCATTTGATTTAACGGTAATGCTGCCTTTGTGCATTTTAACGATGCCGTAGATGATGGGCAATCCCAGTCCGGTCCCTTTCCCGATAGCTTTGGTTGTGAAAAACGGGGTAAACAGTTTTCCCATGTTTTCCTTGCTGATACCGCTGCCGGTATCGCTGATGTAAACGGTAAATTCGTCGGCTGAATCCAGAGCTCTGATATGAATTCTGCCGCCTTCGGGGGGCATGGCTTCAACGGCATTTTTCAGCAGGTTGGTAAAAACCTGGGCCATTTGATCATAGTCAACGCTCGCTTGCGGATTATTAATCTGACTGTCGAGCGTTTTAACGATGTTGGCTGGCATGATCACAGAGCTGACCGAGTGCTCGAGCAGCTTGTTAAAATCGGTTTCTGTGAAGTTCACCTGATTTTTTCTGGCAAAATTCAGCAGGCCACCCACGATTTTCTTACATCTTTCTGCATTCTCAACGATCAGTTCCAGGTCAGGCCTGATGGGATTGTCGGTGGCCGATTCATCTTTCAGGATATTGCTGTACATGGTGATCACCCCAAGGGGATTGTTCAGCTCGTGTGCGATACCTGCCGAAAGTTGTCCCAGTCCGGCCAGTTTTTCCGACTGTTTCAGGGCTTCCTGGGTATTGGCCAGCTTTTCATTGGATATATTCAGTTCCCTCACATAGTTGTGAAGTTTTTCAATGGCATAAGGCAGGCACATCTCATGTTCTGCCAAACCCCGGATGATGGCAATGGCATGGTCGCGGCACGAATCATAACCACACGCCCCGCAATCAAGATGGTCTTTGGGTTCGAACTTGCCCATTTTATGCAAAACGCCGTTAATTTCCTCCTCAGCAGGTTTTGCTACCCTGATATCTTTCTTTTTAAACTCGCGGAAGAGATCGAGACTGCTGAATTCTTCGATGTCCTTCTCCCATTGTTTTACATCCAGATTCTCGAGTTTGTTGATCACATAATCACTCACGCTCGCCTGTTTGCGGTAGCGCCTGCTGCTGGCTGCGAAAAAAGGATAGGGCGACATTCCCGGCCCCATGATGCAACCCTCGCAGCACAACAGTTCCAGGTGCTCCTGGGCGATCTGTCCGCTTTCAAACTCTTTGATGGCTTCCTGAAAGTTTATACGACCTTCAGCTACAATCACATTTCTTTGAAAGATGTCTTCTTTTACGCCGACAGTATTCAGCAAACCCCTGCTGACCGGGAAAATTGCCCCTTTTCCTCCCAGGGGCGGATCAAAATCCGTTGGGGTAACATCGGCGGGTTTGATTCCTGCCTGGGTAAGCATCTCACGCAGTTCCCTGAAAGTAAGGGCCGCATCAATCAGTTCGGATTCGTCTTTTTTGGCGATACATGGGCCTATGAATATTATTTTCAGATCATCTCCGTATCGTTTCCGCATTGCTTTGCTCATCGCTACCATGGGCGAAACCACATGCGCCAGTGAATCCACGAGATCAGGGTGGTAATGCTCAATATAACTGACAATTGCCGGGCAATCTGAAGATATGACCGGCGGGTAGTTGCCAACCTGCATGAGTTTCTTATACTCCTCGGCAACGAGGTCTGCACCGAAAGCCACTTCCGATACATAGGTAAATCCCAGATTGCGGATAAGGGACACCAGCAAACGGTGGTTTTTGATTTCAGAAAACTCAGCCGGAAAACTGGGGGCGATGATGGCAGCACAGGGTTGCTTCCCGCTGATCATCAGCCTCACCTCCTCGATTTCTGTACGGAAAACTTTGGCATTCTGGCTGCAGACTTTTACACAGTTTCCGCAGCCTATGCACCTTTCAGGAATGATATCAGCTTGTCCGTTGCTTATTTTTATGGCCTTTGCCGGACATTCACGGACACAGGTATAGCATACACGGCAGCGTTCCTTGATGGTACTGACAAGATGTTTTTTCCGGGCCGGATTTTCCCTGTTCATGGTTTCAGCATTTTCGGTTAAAGTGGCACTTCCCTTTTTTTGTAGGTGGTATGTAACAGTTCCAGTGAAAGGCTGCCAAGGGGTTCGCCGAGGAAGTCACGGTACAGTCCGATCAGGGCCGGGTTTTTGTAGGGGTAGCGGATCGAATCCTTGTCGTCTGTCTCGTAAACAGTTTTTACCCTTGATTTCAATGCAGCGTTATCAGTGCCGATGGGTTGCCCGCCACCATTGATACAGCCACCCGGGCAGGCCATCACCTCGATAAAATGGAGATCGTCTCTTCCTGCTTTAATTTCTGCAATCAGACGGGAGGCCAGTTTAACATTGCTAACAACCGCAAAACCCAGTTTATGGTCGCCCATTTTGATTTTTACTTCTCGGTAATCTTTGTTGTTGCGGAGTTCGGCGATTTTTGCCTGGCTGAAGTCTTTGCCGGTAATCCGGTAATGCAGTGTCCTGATGAGGGCTTCGGTAACTCCGCCCGATACACTTAGCAACTTTCCTGAAGAGCTCCTTACATGAAAAGGTTTGTCGGCCAGTTCCGGTTCAATCTGTTCGGTGTCGATACCATTGAGCCGGATAAATTCAGCCAGTTCTCTTGTGGTGAGAACAACATCTACATCCGAGATTCCTTTATGCGTCATCTGCTCCCGCTGGGCTTCAAATTTCTTGGCAGTGCAGGGCATCGCTGAAACGGTATAGAGGTTGTCAGGATTGATGTGGTAGAGTTTCGTGTAATAGCTGCTGATAATCGCGCCAAGCATCTGCTGCGGAGATTTGCAGCTTGAGAGATGAGGCAGCATGTCGGGGTGCCATTGCTCAGCATATTTCACCCAGGCCGGACAATCGCTGCTGAATACCGGCAAAGTTTCCCCTTTAATCAGCCTTTGTTCCATTTCGGCAGCCAGCTCTGTGATGTAAAGATCAGCCCCGAAGGAGGTGTCGAACACTCTGTCGAAACCGGTTTTGCGAAGAGCAGCATTTAAAATGCCATGGATATCCCTGCCTGGTTTCATTCCGAATTTTTCACCAATGGTCACCGAAACTGTCGGGGAATAATTCATTACTACATGAATATCAGGATTGTGCAGGGCATTCTGAAGGTCTGAGGCATGCTTTTTTTCATGCAAAGCCCCTGTTGGACAAGCCATGATGCACTGTCCGCAGGTGATGCAGCTGGAAAGGTTGATCTGTTTGTTGAAGGGAGGACCGATGATGGTTTTGTTTCCCCTCCCGATAAATCCCAGGGTAACCGCTCCGATGACTTCATCACAGGTTCTTACACAGCGTCCGCACAGAATGCATTTCGCCGGATCCCGCACGATGCTTGATCCCGACGGGTCTGATTTGTATTTATTCTTCTTGCCGGGGAAACGACGTTCTCTTACATTGAGGTCTTCGGCAAACTTCTGAAGCTCGCAGTTGCCGTTCCGTTCGCAATAAAGGCAGTCATCCGGGTGGTTACTCAGCAGGAGTTCAACATTGGTTTTGCGGGCATTAACCACCCTGGGTGAATGGGTTCTGATTTTCATCCATTCTTCCACGGGATAGGAACAGGCTGTGATCAGATTGCTTTTTCCTTCAACCTCCACCACACACATTCTGCACGATCCGGTGGGGTAGAGGCCCGGCATATGGCACAGGGTAGGAACCTTGATTCCGCTGCGCTCCAGTGCCTCCAGGATGGTTTCACCTTTACGGGCGGTTATCGTTTTGTTGTTGACCTCAATGGTAAAGTTCATTGCTTTAAAGTTTGTTTTGCACAGCTATCTGACAAAAACTGCCACGAATTTGCAAACATCATAACAGATCCCGCATCCGATACATTTATCTTCGATAATGAAATGCGGATTGCGGGGTGAGCCGATGATGGCTGTGGTAGGGCATTTTTTGGCGCAGGCTGTGCATCCTGTACACTTTTCAATGTCTATGTAGAACACTCTCAGGTCTTTACATACATTAGCCCGGCATTTCCGGTCGAAAATATGCTCTTCAAACTCTTCCCTGAAATACTTCAGTGCACTGATGAGCGGGTTGGGGGCTGTTTGTCCCAGGCCGCATAGTGAAGTATCGCGGATAACACCGGCGAGATTCTCCAGCTGCATCACCCCTTTGAATCGTTCCAGGGTTTCGTGGCCTGATTCACTCACAGGACGCCGCGTGATGTTTTCAAGGATCTCGTGCATACGGCGCGAACCTTCGCGACAGGGGATACATTTTCCGCAACTCTCGCGTTGAAGAAAATCGGTAAAAAACATGGCGATATCTACCATGCAGGTATCCTCATCCATCACTACCAGGCCCCCAGATCCCATAATCGTTCCGGCTTCCTGCAAGGCTTCGTAATCTATCTTAACATCAAGCAATTGCTCGGGGAGGCAACTTCCCGAAGGGCCGCCCAGCTGAACTGCCTTGATGCGTTTTCCTTCTCTCACGCCGCCTGCGATGTGAAAAATCAGGTCATAAAGGCTGGTACCCATGCTGACTTCTACCAGGCCGGTATTGTTGATTTTCCCGGCAAGGGCGAAAACCTTGGTTCCTTTGCTGGTCTCGGTGCCTGTACCTGAAAACCACAAAGGACCATTTCCCAGAATGGCAGGCACATTGGCCAGAGTTTCCACATTGTTTACCACCGTAGGTTTTCCGAACAGTCCCCTGACGGCCGGAAAAGGAGGTTTAGGTCTGGGTGTGCCCCGCTTGCCCTCCAGACTGGAGATCAGCGCCGTTTCTTCACCACATACAAAGGCTCCGGCACCTTCACGTACCTGAATGGTAAGATTATATCCGCTGTTTAGTATGTTGTGCCCCAGCAGTCCGGCTTCGGTGGCCTGACTGATACCTTTTTTCAGACGGTCGACAGCCAGCGTGTATTCAGCCCTGACATAGATGTAGGCTTTACGGGCATTGATGGCATAAGCAGCAATGGCCACACCTTCGATAATCTTGTGCGGGTCGCCTTCAAACAATGCCCTGTCCATAAAGGCTCCGGGATCACTTTCGTCTCCATTGCAGATCAGAAAGCGCTCGTCAGCATCAGCACTCAGCGCTGTTTTCCATTTTTTTCCGGTAGGGAAGCCCCCGCCTCCGCGTCCGCGCAAGCCGCTTTCTTCAATAATGTTGCAGACTTTTTCGGATGAATAGTTGCGCAGCACCCTGGTCAGGGATTTGTAACCACCCCTGGCAATATACTCCTCGATTGAAAAAGGGTTGATGATTCCGCAGTTGCTGAGTACAATCCTGTTCTGGAGCCTGAAGAAAGGCATTTCCGAAAGCATCCTTACACCTTCCCAGGCTTCTAGGTGCGGATGCGGATACTGACCCAGCACCTGACCATCAGGCAGGGCTGAATTGAGGACCTCATCCAGCAGCGATTCAACCCTGGGGGCTGTGATTTTTGTGAACGAAATCCGTCTTTTGCCCGGCAACTGAATATCTACCAATGGCTCCTGTGAACAAAGCCCGATACATCCAACCTCCACGATTTCAGCATCAATGGCTTTTTCTGAGAGATAATTCCTGATTGACTGAAGCGTTTCTCCCGCTCCGGCAATCATCCCGCAAGTGCCTGTACCGACAAATATTACCGGTTTAGTGACAGTATCGCGTCTGATAAGACTGAGCTTCTTTTCAATTTCCGGAGTGTTGTCAGAAACCTTGTTCAGCAAAACAAAGTCTCTCAGTTTGTCAGGACTTAAAAGGTTTGACGATGGCATGTCAGACTTCATTTGTTTTGCATTGATCAATAATACCCTTGATATCCCGGGGTTGCAAACCCGAATAATATTTGTCGTTGATGGCAATAACCGGAGAAAGGGCACAGGCCCCCATACAGTTGACAACCTCGATGCTGAACATGCCATCCCGGGTGGTTTGCCCCTGCCTGATCTTCAGTATGCGTTCGGTTTCGGCAATAATGCGGGCCGATTTTTCAATATGGCAGGCTGTGCCATGGCATATCTGAATGTGAAACCTGCCCTTTGGCTCAAACCGGAACTGATCGTAAAAAGTGGCAACACCATATATCTTGCTGGTGTTCAGGTTTAAAGCAGCCCCAATCCGGTTGATTGACTCTTCAGAAAGATATCCCAGGGCCTGTTGCACCTCCTGCAGTAAGGGTAACAGATTGTCGCGCTGCAGGTGAAGATGCCGGTTAATTATTTCATCAAGTTTATCTGGCATGAATTCTTTTTATCTGATTGTTACAGACATTGTATCTTTGTGCAGCAATGCGGCTGCATCTGAATTTGCTGATAAAAATACTGTTATTTTTTTAACAGTGTTAACTTTATAACAGATATTTTAGAAAAAAAACTATTTTTGTTCTGCCTGTTGAATGGTTGCAGTTCACCTGCTTAAGCGGATTCAGGCAATGAATGAATCCTGATCTGTTGAAGCTTTCGCCGCGTATTGCTGACTGAAAAAGATGTTTATGGATCAACGAATTGATATTCAGATATGCCTTGGGAGTTCCTGCTTTGCCAGGGGAAACAAACGTCTGGTCAAGGTTATTGAGCAGTATCTGAATGAGCAGAACCTGAGACACCTGGTTCATTTTCATGGTGCCCATTGTTTCAGCAGTTGCGAAAAGGGCCCTTTGGTAAAAATTGATGGTAAGGAATATCATCAGCTGACAGAGGATAAGATACTTGCCATTCTGAATGGAATTTTCGGAAAAGATGCCCCTGATTTTTAAGGGAAGGATAACATGCCGGTTGAAACCGGTTGAGGAGAGATCTGATGAAACCACCGCTAATCGCTATTGACAGCCAGAAATGTATGGTTTGTTTTGCCTGTGTCAGGGCGTGTCCTGTAAATGCTATTCAGGTGAAATCAAACTCAGAGGCTCCGGTCGTTGTACATGACCGCTGCATCGGGTGCGGCAGTTGTCTGCAGGTGTGCGCTCCGCTTGCCATTACCTACAGGGACGCCTGCAAGGAAACCATGGAGTTGCTGGCTTCCGGTCAGAAAGTGGCCGCCATTGTCGCTCCCAGCATATCAGGCGAATTCGACGACATCACCGATTACCGCAAATTCGTAAAAATGATCCGCGAACTGGGATTCTCCTATGTGAATGAGGTATCCTTCGGAGTGGATATGGTTGCTGAAAAATACCGCGAACTGTTTACCCAATTTATGGGCAGGTATTATATTACAGCGAATTGCCCGCCGATCGTTGCACTGATCGAAAAATACCATCCCGGGATCATCGATAACCTGGCACCTCTGATCACACCCATGATAGCCTCGGCCCAGCTTGTAAGGCAACTTTACGGTGAGGAGACCAAGGTTGTCTATATCGGGCCCTGTATTGCTGCCAAGGATGAAGCCCTCCGGTACGAAGGAAGGTCGAAAGTGGATGCAGTACTTACTTTTGTAGAACTCAGGGAGTTGTTTAATGAATACAACATCAAGGAGAGTACCGTTGAATACTCTGATTTTGATCCCCCATTGGGCTATAAGGGTTCTCTGTATGCTGTAAGCAACGGCATACTGCAGGCTGCCGGTCTTAGCGAAGACCTGATGAATGGTCAGATCATTACCGCCGAAGGAAAAGAAAACGTGCTTGAAGCCATCAGGGAATTTGAGTCATCGGTGGATTTTATCAGGAAGCATTTTAATCTGTTTTATTGCGAAGGTTGTCTGATGGGCCCCGGTACTTCGAAAAGCGGCAAGAAATACCTGCGCAAGACCCTGGTAACCGATTATGCCAACAAGAAACTGAAGGATTTCGACAGCAAAACCTGGCAGAAAGCATGCAACAAGCACATTGCCGGTTCAGATTTCAAAGCCGTGTTTCATACTGACGATCAGCGTCTGCCTGAACCAGACCCGGAAAAGGTAAATGAAATTCTGAAGATTATCGGTAAGTTAAACTCAGACGATAAACTCGGTTGCGGAGCCTGTGGCTATGAATCGTGCAATGAGTTTGCAAAGGCCGTAGCCCAGGGACTTACCAAAACAGATATGTGCATCACCTATTCCCAGAAAAGCAAGCAGGATTTCATCAAAACGCTGAAGCTTACCAACGAGAAACTTGCCCATACTCAGGAAGCCCTTGTTGAATCGGAGAAAAAGGCCCGGCGCGACCAGCAGCTGGCTCAGGAGGCCCTGGAACGCACCTCTTCCATGTTGCAGAAGCTCCCGAGTGCGATTGTAATCGTGGATGAGAACCTGAAAGTAATTGAATCAAACCAGAGTTTCATCAATATCCTGGGCGAGGATGCTGCTGAAATCAATGAAATAATCCCGGGTCTGGTAGGCGCTGACCTCAAGACACTGCTGCCTTTTCAGTTCTATAAACTCTTTACCGGGGTGATTTCAAACAACGAAAATCTGGTTAACCGGGATGTGCATCTGGGCGAAAAACTGCTCAACGTATCGGTCTTTTCCATCAAAAAGGGGAAAATCGCCGGAGCGGTATTGCGCGATATGTACCTGCCCGAAGTGCGTAAGGAAGAAGTAATCAACCGGGTGACCGAAGTGATTGATGAAAACCTGGATCTGGTACAGAAAATAGCTTTTCTGCTGGGCGAAGGAGCTGCCAGGACGGAAAGAATGCTCAACTCGATCATTGAATCGCACAAAGCAACCAAACGATGACGATGAAAAGCGAAAACCGCTTCTATATTGAAGTCAATGCTGAGCTGAAAAATCATCATGAATCACGCATTTGCGGCGATGTATTCCTGTCGCGCAGAATCAATGAAGAGAACAGAATAATTGCTGTATTGTCGGATGGGATGGGACATGGGGTAAAAGCCAACATGCTTGCCACCCTTACCTCTACCATGGCATTGAATTTTACACTTGAGCATAAGGAAGTACACCGGATTGCTGAAATTATCATGAATACACTGCCCGTGTGCAGTGAAAGGAAAATGAGTTATTCAACCTTTACCATCATTGACATTGAGTTCGATGGAAAGGTGAGGATACTCGAATACGATAATCCACAGGCGGTTGTGCTGAGAGGAAAGAATTTTTTTGAGCCTGAATGGACCTGTGTGATGCTTTCAGGCGAGAAGGGGGCTGGCAAAGAGCTGAAGAGCTGCGAATTTATACCCGAAAAGGAAGACCGTATCGTAATTTTCAGCGATGGAGTAGCCCAGTCGGGCCTTGGCGGGGGTAAGTACCTTTTCGGCTGGGGCCGTGAGAATGCTGCTGAATATATTGCCGAACTGGTTTCCCATGAGCCGGAGATTTCTGCACTACAGCTCTCCCATAAGGTGGTGAACATGGCCCATGTTAACGACGGCTACCTTTCGAAGGATGATACCAGTTGCGCGGTCATTTATTTCAGAAACCCCCGCAGGATGCTGGTTTGCACCGGACCTCCGTTTGAGGATCACAACGATGCAAAACTCGCAGCAATGGTCAATGATTTCAAAGGCAGAAAGATTGTTTGCGGAGCTACTACAGCGGATATTGTTTCGAGGGAACTCAACAGGGTTGTGACCGATTCCTTCGAATTTGATGATCCTGACCTTCCCCCGGTATCCATGATGGAGGGCATTGACCTGATTACCGAAGGGATTCTGACCCTTGGCAAAGTCACTGAAATTCTGAAAACATACACCAGCAGTACAAGGCTATCCAAAGGGCCAGCCGACCGCATTGTTAAAATGCTGATCGAAAGTGATGAAATCCATTTCGTGATCGGCACCCGCATCAACATTGCTCATCAGGACCCCAGTCTTCCGGTTGAACTCGAAATCCGCAGGACTGTTGTAAAAAGAATAGCCCGCCTGCTCGAGGAGAAGTTTCTGAAAGAGGTAAGCGTAACCTTCATTTAGCGCAATATCCCTGATCGGGCATCGATAGTATAAGCGAAACCACCAAACTTTGTTATATGAAAATAACTTTTGAAGGATCGAAGAAAGTAATTGCAGAATACAATGGACACCGTATCATTACAGATCAGCCGGTTAGAGCAGGAGGAGAGGGCAGTGCCCCGGCTCCGTTTGACCTGTTTCTGGCTTCTCTGGGTACCTGCGCCGGAATCTATGTCAAATCTTTCTGCGATCAGCGGGGAATACCCACCGATGGCATCAGCCTGGAGCAGGATATGAAATTCGATCCCGCGACACACCTTATTACAAATATTGATATCAGAATCAAGCTTCCGGCATCCTTTCCTGAGAAATACAGGGATGCAGTGGTGAACTCCGCTGGTTTGTGTGCAGTAAAAAGGCACCTTCACCATCCACCGGCTATGAAGGTGATTGCAGAAACAGACTGATTTATTTAAAGAAAAAGGTTCGTAATCTTCTGATTACGAACCTTTTTTAGTTATAAGCCCTGGACTACAGTCTCTCGTCAACCATTGATTTATCGAGCAGGCCTTTCAGATCATATACAACGGCATTGGCACTTCCCATTGCCTTTATATCCATGGTTTTGAATTCATTGTGAGCAACCGCCAGCACCACAGCGTCGTAGTTACTGCCTGGTTTGTCAATCATGGCCAGGCCATATTCATGTTTTACTTCCTCAGGATCTGCCCATGGGTCGAACACATCAACCTCGCAGGAATATTCCTTAAATTCAGCAACCACATCCACCACCCTTGAGTTCCTGATGTCGGGGCAGTTTTCCTTGAAGGTGATCCCCAGCACGAGTACCGTGCTTCCGGCAATGGTATGGCCTTTCTGGATCATTCTTTTGATTACCCTGTTGGCAACATAGAAACCCATATTGTCGTTCAGACGGCGGCCTGCCAGAATAATTTCAGGGTTGTAGCCGACTTCCTGGGCTTTGTGTGTGAGGTAATATGGGTCAACACCGATGCAATGACCACCTACCAGACCGGGAAAGAACTTAAGGAAGTTCCACTTGGTGCCCGCGGCGGCAAGTACTTCATGGGTGTCGATGCCGATCTTGTTAAAGATCAGCGCCAGTTCGTTCACAAAGGCAATGTTGATATCCCGCTGTGAGTTTTCAATTACCTTGGCTGCTTCGGCAACTTTGAGGCTTGAAGCCATGTAGGTGCCGGCAGTAATGATGCTTTTATACAGGTTGTCAACCTTCACGGCAATTTCAGGGGTAGAGCCTGAAGTAACCTTAAGGATTTTGGTTACTGTGTGAACTTTGTCACCGGGGTTTATTCTTTCGGGGGAATATCCACAGTAGAAATCCTGGTTAAACTTCAGCCCGCTGAATTTCTCAAGCACGGGCACACATTCTTCCTCAGTAGCACCCGGATAAACCGTAGATTCATAGATAACGATATCTCCTTTGCCGAGTACTTTACCTACTGTTTCAGAAGCTTTGATCAGTGGAGTAAGGTCGGGTCGTTTGTGTTTGTCGATGGGAGTAGGGACCGTTACAATATAGTAATTGCAGCTTCTGATGTCATCAAGACTTGAAGTATATTTCAGGTGAATGGCAGCTTTCAGGTCTTCGTCAGATGTTTCAAGGGTCCGGTCGTGGCCGTTTTCCAGTTCCTGAATGCGATGTTGATTAATATCAAATCCCATGACAGTGAATTTCTTTCCAAATTCCACCGCCAGAGGCAACCCGACATATCCCAGTCCGATTACACCGATGTTGATTGATTCGCTCATATTTATCGATTTTTTGTTTTGGAAATGCTAAATATTTATGATTTGCAGCGAGTTAAGTATCGGATGATATTCTCCTCTCAGCCCGACCGGTTTGAGGTTCCGGATGTTGTAAACGGTTTCGATACTCTGCCGGGCCTCGTTCAGGCCAAAACCGCCACCTCCGAGAATGTCTTCATACGATTTGGTATGAAGATCAGTAAATCCTTCGCTGAATTCAAATTCTTCACCTTCAATGGTGAGTGACCTGAAGGTACGTTTGCCAGCCTGAACGGCTGATTTGGGAAGGGTTTTTTCATCAATACTCAGAAACCACCTTACGCGGGCTTTTTTGAGTTGCAGGAATCCGGCAGCTTTGTCTACATCCATCAGATGAACGGTGCTTCTTTCAACGTCACCGAAGATCCAGGAGAGCATATCGAAGAAATGAACGCCAATGTTGGTGGCAATTCCACCGGATTTCTCAAGAAAACCTTTCCATGAAATGAAATACCATTTCCCGCGACTGGTGATGTAACTCAGGTCGATGTCGTAGATTTTTCCTTCCGGACTCTGGTCTATTTTCTGCTTCAGGGCAATAATGGCAGGGTGCAGCCTGAGCTGAAGGATGGTGTAGATTTTTTTTCCGGTTTCACCTTCGATTTCCTGCAGTGCATCAACATTCCAGGGGTTAAGCACCAGGGGCTTTTCACAAATGGCGTGGGCTTCATTTCTCAATGCCAGTCTGATGTGTGCATCATGAAGGTAATTGGGGGAGCAGATGCTTACAAAGTCGATTTTATCGTCTCCTTTGCGTTTCAGTTTGTCAAGATGTCTGTCGAACCTCTCGGCTTCTGTAAAAAAATCAGCCTCCGGAAAATAGCTGTCAATGATCCCTACTCCATCATATTTGTCGAGGGCTGTTACCAGCCTGTTGCCTGTTTCTTTAATGGCTTTCATGTGCCGGGGAGCTATATAACCTGCGGCCCCGATGAGAGCAAAATTGATTTTTTCGTTGTTTGAAGGAAGCATAGTGTAAATTGAAATGAACCGGTTTTTGTCACTGAGACTTCATGCCATTTATCGCTGAATCACGGATAAGTAATGACCATGGATGTGCAAAGTTAAGAAACTAAACCCAGAGGCCTGCTTTTTTAATATGAATTAATGTTTAACTATGCCTGCGGAAGGCAGGATATCCGCGTTTTTATCATAGGGGCAGGCTACCGGAGGTATGCCGCGCAATTTTTGAGCACTGATTTTATTGAACTTTAACAGTTGGTCGGATTCTGATTGGGTCTTTTCGGGAATTTCCACCTAAATTTGATGCCGAAAACTTATAAAACTGACAGCATTTTCTGTATGGTCTCACCGTTATTCAGTCATCTTCTTATACCATTCATCATCGCATTGCTGCTGGGCATTACCATGGGTGGCAGCGGAACCGGCCCCGCCTTCTCAGCGGCCTTCGGGGCCAGTGTGATTCGCAAAAGCCTTATTCCCGGCATTTTCGGACTGATGGTTTTTGCCGGGGCCATTATTGCCGGTAAAGAAACGGCAACCACGGTGGGGAGGGAACTGATCGATCCAAAGATGTTGAATTTTACTACGGTATCCATTATCCTGTTTTCAGTTGCCATATCCTTGCTGATCGCCAATCTGGTCGGAATCCCCCAATCAACCAGTCAGTCAACCGTTTTTGCTGTTATAGCGCCGGCCATCTATTTCGGTGTTTTTGACCCCTATGTTCTTTTTGCGGAAATCATTCCTGCCTGGTTTATCCTTCCGGTAATCGCATTCTTTCTCAGCCTGTTTTTTGGCAAATACATCTACCGGCCGATGAGACGAAGGGGACTCACCATTTCACGGTCGAACAATGTAAATAAAAAGCCATTTCTCGATTATCTCATTTTGCTGATGTCTCTCTATGTCTCTTTTTCCATTGGTTCAAACAATGTTGCGAATGCTGCGGGTCCTATCGCTTCGATGACTGCCAATGAGCTGAATGTACACGGTGAGCGGAATTTTCTGCTGATTATGATTCTTTCTACCCTGATGGTAGCCCCCGGGTTCGCGATCGGAAGTTCAATTTTCGGCGACAAAATCCTCAACAATACCGGTAAGGAAATTGTACTTTTCGGGAAAATTGAAGCAGTCATCATCGCCTTCGTTTCGGCGAGCCTTCTGCTTTTTGCCTCAGTGGTTAAAGGGATTCCTACCTCTTTGGTGCAGTTGAATGTGGCAGCAATTCTCGGTATCGGCGTGGCTAAGCTTGGAACCAAAAATATTTTCCGCCGGACCAAGGTCAGGAAATTCTTTCATATGTGGCTGATAGCGCCTCTGATAGCCTTTTCTCTTACAATGCTTCTGATTTTCATTGCTGACCTTATCGGATTGCTCTGACAAAAAAAACTGGCCGGTATTGCCGGCCAGTGAAAAACAAATATTTCAGCTATTGATGAGAATATCCGGTCATACCAGCAAAGCCAGAGATTCCTTTATACGGCGGGCTGCTTCAATCAGTTCTGCATCAGAAGTTGCATAGGAGAGGCGGATACAATCGGGATTCCCGAAAGCTTCACCGGGAACCAGCGCCACATGAGCCTTGTCGAGCAGGTAATTGCATAAATCCGTGCTGTTGCTGATCACCATGTCGTTGTATCGCTTTCCGAAATACCAGGTAACTTCAGGGAAGAAATAAAAGGCACCATCCGGAACATTGGATTTGATGCCGGGAATTTCATTGATGAGCTTTAAAAACAGATCGCGGCGGTTTCTGAAAGTGGCGATCATCGATTTTAACTCAGCTGAACCGGCAGGATCGGTATTCAGGGCTGCAATGGCTGCCCGCTGAGAAATGCTGCAGGCTCCCGAAGTAAACTGTCCCTGAATCTTATCACAGGCTTTGGCAATTTCAAGGTCTGCCACACAATAGCCCAGACGCCAGCCTGTCATGGCAAAGCCTTTGGAAACACCGTTTATAATGATTACCCTGTCCTTAACAGATCCGAAACTCGCAATGGATTCATGTTTTCCTTTAAAATTAATCAGTTCATAAATCTCATCGGAGATGATATAAATATCCGGATAACGCTCAAAAACAGTAACCAGGGCTGCCAGTTCTTCCCGCGAATACACAGAACCTGTGGGATTGCAGGGACTGCTGAAGATGAATACCTTTGTTTTTGGGGTGATGGCTGCTTCCAGTTGTTCCGGGGTTACCTTGAAGTCGGTTTCAACCCCGGTGGAAATCACCACCGATGTACCTTCAGCCAGTTTCACAATTTCGCGGTATGAAACCCAATACGGGGCCGGAACAATGACTTCATCGCCAGGGTTTACCAGGCTGAGCATGGCATTGGCCAGTGCCTGTTTAGCACCCGTCGAAACCACAATCTGTTCGGGACTGTATTCAAGGTTGTTGTCGCGCTTAAGTTTTACAGCAATGGCTTTTCTTAGATCGGCATAGCCATTGACAGGGGGATAAAAGGTGAAATTCTGGTCGAGCGCTTCCCTGGCAGCTTCTTTGATATAGTCAGGGGTGTTGAAGTCAGGCTGACCAATACTCAGGTTGATGACATCAAATCCCTGTTCTTTAAGTTCCCTGCTGCGCCTTGTCATGGCAAGGGTTTCAGATTCAGCCAGTCTCGAAATCCTGTCGGATAACTTGTTCATATCTTTTTCGGTTGAGGTTTAGACTCCGTAAGTATGGAAGGCGACAAATTTAATGAAATTAAATCTGCTTAAACAAGCATCATTTCAAGTTAAAACAGTAAAAATTACGACCTTTGCCTCTCTCTGATAAATCAGCTGTTTATGGAAATTCTTCAGAATGTACTACTCATTGTCCTGCCCTCATTGATTGCCGGAACTGCTGTTTTCCTGCTCATCCGGCATTATCACAGGGTAAATGTTGCGCAACAGGCAGATATGCATAAAATTGAACGGATGAAACTTGTTACGCCGGTGCGCATGCAGGCTTATGAAAGAATGGTTTTGCTGCTCGAGCGGATGATGCCTTCGCAGCTCATTATGAGAAACATGGATTCCGGGCCACTGGCATCTCAGCTTCAGCAGGCCCTGGTGTCCAATATAAGACAGGAGTTTGACCACAACCTGTCGCAGCAACTCTACATCTCTTCCAATGCATGGGAGCTGATTAAAAATGCCCGCGAAGCGGTAATTGCAGAGATTAATGCCAAGGCTGCTTCCCTCGATCCTGGTGCCACTTCATCCGACCTTGCCCGCCTGTTGTTTCATGGTGAAATTGAAGAAAGCAACATCACACTCTACAAAGCGCTCGAGTACCTCAAGAACGAGGCCAGGGAATTGTTCTGAACAGTGAAGCCGGAATTTTGTTGTGACTGGCTTGTTTTTCAATACTCTTGAGGCTGATGCGCCACAATGATGGCCATAGCCTGAGATACATCCTGCCGTAAACTGAATTATTCAACGCTGGTTGACAATAAATGCCTTTGTTACCTGGCCTTTGGCAGTCTTTATCCGGATATTGTAAACACCGGGTGCAAGTTGCTCAATGTTTATTTTTTGTCTGCAGGCATCGGCCTCTTCGTGCATGATTTCTTTGCCTTTCTGATCGAAAATCGTGAAGGAGGCAATTTTTTCTTCCGACCCGACCACAAGAAACCTGTCAGCAGGTACAGGGTAAATGCTTACTTCAGGTAATACGTTGCTGGTCGGATAACCCAGAACACCTGCCTGAACCAATCCCTCTTTTGTTACTGACGACTGTGCTGACTGGTTGGAAACAGTTAATGAAACACTGTACGAGCCGTTGCTCAGGTAGGTATGCACTGGGTCTCTCAGACCCGACGTTGATCCATCGCCGAAATTCCATAACCAGACTGATGGATTTCTGAACGGGTCTTCAGTGTTCTTCTTTTCCGGGCGTTTCTGTATGTTCCTAAACGGAGAGGGAGGTTGCTGCAGTAACTGATTTTTAAGGGTAAAACCGGCAGTATTTCCGTCAAGGTCACCAACGTACCAGTATAACCCGTGGCCCGTTGAGGGGACCTTCAGGGTGTGAAGAAGTCCGGTGGAATCGTATATCTGAAGCACTGCTTGTGAAACGGTAATGGACGGGGCTTCAGAAAAATTGTGAACGTAGTACCTGTACGTGCCCGGATAGCGCTTGTAAATGGTCATTGTTTCCGGTCCGAAGCCTGATAACACATCGAAATCGAGCTTTGCGAAAGGTATTTCCGTGTCATTCCCGGGTTGGTCGTAGAACAGGTGGTAGGATTGTCCGCCGATCTCAGGCGTTAGAAGATGTGAGTCAAGATCGGCAGGGAAGGCGCCCCAGTTGAGCACAAACCTGACAGCTCCTGCATTCAGAACCGGGGAAAGGGAAATATTGAGCTGCAATGTTTCTCCCGGGGGAATTTCAATCCTTTTATTGCTATAGGTAAGATAACCTTCTTTTGAGCAGATCAGCGTGTGTGTCCCTTCTGACGACTGGTCGGTAAACGAAACAGTGAGTGGGGCCGGGCCTGAAGTATTGAAAGCGGAAAAGTCTGCTTCCAGGGAACCGAACGGTATGTTGCTGATAAAATAGTTGCCGTTCGCATCGGTGGTGGTTATCTGCCCGGAAACTGAGATTGTTGCTCCGGGAACCGGTTGCCCGTTGAAAGCATCGGTAACCAGTCCGGTAAGGGTGTTAGTCCTTGTAATAAAGGTGCTGAAACTGAAATCATCCAGCATAAAAATAAATGAGTTCTCTGAAATGCACTGAATGCCTATATAAATCCTCTGGCCGTTGTATGCATTGAGGTCAAAAACTATATTCTGCCAGTCGTCTGCCGGTGCCGTAAGATAATTGCTGCCACTGATGATGGAAAAGCTTTCAGGAAGGGTGTCGGTTACTGAGACGCCAACCTTGAATCGTTCGAGTCCGAACTGCGAAGTAAACGACTTTACCCAGAATGATACTGAGGTCGCTGAATCGGCAAACAGAGCCGGGGTGATCAGCCAGTCATCATTTTGCCTGCCATTGGAAGCAAAACAGGCAGCGAATTTTTCACCGGTTCGTGCCTGAATCGCTGTTGAAGTAAGCGGTGGTTCGGCTGAAGACGGATTAAACACCATAAATGACATGGGCTCATATTGTCCTGAAAAGGTGGTGCCCCCTATACCCCATGTATAACCTCCATCAATATCCAGAAGATGCCAGGGGGTGAATGAAGCACTGAAATCAGGGTGTGACTCAAAACTTTCGGAAAATGTGTAAAGTAAGGCACTCTCCGGACGTATGCCTGCATCAGCAGAATCCCTGATGAGCTGAAAGCTGTTATCCGCAATTCCTGACAAAGCCGGCAGAATAACAGCCATCGTCAGAAGGAGGATACGGGTGTATGTTAAGCTGAGTTTTTTCAAAGCAGGCAAGTTGAGAGCTACTGTAAAATTAACAATTTCACGGGAATATTTGGTGCAGGATTTTCAGCAGTTATCCCAGGAATTATCAATGAACGTGTGAACTGTCCTCTTTGAATAAAAAAGAAATGGGCTGCCGCGTCCGGCAGCCCATCCAGGCAGGCCAATCTAAACTAAACCAATTTTAATTGACAACCTGTATTTTTGTGGCAAGCTGCTGATTTCCAGCCGTAAGTCTGAGTATATACAAGCCGGATGTAAGGCCAGATACATCAATCGTTAATTGATTGCTTTGATTGGAAAGTTGAGCGGATGTTCTGCTCAACACGGTTTTGCCGGTTGAATTCAGCAAGGTGTAGGTAACTTCCGAATCTTTCGACAGGGAGAACTCAATGTTGACTTTTTCAGTTGCAGGATTCGGGAAAACATTGATGCTTCCGGAGAATCTATCCCTGTCATTGATGCCGGTTGTATTACCCAGTGCCGCCAACGTTCCTCCTGAAGCCAGAGCCGCAAACAAGCCAAATCCAGGGCCGTTGTTATTGTTGCCCGGGTTCAGGAAGCCTGAAGCCAGCACTGTAATGGCCTGTCCCTCAAGTCCGAGACTTGCAAGCGGGGCATTGAATGTAGCCACAGTTACATCGCCTGCTTCATTTCTGATGTCAAGCTGGTAATTGGAGGTGGGCAGTTCAAGGTAGTCTGCAAACTGACCATAAGCCAGGTTGTTGACAATGGTTCCTGCGCCGGCAAATACCTCGACAACATCCACCACAGGGGCATCTGTTGAGCCATGAAATACCAGAACATCGGTATTGGAGGCTGATGAAGCTTCTTCACGCGCCTGGCCATAAACATAGATGTTGAAAGGCTGATAAGGAGTATAACCATTGCTGCTGACCGTTCCGCTGGCAACAAGGATATATTTCGCGTCGGGAGCAAGGTTGTAGGTAAACCTGGCAAGTGCATTGGTTGTATCACTTGAGTTTGAAGGCTGAATCACCACGTCGAAATCAACGCCTGCGGGTGCATCAATAAATGGTGAAGCAGTCCGGAACGCAAAATTGTCAAGCAAAAGCTGATCATTCAGCCATACATCAACCGTGGCGGCAGCAGCATCTGCAGAATTGTGTATTACCTGAACCCGGGCAGTCTGCATGGTGTATGCCGGTAGCTGGATCAGTTCACCACCGGAAGGCAGCACTGCAAATAAACCAAATGCGGGTCCGTTGTTGTTGTTCGATGGGTTGAGGAAACCGCTTGCTATCAGTGAAAGTGCCTGTCCTTCAAGTCCGAGCGTTGCAAGAGGGGCGCTGTAAGATTCTACGGTAACTGCTCCGGTTTCGTCGCGGACCTCAAGGATGTAATCTGCGGTCGGTAATTCGAGGTAACCAGCAAAATTGCTGTAGGAGAAGTTGTCGATGATGGTTCCTGCTCCGGCACCGGTTTCTACAACGTCCACTGTCGGGGCATCGGTTGACCCATGGAAAGCAAGAATATCTGTGTTTCCGGATGATGAAGCCATTTCACGGGCATTTGCAAAAGGATACAAATAGAACGGAGTCGGAGGATTATAACCTGTCGGAACTACAATTCCATTGGCAACGAGCAGATATTTTTCACCTCCGCTCAGGTTAAAGGTAAACCTGGCCAAAGCATTGGTTGTATCTGATGAGTTTGCCGGCTGAATCACCACATCGAAATCAACACCAGCAGGGGCGTCAATAAATGGTGTCGCAGTGCGGAATGCAAAGTTGTCAATCAGCAACTGATCGTTAAGCCACACATCAACGGAGGCAGCTGCAGCATCGGCTGCGTTGTGAATGACCTGCAGACGTGCAGTTGAAATGGGAACCGAAGGCAACTGAACCAGCGGACCACCAGCCGGAAGTGCAACGTAAATCCCGAAAGCCGGACCATCGTTGTTAACGGCAGGATTCAGGAAGCCTGAAGCCACTGCAACCGCTGCAACTCCATTGAGGCCAAGTGCAGCCAGTGGCGCTGAATATTCTGCAACGGTGGTTGTGCCACTTTCATCACGCACCTGAAGACGGTAGTCTGTAGTGGGAAGTTCAAGATAACCGGCATAACTTCCATAAGCGATGTTATTTACAATGGTACCTGCACCGGCACCGACTTCAACGATGTCAACAACAGGCGCATCGGTAGCACCGTGAAATACAAGTACATCTGAGTTTGCAGGACTGGAAGCAGCTTCGCGGCCCATGGCATATACATAAATGTCGAAAGGCGTAGCAGGGTTATATCCGGTTGGCACTACAATACCGTTGGCAACCAGAACATAGGTTTCCATGTCCATGAGGTTATAGGTAAACCTTGCCAGGGCATTTGTTGTGTCGGTTGAGTTTGCGGGCTGAATCACCACGTCGAAATCAACACCGGCAGGCGCATCAATAAATGGCGAGGCAGTGCGGAAAGCGAAATTGTCGAGTAACAGCTGATCGTTCAGCCACACATCTACCTGAGCGGCAGCGGCATCGGCTGAGTTGTGAATAACCTGCAGGCGAGCCTTCGGCGTATAAACAGGAAGTTCTACAAGAGCACCACCGGTTGGTAAGGCAACATAGAGACCAAATGCTGGACCGTTGTTGTTGGCAGCCGGATTAAGGAATCCGGAAGCGACCACTGCCATGGCAGCGCCGTCAAGTCCGAGGGTAGCCAGGGGTGCCTGGTACATGGCAACGGTAACTGTGCCGGTTTCATCGCGGATGGCCAGTACATAGTCATCGGTCGGGAGTTCAAGGTATCCGGCGAAATTGCCGTAAGCGAGGTTGTCAACAATGGTACCTGCGCCAACGCCGGTTTCTACGACATCAACCACAGGCGCATCGGTAGCACCATGAAATACAAGTACATCAGAGTTAGCAGGACTGGAAGCAGCTTCGCGGCCCATGGCATATACATAGATGTCGAAAGGTGTGGCAGGGTTATAGCCTGTTGGAACAACAATGCCATTTGCAACCAGAACATAGGTTTCCATATCCATAACCCAACTTGCGCCCTAATCTTTAATGCTCAAAAATAATATTTTTCTAATTGACAGTAAATCAAGGATATAATTTTGGAGCATAAAAAATATTTTGTAGCAACATTTGTTAATCCACTGACAATCAACAGCAATATTTTTTAATAGGCTTTGTAGTCCCCGAAGATTAGTTGGCATGGTAATAATATTTTGTATCTTTGGGACATGTTCATCAAGATCATACCAAAAAAAGACAAGAACACAGGGAAGGTTTATCACTACCATCGCTTGTGCGAAAGTTACCGCTTAGGTGATTCAGTGAGGCACCGCACCATATTGTCTTTGGGTTTGTTGGATGATTTAAAGGAACCGAAGCAATTCAAACTTTTAGCTGACCGGATTGAACAGCTCATTAAAGGGAGTACCGGTCTTTTTGAGTGCGGTGATCCAATTGTAGAAAAACTCGCTCAAAATTTTTATCGCGAGATTATAGATAGGAAACTGATAGACAGAACTCCATCCGTGCCGAAGCCTGAAGATCCGGCACTGTATACAATTGACATTAACAGTCTTGAGTTTGAAAACGCAAGGGAAACAGGTAGTGAATGGATGTGCCTTCAGGCTTTAAGGCAATTGGAGATGGAACGGTGCCTTAAAGAATGTGGTTTTGCCCCGATAGACGTTCCTCTGACGTTGGCTCACCTGATCAGCAGAGCGGTTTATCCGTGTTCTGAATATGGGACAGTTCAATGGATGCAGGATAATAGCGCAGTTTGTGAACTTATGGGAATCAATTCAGCAGAAGTGACTCACCATCATTTATACAGGATAAGTCGCTTGCTGAGTAAAAATAAAGACAGCATTGAATCATGGCTGTCAAAAAAAACCAGTAGTTTGTTTGACCTTCAGGATAAAATTATCCTTTATGACCTCACTAACACCTACTTTGAAGGCCGAAAGCTGGCAAGCAAACTGGCAGCATTCGGCAAAAGCAAGGAGAAACGCTCGGATGCACGGCTGATTACCCTCGCTTTGGTGGTAAATGTAGCAGGATTTGTTAAACATAGTCAGATATACCGGGGCAATATGTCTGATCCTGAAACACTTCAAACCACCATAGAGGGACTAAGCCAATATTCAAAACAAGGCCAAAGCCCTTTGATTGTGATTGATGCAGGAATATCTTCAGACGAAAATCTGGCTTTGCTTCGTAACAAAGGCTTCGATTACTTGTGTGTTTCACGCTCACGTATAAAAGACTATACGGCTGCTAAAGAAGGGGGCAAACCAGTTGTTATAACCGATAAACGAAAAAGCAATATAGAACTGCTTCTCATAAAACAGCAGACATCGGAAGATAACTTTCTTTATGTGCGCAGCGAGAGGAAAGCGCACAAAGAAGTGTCAATGCATCAGAACTTTACCTCCCATTTTGAGCAGGGACTTACGCAGATACTGCTCGGAATAGAAAAAAAGGGAGGGACAAAAAAACTTGTGAAAGTATGGGAACGTATCGGACGTTTAAAAGAAAAGTATGCATCTGCACACCGTTTCTATCAAATAGAAGTTGAAAGCAAGAACGACAAAGCAACAAATCTAACCTGGCAAAAAATCGCGCCAGCTGCTCGTAAAAATGAAGGTGTATATTTTCTCAGGACCTCGCTAAAAAAAATAGATGAAGATACTTTTTGGATGATTTATAACACAATCCGTGAGATAGAATCTTCATTCCGTACACTAAAAACCGATCTGCTCATCCGACCAGTCTTCCATAAAACGGATGATAATACCATTGCCCACCTAAACCTGGCTGTTCTGGCATATCAGTTAGTAAACACAATTCGCTTTCAGCTAAAGGCAAAGGGCATTAATCATGATTGGTCGCACCTGGTTAGAATTATGAACACTCAAAAGGCTGTAACAGTCACTATGCTGGATAAGCAATCCCGTAAAATCTATATAAGAAAATGTACTAAGCCCGAACCCCAGGTAAGCCAAATCTACAATGCTCTAAAATACAAATATTACCCGTTTATACGAAAATCTGTGTTACCCGAAAATGAAATCACAAATGGTGAAATGCCTGATGATTAGTATATTATCGAATATCAGGCGCAAGTTGGG
>JAEUTG010000037.1 GCA_016788045.1 Bacteroidales bacterium
GTAGGTAATGACGCTGCTTTCGGTGATGGTGAGGTCGAGCACATTGGTTACACAACCATCCACAAAGGTGTAAATGCCGGATTCGGTATAGGTAGCTCCGTTAAGAGTCCAGGTGTAAGAATCACAGGCATCGGCTTCGTAATTAACAGTGCTGCTTTCGGTGATGGTGAGGTCAAGCACGTGGGTAACACAACCGTCAACAAAAGTGTAGATGCCACTGGTGGTGTAAGTTACATTGTTAACCGACCATGTGTAAGAATCACAGGCACTGGCTTCGTAGTTTTCAGTTGAAGAAGGTGTTTCAATAACATCAGCACCGCCGGTCATGTTTACCGGATCGTTGCAGATGGCAGGATTGGTACCATTGCTGAGTGCAACCACAGTGTAGGTGCCGGCCAGCTGGTTACCAAAGGAGATAGGGTTTCCGTTACCGGCAACCACAACAGCACCCGGGTTGAGGGTGTAGTTAACACCAACCTGTGAACCGCTCAGACCAACCGGAACACCGGCACCGCCCTGGCAGTAAGAACCACCACCGGTAACAGTAAACAGGGTAGGATCTTCGCAGGTAACAGCCGGATTGAGAACCGGATTGCAGCAAACCACAGCATTTACACCAGCGGTAACGAGCAGCTGAGTGTTGGTTCCGTTGATGTATTCAGCAACGCGGGTAGCGTAGAGCGGGGTAGCAGAAGTACTTGAAGTGAAGGTTAAATTGGCAGTAGAGTTCTGTGTGAACGGAACAGAGCTGGTAATGGTGAAATGGGTTACCAGGGTGCCTAAACCAGCAGAAGAGATGATGGTACCATTGCCGGTTCCCGGAGGGGTTTTACCAGCCAGACGGATCAAAGTCTGACCTGCATAGGCAGCATTGGTAGCAATACTTGGGTTGGCAGAAAACTGCTGTGAAGCCAGCAGACCTGAACCGGTATTGTTATAGGAAACAGAAAGTGTACCACCGGTATAGATGGCAGAGTTCAGCAGGAAACCCAGCTGAATGGATGCCAGCTCAAAAGGCTGAGAGGCATCGGTATCGAGCAGGTACACGTCAAACTCAATGGTGTTGGCGGTAGGCTGAGCGAAATTCTGCACCGAAAGGTTAAAATCCTCGGTAGCAAGCGGTGAGTACAAAGCCTGGGCATTGGCTGTGGAGAAAGAAAACAGCAAGGCCAGCAATGGGAGCACCAGAAGCAATTTAATGTTTGGTTTTCTCATAATTGTTTGTTTATTGGTTTTGATTAATATTTGGGTCTGCATTAAAAAACTTAACAAGAAACCCTCCCTGATGGTTCAGGGAGGATTTCATTAAATAATTATTAAGGAGTCACTGCTCCAACATAAAGAGTACTGTTGTTGTCAACAATGGTCATGTCACTTGTGTCGGTACCGCCGTTTCCATCAACGTCAGATGGAACGTAGCCTGCAACGTAGTTGGTAGCATCGTTGTCAACATCGGTCATGTCGCTTGTATCAACAGTACCGTCCTGGTTAACATCGCCGCCGAAGATTGCATATCCGTTATCAACCATAAGTTGCAGGTTGCCACCGAGAACATCTGCGGGTGTTGCAAAACTCTGGCTTACAATTGCATTGGAGAACGAAACAGCGTCAGCTGAAACAGTGGTGATTGAGTTGCGATGTTTAATGGTAATGTAATAATCACCATTGAGTGTACCGGGAATATCGGCAACAGATGCGCTACCTGTATTGCTGAGAAGAACGATTGCCGTATGCACAATGCTGCTGTAATTGCTGCCATCATGTAATTCAACAGTAATCTGATCTGCGAAACCAGGGAACTGATCTCCGCCGACATCATCTTTGGCTGAGTTAAGCAATCCGCCACCTGCATAGAGACCTTCAAGCATCACGCCGGTAAGGTTGAGGGTTTTGGTCAACGGTGCCTGTTCTTCGATAACGATGTCATCAATGGCAACCGGAGGTTGTGTTCCATCTAATCCGTCATTCCTCCATGAGAAGACTACCCTCCAGGTCTGACCTGCATAGACTGCATCATCAAGTACAAGGGCAACATCCTGCCAGTTAGCCTGATTGTAGTAATTCACACCCACCTGGCCTGAAGTCAGGGCAGTACCTGCAACCGGAATGGTTGAAGTCGGGACAATAAACACCTGCAGATAGTCATACAGACCGGTCTCGCCGAGGCCTTTCCAGCTGAAACTGAAATCGAAATCGTTGGTTCCTGCCGGGAAGGTAATATCCCTGTAGATGTGGGTACGGCTGGTTGAAGTAATGGTGTATGCATTGCTTACGCCACCATCATTGGAAATATAGGCTGATTTGGTTCCGGTTTTTGCAACAGCTTCACCAACATGCCATTGGTTAACCTGAGTTCCGTTAACGGATAACCAGTTACCCTGACCTGATTCAAATGATTCGCTGAATGGCAGGTTTGCAGCAGGAACAGCATTTACAGTAAGAACTCCTGAAATGTTGGATGTTCCGTCCCACGGCCCACCATTGAAACCACCATAAGTAAACGGGCCTGAAAGATACCTGAAGCGGCTGGCATAATAATAAGTGCCTGGTGCGAGTCCCTGAGCGGCTCCGAGAGCTACCTGATATTCATCGTTGTTGTTTGGATCAACACCAAAGTTATACGATGCAGGAATCCAGTTGGTCCAGGTATCCGGACTGGAAGGATCTGTACTATAACCAATCCAGCATTCAATGCCTGTGCCTGGACCGGCAGCTTCAGTTACGCCTGATTCCCAGCACTGTGCATAAACAGTTACATTCTGGTTTGCAAAAATATCTGCAGTGCCGGGCCACTGAAGGTTGTACCATGACAATGTTGCAGTCGGAATAATTTCCCAATAAACATCATCAATGTAAACATTAGAATAGGTCGTGGTCAGTGGATGCTTGAAAGCAATGTACTGGTCTGATCCTGAATAGGTAGAGAAATCAACAATCACTTCAGTCCAGGTTGAGGTATTCAGTCCTGTAACAGTCTCAAGCGCTGTAAAAGTAGATGCATCCAACGGATCTGACATCGTGCCTACGATTACCGACAGGTTGGTGCTTGCACCTTTGGCATAAAATCTCAGGCGGTTTGTGCCAGCACTTAAATTCGAAATTGCCGGTGAAATCAGCATAGGAGCATCGATGGCTGCTGTAGCTCCTGAACTGTACAGACTCACACTATTCGGAGCTGAATTAGGAGAAGTGGTTATTGTAGTTACTGTCTGGAACGAGAATGCAGGGGCTGTATACTTACTCCAGCACTGTGGAAGTGCAGGGGTGGTAACTGCGTCAAAATTCTCATTGATGGCACTTACTACTTCACACGGTGAAATTCCTGAAACAGCCACGTTAATGTCAGCAGCTGTTCCTCCTGAATTTACAATATTTCCGGAGTATGCAGTCGAAGGGGAAGTTGGCTTGAAGACTGCATAAATGGTCGCAGTCAGGGTACCTCCCGTATAAGCTACCGTAATCGGACTGGCGCTGTATGGCCCGCCGGTTACTGATGATACTTCGAAGTTCGCCGGAGGCGTAATGGTTATGTCACCGCTAGCCGGGCTGAGGTTCTGTCCTGTGAGTACATAACTGAATTCAGCTGAGGTATTTCCTGAGGGTACTGAACCAAAGTTGATGGATGTAGGGTTAACACCAAGAGCCGGAGAAACCGAAGGGGTGATGTTTACCTTGTAATCCTGTGCCTGACCATAGCTGGAGCTTGAAGCACCGCAGGCCTGGGTATTGAGTACCTGGGAATCTTCACCTCCCCTGATACGCATCAGGGTGTTACCGAGGGTGGCTCCTGTTGGTACAACGATATTAACAGTGGCGGTACCTCCCGAACCGGCGTTTGTGCCTGAGGTAAAGAATTCACTGGTTTCAAACAAACCATTCTGATTAAAGTCAATCCACACGCCATTGTACTGGTTAGCATCGGTTGAGAACGTCAGGGATAAGGCGTTGGTTGTACCTGCCTCAAGATCCGGAATTGCATTCTGGGTCTGGATGTAACTGATGTAATAGGGTGAAGTGTTGGCTGAGGTGGCCTGTGACAATGTGCCGAGGGTTACCTGAGTAACAAAGTCAGTTGACCCGCCGGAACTATAAGTAGGAATACAATAGGAATTGAATACATCTGAATTCCCGGTTACAGCAACATTGACTGTGGCAGCGCCGGGAGCAGCATTGGTTACATTGCCAGTATAATAGGTGTTGGCTGCAGTTGGGGCGCATCTTACGTAAATGTTGGTCGAAAGCAATGTAGGTGATGTGTAAGGTACATTCACTGAAGACGCAAAACCTGCACCTGAGGTAAGGGAAACCTCAAAGTTAGCCGGAGCCGTAACAGTAACGTTGCCAGGAGCACCGGTTAAAGCTTCGCCGGAAAGAACGTAGATTTTTTCTGCTGAATAAGAGCCATTGGCAGCATATCCACAGGCGAGTGTTATCGGGTTTACAGTCAATGTTGGTGTTGCAGGCGGCTGGCCGATGAAAATATCATCCAGATGGAAATCATAATCCGGAGCATTGTCAATCGGACCATCTGTAGCCTGGAATGCAATAATCACGGCTTGTCCGGCGTATGAACTCAGATCAATGGTCTGATCCACCAAAACATTGGTAATAGAAGCTGTATTTGATGCGTCAAAAGTATACAGAGTCGAATAAGATAAACCACAATCGGTCGATATCTTGACCATTACTTTATCATCAGTGCCTTGCATACCTTCTGCATCAGGAGTCAATGCAGCGAAATCGGTGATTGCAATCTTGAATTTAAGGGCATCCCCGCTGTTAACGACAAATTTTGGGCCGACCAGCCATTCAACACGGGAGGTCGTGTACAGGTTAATCTTGGCATCTGTTCCACCCAGAGCTGCATTCGACCACAAACTTGTTGTGCCGGCAGGAACTGTAGCGCCAGTAGCTTCGTACCAGTTCGGGAATACGGTAGTCAGGTTGGTTCCGGTAAATCCGGTAAAATCTACTGTCTGCGGGAGGCTCACGGTGACCAGTACAGTGCGTGTAGCAGGTGACATTGCATCGTTGGTAGCGCCACCATCGCCGGTTACCATCGTGTGGGCATTGAACGTATAAACACCTGCAGTAGTCATATTCAGGGTTCCGGTCATGTTTACATTCTGAGTCATCCCAGGAGCTAATGTACCTGTACTGATAACTGAACTCATTGTTTGGGTAACGGCACCTGTAATTTCTGTGGTTACGGTAACAGGGTTTGCACCGAAGTTGATTGTCTGTGTACCATAGTTCTTAATGGTAACTGTGACTGTCTCAGCTGCTGAAAAACAACCTGCAGAGGCCGGAGAAACCAGCGCTGTAGCGCCCATATCGAGGGTTGCCAGGTTAGGATTGTTTCCAGCAAACTCATCGGCGCCGATGTCTGTTGAAACACCAGTTCCGGAGTAGCCGGGGTTGCCCTGACGAATATCGCCATCGAAGTCGCTGGTGATCCCTGAAATATTCAAACCACCGCTTTCTGCAACAGTTGATGTACTGTTGGGAATGTGCAGATTGTAAGGCGATACACTGGAAGTAAAAGCAACATTTTCAGTCACCGAAAGGTTCTCACGCGGGGTAACGTGTGCCTGATAATCTGCCAGAGTCTGATAAACTGTGGTTCCATTGTAATAAATCAGGTTTTTAGTTCCCGGTGTTCCGGCATAATAGAGGTTGTTATTCACGCTGTTAGCCAGGTTGGTCAGGGCTGTTGAAGATTTGTAGAATGCAACAGCTCTTGTACCAACAGTCATATCGCATTTGTTGATGAATATGTTGTTGTTCATATTCAACGTGGTTGGAGCTGTAGTTACGTAGAGCGCGGCGCTCTGATTCGATGCAACAGTTGAGACATAATCAATGTATACTGTATTGTAGTAGACATTGGCTGTGGTCCCGCCATTCAGGTTAAACGCCCTGGTTCCGGGATTCGTTGTAGAAGCAGGTGCCTTGATGTCATACACGAAATTGTTGTATATGTTATTGGTTGTACCACCTGAAGAACTTAGTCCGTAAGCAATGTAAGAAGATGTACCGGTGTAGGCAACATTGTATACTTTGTTGCGGAATACATTGTTCACATTACCACCACTGATATAAAGTCCGTAAACATTGTACTTATGATCAAGACCATAAATACTGTTTCCGGATATTTCAGCGATTGCTCCTGAACTTGGGGAATAGTATAATCCATACATCGTTGACGAGGTAGCTGTACCCACCTGATTGGTTAAAATGTTACCTGTGATTGCGTTATTTGAACCGGTTAACGATGAGAAGTACATACCGTATATGCTTCCTGAGCCGGTAACGTTGCTGACTGTGTTGTCAGAAACAATTACATCAGACTGATACGTAGCATAAAACGGATAAATCGCCGTTGAAAGGTTGCTTCCGATATTTTGAATAATATTGCTGTTTACAAAGTTATTTACATCGGGGAAAGAGATGTTGCCTGATAAATAGATTCCGTTATAGGAATCCTGAATGGTATTACCCCTGAAGATATTGTTGCTGTTCGCATTGGCCGAAGAGGTCGGGGCATTCGCATAAGCGTAGATTCCTTTTGAAGAGGTATTGGCTGCGTTAAGGTCAATCACACAATTCTGAATCGAAACATATTTACAGTTATCATCAGCAGGACCTTGCAGATAGTAGCCATTTTCCAGATAATCTGCAGACGTTGTACCGGCATCCGTGATGTCGATCCCATCAAAAGAAATATAATCGGTACCATACAGGAACATCCCGATATCATTGGTTGCGGAAGATCCGATAACGCTGATTACAGGATTTAATCCGGCACCGTTTCTCTGGAAGGTAATGGTGTTGGTTGCGGTTCCGATATTCAGGATGGCATAGGCATAGTTGTATGGAGAAGCCGGAACAGTGCTGCTGAATGTCTGACCTGCAGTCACATTATACGTAACAGGGCCGGCAAGTGGAAGGCTGTTCAGATCATTGATGGCATCCGTGAAGTTGTTGTAATTTGTTCCGGATGTTGGTAAAGTATTGTCAATGGTATAAATTCCTGACAAAGCTGTCCTGATTGCTCTGTTACCTGCAGGGTCGGTAGCGGTTGGAGTCCGGGTGGCAGGTTCAGAAGTAATGAACTCAGAACAGGTAGCATCAACAACATTAAATATGGTTGCTGAATTGCTGATATCATAGCAAAGCCAGAAATAATTGGATCCGCCATTCAAAGGCAGTGTACCGGTAAAGGTAAGTGCACCACTCGGGTTTGTAATGGTTGTACCAAACTGATTAGAGGTTGAGAATGTTGTGCCAGAGGTATAATAAACCCTGGCAGCTGTCAGATCAGAAACATTCGTTGTACCCGTGGTGTTGAAAGTAACGGACGTAAGATCAAATGCGTTAAGAGTACCGGTTGTCTGAACCTGAAGAGCTACAACCGGTTGATCTGTTGCACCCGGAAGTACAGGTAAGGTAGAAGCCGTCAAGGTTGTGGCAGCTGTAAATGCCATATTTGCCGGTGCAAGGGTAATCTGAATGTTTGGCCGGTTGCTGGTTGTTGTACCATTCCCGGTAGGTGCAGTGTTATCCTGCTGCCAGTATTGGTGTTGAGTGGTTGCGCTTGAGTACCTGACGCCCGTTCCGGAGCTTGTTCCTGAACCAGTGCCACCGAAATTTGACTCAACCATAACTACGAGGTTGTTTACACCACCGTAAGAGAAACTGGTGGTAAGCGTGAATTCATTCCAGGCACTAGCTGTTATCGAAGTGTTCGTTGCATCCCAAACAAGCGTTGCATCAGAAATCATGGAAGCCCATGTACCTGCGGTAAAAGTTGACGCCGATGTCTCTTTTAAATAGATTTTTAAAGGAATTGAAGTCGACCTGGCAATGGTTGCATACCAAGCCAGTTTTGAAATCACCCCTGCCTGGCCGATTTCAGCAGCCGTGTAAATCGAAGCACTCCTCTCATACCCGAAATACGCCCCTAAGGGATACCGCTGGGTTGAAGTACCGGTTCCAATCGTTACAGTTTGAGCCCATGTGGCCCCTGCAACGAGGAACAAAGCAATCATTAAAATGAAAAGCTTTCTCATAAATTGAGTTGTTTGGTTAATAATTGGATTAATTGATGTTAACATATTGGTTTTAAAGAAGTTAAATCTAAAAGTTCTTGTGTATAATTTTTTGAGGGTGAGGAACTTTTTGAGCAACAGTTAGTCATACTAGTTAAATCGTTCTTATTAAGTTAGTTAGGGATTTATTCTCAGACCCTGAAACATTGCTGATTCAAGGTGGAAAATTACAGCAGTTGAAACCCACTGTCAAATGATTGTGGTCTTAATTCATAAATCAGGACGTCAAGGGGCGGATTTATAATTTAATACTGAAATTTTGTGCTCTCAGAATGGTTGTACTTTGATCTAAGATATTGTATAACAAGTATTTAAATAGCTGTCCTTCCAGCCTGGTGATAATGATTATTTTCCCGGTTTACTTTTTTCAACACCAGAAATGGTTAAACCATTTTTAATAGAAAATATGTAATCATTTAACAATCAGATTTTTAAAAAATTTTATTATTTCAATGGGTTTAAAGGTCAATCTGCATGACTGCTGAAATTTCTGTTTACCTTTGGCATTGTTCTTCCTCAGAGCATGGAATCACGACCATTTTTTTCTTTATAGGACCTATAGTTTTACTGGTATTGTATTTATAAATGGCTTTAAATCAATTGTATATCATCTAAAATCCCGGTACCAACCTGGCCGGTTCAGCAGCATTTGTCTGGTGAGTGCATTCGTGAATTCATTTAAAGTGCAGAAAATCAAATAGATAGAATAATTGGTCAGATTTTTTACTGATTGTAGTTGGAGAACTTTATATATATCTGATATTCAGCGCTATGCTATCATCTTCCTACCGCCGGCTTTGATTTTTCACTGGTGCAGAAGTTTGAAATAATAAATTTACTGCTGATTCCGGATTTATGATTTCAAACCCAACCAATTTCCTCCCTCTTATCCAGGGCGTTGAAGGGTTTTATATTTTTCAATGAATTAATATAAAGCGTTGTAAGTCAGGTATATGTGCCAAACGTTTCTGAAACCATTCTCTTTTGGAAGTAATCTTATAAGTTTCTTCCTGTTTTTTGCTTTTAAAAGGAGGATAATGCCATCTTATTCTGAACAATGTCCGCTTCAGGAGATGGTGAAGGTTTTTAACAACCGGTGGTTGAATGCCGGTTATTCCGGCCAGTTTTGCTGGCATTTGATGCCCTGTTTTCCTGCTTTGCCCAGACTGTCAGATCCATGGTATTGCTTCATTCTGTGATCTGTAGACAACAGTTTATGAATCCGGTTTTTCTTCTATTAATGCCCTGCTTTTGTTTACACGGATCAATCAAACTGATGCCTGAAGTTCCTTTTATACCCGGGCTCTCCTTTGCCTGAACATAATTTCACCTGAAGCTATTATTCGCTGCGGGGTAAATTCTCAACGGGCAGGCAGATCACGGTGATGATTAAACACTTCAAGGCTCTTATTGATCATTTTCCAATTTATCCGGACAATAGTGAATGGCAAACAGAAAACCCCTTAAGCCACGAAGCTTAAGGGGTTCTGAACTGCTAAATTCAGCTTGAGATAATCAGGCAGAAGAAATCTCTGTCTTACGGGATCAGAATACTGATATAATTCTTACTGTTGTTGTCAACAATCGTCATATCCTGGGTATCGCAGGTTCCGTTACCATCGATGTCAGTCGGCAGATATCCGAAGTTGTAGTATTCAGAATCGTTGTCAACATCCGTCATATCAGCTGTATCAACCACGCCATCCTGATTTACATCTCCGGTATAAATGGCGTAAGCCCCGTCAATGAACAACTGAAGGTTTCCTCCGTAAACATCGGCTGGTGTCAGCATGTAATGGTCGATCAGATTACCTGCAAAGGAAACCGGCATTGCTGTTGTGGTTTCAATTGAATTCCGGTGCCTGATTGTGATGTAATAACTATCCGTTAATGACTGAGGCAGGTTCGTCAGAACTGCTGTTCCGGTAGTGTTCAGCAGTGCCGTTGCAGAATACTCGATTATGCTGTAATCAGCAGCATTGTGCAGCTCAACCGTTATCTGATCAGCGAAGCCCGGGAATTGCGGATTGCCCAGTGCATTTTTGGCTTCACTCATGTTTCCGCCTCCGATATACAATCCCTCGAGCAGTGCGTGCAGATGGAGTTCTTTGCCATTCTGTATCAGGGTAACCTGAACATCGGGCAGTCCGGCTACACTGACAGTAATTACGGCAGTGCGCTGAGCTCCGGTGTTTTCATCATAGGTAGCAGTGATGGTTCCATCGCCGAAACCAGTTGTCGTTACAATACACCAGGGCTGGTCGCTGATGGCGTTCCAGGTTGCATTGGAGAAAACTGTATATTCAACAGCACCGGCAAGAACGCCTACATTCTGACTTGGAGGTGTTACAGCAAGCTGCGGCGGACCATTCAACACAGGGTTGCCGGTGAAAATAGCATTGTTGCCCGGAGTCACTGGTAACTGGGTGTTAATACCCGAAATGTACTGGGCCACCTTTGTACCATAAAGCGGTGTTGTTGCTGTGTTTGCCGTGAAAGTAAGGTTTGCCTGCGAATTATCAGCGAAAGGCACTGAACTGGTCAGGATGAAATGTGTGATCAGGGTACCGTCGCCGCTTGTAGAAATGATCGTACCATTGCCGGTTCCCGGAGGGGTTTTGCCTGCCAGGCGGATCAGTGTCTGACCAGGATATCCGGCAGGGTTCTGTACAAAACTGACTGGTGCACTGAACTGTTGTGATGTCAGCAGTCCTGATCCACTGTTGTTATAAGTAACTGTCAGTGAACCGCCGGTATAGATTCCATTGTTCATCATGAAACCAAGCTGCATGGAAGCCATTTCAAAAGGCGTGGTATCATCAACATCCAGCAGATAAACATCGAACTCCAGTTTGTTGGGCGCTGTCTGTTTCACATTTCGGGCTGAGAGGAGGAAGGGCGAAGCCGCCTGGGTTACAGTAACAACCACCGGAGGCAGACCGAATACGGAAACACTGATGTTCGCAACCCTGGAAGTGGTCAAAGAGTTGGCAGTGAATGTTGCAATAATTGAACCATCACCAGATCCGGCCGGGGTAACTGTACACCATGACTGGTCGCTGGTTGCGGACCAGACTTTGTTGGAAACTACATTGAAAGTTGCAATCCCTGCAGTATTGCTTACCTGCTGGTCAGCAGGAGTTACAACAAGTACCGGAGGTGCTTCGGTTACCACAATCGTTGTAATGTCGCTGTTGGTGCAGCTGTTTCCATCTGAATAGGTATAGGTGAGCGTGCGGGTTCCGAATGAAGGATCAAAATAGTAAGGTCCGCTTCCGGTAACACCGGTTCCTGACCAGATTCCACCAGCTGGCATACCTTCGAGCAATACATCAGGATCGTTGATATCGTAAGGTCCGTAGGAACCTGCAATTACAACAGGCAAAGGGTTTACGGTGATCTCCAGGGTGGTTGTTTCAGCACACTGGCCTGCGTCGGGACTAAAGGTATAAACAGTGGTTGCCATATTGTTGAGGGCTGGTGTCCAGCTACCTGTAATTCCATTCAGAGAACTTGCTGGCAGCGGATTAAGGCTTTCACCGGCGCAGATGGCTGCAACAGGATCAAATGTCGGGGTAACCGGTAAAACAACGGTGATAACCGTAGTAGCTGAATTTGAGCACAAATTGGCATCCTGGTAAGTATAGGTCAGGGTCTGGGTGCCAAACGAAGGATCAAACTGGTTTCCGGTGACACCTATACCAGTCCATACTCCGCCTGCCGGTGTACCGGACAGGGTGATGTCAGTGTCAGTTTCACAGACAGGTCCATAGATTCCGGCATTAACTGACGGTAGAGGATTCACCGTGATTGTCAGCGTGGTTTCTGTGGCACACTGACCAGCATCCGGTGTGAAGGTGTACTGTGTGGTTGCCATGTTGTTGAGAGCCGGTGCCCAGCTACCGGTGATTCCGTTGAGCGAGGTTGCAGGGAGTGGGTTCAGGATTTCACCTTCACAGATGGCGTCGACCGGATCAAAGGTCGGGGTAACCAGTGAATTTACGGTGATCACAGTCGTTGCTGAATTTGAACACAAACTTAAATCCGTGTATGTATAGGTCAGGGTTTGTGTACCTGCAGAAGGATCAAAGAGGCTTCCGCTAACACCGTTACCACTCCAGATTCCACCTACCGGAGTCCCTGCCAGAACAACATCGGCTGCATCAATACATACCGGACCATAAGTGCCGGCATCAACCACAGGCAATGGATTCACCTGAATGGTGAGGGTTGTAACAGCAGCACACTGTCCTGCATCGGGAGTGAAGGTATAGGTTGCTGTTACCAGATTGTCAAGTGCGGGTACCCAGCTACCGGTGATTCCGTTGAGTGAGGTTGCCGGCAGCGGACTGAGGGTTTCACCTGCACAGATGGGCGCAACCGGATCGAAGGTTGGGGTTAACAGTGAATTGACTGTGATAAGGGTTGTTGCAGTGTTGGTGCAAAGGTTGGCATCGGTATAGGTGTAAGTAAGGGTTTGTGTACCAACCGAGGGATCAAAGAGGTTGCCTGTAACTCCGGTTCCGCTCCACTCACCACCAGCAGGGGATCCTAGCAGGGTAATGTCGGCTGCATCGATACAGACAGGACCGTATGAACCGGCATCAACAACGGGTAATGGATTGACGGTGATCGTGGTAACATCGCTGTTGACACACAGATTGGCATCGGTGTAGGTGTAGGTAAGTGTTTGTGTTCCAAAAGAAGGATCAAACAGGTTTCCTGCTACTCCAGTACCACTCCATACACCACCTGCAGGCATTCCGTCGAGGAAGATTTCAATGGCATCTGCACAAACAGGGCCATAACTGCCAGCAATTACAGTGGGTAAATTATTTACAGTAATTTCAGTGGTTGCTGAATTTGAGCAAAATACTCCATCACTCCATGTATAGGTCAGGGTCTGGGTTCCAAAGGATGCGTCAAAGTAATAGGGCCCTGTGCCAACGACTCCGGATCCTGTCCAGATACCTCCGGCAGGCGTGCCGTTTAGTAATACATCAGCAGCATCAATACATACCGGTCCGTAGGTTCCCGGGTCAACAGGCTGAACTAGACTAACCAGGATTGTGGTAGTGGCTGAATTCATGCAGAAATTACCATCTGTAAAAGTATAGGTCAGGGTCTGGGTACCGGTAGAAGGATCAAAGACATAGGGTCCAGTTCCGCTGACACCTGCTCCGGACCATACACCACCGGCTGGTGAACCGCTCAGTACGATATCGGCTCCATCGCTGCAAGAAGGGCCGTAAGATCCCGGATCAACAACCGGCAACGGATAAACAGTTACCAGTGTCTGAGCAGAATTCGAACATGAGTTACCATCAACGACAGTGTAAGTAAGAGTCTGTGTTCCTGCAGAGGGATCAAACTGATCACCGTTTACTCCGGTTCCGCTCCAAACGCCGCCTGCCGGTGCGCCAAGCAGGGTAATGTCTGCAGCATCTTCACATACCGGGCCATAAGCACCGGCATTGACAACCGGCAAAGGATTTACGGTTATGGTTAAAGTAGTTGCTGAAGCACACAGTCCGGCATTCGGGGCAAAGGTATAGGTGGTGGTGGCCAGGTTGTTAAGTGCCGGCGACCATGTTCCTGAAATTCCGTTCAGTGAAGTTGTTGGCAACGGACTCAGGCTCTCGCCGGCGCAGATGGCTGCAACCGGAGCAAAGGTTGGTGTTTCCTGTGAATCGATGAAAAGGGATACCTCGAAGAAGGATGATAAGCAGCCGTCTATGCTTTCAACCCTACCGTTGAATGAGTAATTCCATTCAGGATAGTCGCCGCTGATGCGCAGTGGCACCATGGCTGAGGCATACTGGTAGACCAATCCGTCGATGAGCTGATAGTCGCTTCCGTCGTAGTTGATGTATAATATAGGAGCATTGCCGTTGATGATCGGCCACATGACTTCCTGCCATGTACCTGAACCGGCACCTGCTGTAACGCCTTTGTCAGCCCAGTAAGCGAACCAGTTTGCAGGCAGTTCACTTACATCGATGGTAAAACCGTTGAGGGTGTTGATTTTCAGCGGGGTGCTGGCAGTCAGGGTGTTGATGTCAAGGAAATAGTACGAACCTGTTGCAAGCAACGGATCAATACAGATATTGAAACCATTGCTGAAGTCGCCGCCAACCGGCACCAGCCAGGTTGAAGGAGCAGCTCCGACGTCGGCCAGCAGCGTAACGTCGGTAACTTCAGGAACAGCATTCACCACGATGGTAAGTGTTGCGGTGGTTGCACACTGACCGGCATCCGGGGTAAAGGTATAGGAGGTGGTGGCCGTGTTGTCGAGTGCCGGTGACCAGGTGCCGGTGATGCCATTGGTTGAAGTTGAGGGCAATGGAGCAATAAGCCCTCCATTACAGACTGGTGCAACAGCTTCAAAGGTTGGTGTCACAATTTCATTTACAGTAACCTGAACCTGTCCGGTAGCGTTGCATCCGGTCGGGGAAACAGCCGTAACGGTATAGACACTGCCTACATCCGGTTTGGCATACACAACACTGAGGGCTTCTCCCATATATGCGGTAATGCATTCAGCGTCTGTAAACAAACCCTCAACCGGTGACCATGTCAATGGTAAAGGCTCTGTATTTGAAACGGTGACATTGTCAACGCCCCAGTAGTAACCCCAGGAAGCATTGAACCTGAACCTGATTTTGAGGCTAGGCTGGTTTAAATAAGCAGAAAGGTCTATATTGACATTTACCCATGAAGTTGCAGATCCCTGGGTTGATGTATAAGTAGCAAGCGCTGTTGGATTCCATGAAGAACCGCCATCCGTGGATATCTCCACCCTTGCAGTTGACCCTGAATAGTGATAGTAATAATGCCAGAATGAAAGTGTTGCGGCAGGAAATCCCACAGTACTGAACGAAGGTGAAATCAATTCGGTGGCTGTTGTTCCGCCACTTCCCTGGGCATCACTATCGGAAAGAATAAAGATGGAGTTATCATTGCTATGGAAATCAATGCCGGATAAATATTGGGTCCAGGCTGCAGCAGCAACATCTCCGCCGGTTGAATTGTTGATCACCGTCCAGTCGGTCAGGATATTGTTGAAATCCTCATTGAGCATGAAATTGGTCAGTATTCCACCTGAAGCAGTGAGTTGGGTGCTTTCTCCGGTGCACAGGTCAGGAGCAGATGGTGTGATCGTAATGGCAGAAGGGAATGGATTCACTACTACATCAACAACAGCGGGTGCGGATGAGCACTCATTAAAACTGGTAATCAGGGTATAAGTGCCATCAGCATTGGTCGTTGCGTTAGCAATGGAGGGATTCTGGTCGTTTGAGGTAAACCCGTTTGGACCTGTCCAGTTAAATGAAGTTCCAAAGTCGGTTGTGCCGGTCAATTGTATTGTCTGGCCTTCACAAACCGGACTGTTTGATGAAGCCAGGGCTGAGGGTGCCGGTGAAACTGTAAGTGAGGCGGTTGCACTGTAAACCGGGCTTCCGCAACTTGCCTGAACTGCGACGTCATAGTTGCCCTGATCCGCAAGTGTGGTTGAAGGCAGTGTAAGGGTAGCCGTAGCTGCACTTGGATTTTCGAGAGCATCAATGTTTACGCCGTCTTTTCTCCACTGGTAGGTAAGAGAAGGGCCGTTGGCTTCAACAGAAAAGGATGCCGGCAGACCTGCACACACAGAGACAGCTGTCGGGTCTTCTGTGACAGAAGCACCTTCAATGATTCCAACCAATACCTGAGCCGAAGCTGTACAGCCGGCATTGTCGGCGGTTACGGTAAATTCTGTTGGAGTGGTCAGGACTTGTGAATCCGTATTCTGGGCAGATGAATTTACTACCAGTGCAGAGGGTTCCCAGGAATAGCTTAATACAGAAGAAGCCGGCTTGAACGTATATATCCTGCCGCTTGCCGGAACACCGCTATTGCCATCGTTGGCTGCTGAAGTACTGGCTGTATTGGATGTGAAAGTGATGCTGTTGTACAGGGAAGAAGGGCTTCCTGTAAGGCCGGATGAAGCTGATCCGGACGTCTGCGGACCCATGGCTCCATAGCGGAATTCAATTTTATTACTTGATTCATAAAGCCAAACCTGGAACCTTGAATTGGCGGCTCCGGATGTATTACGGGGGATGGTAACAAACCACTCAGCAATAAAAATCCTGTTGGGGGCTGTTCCGTTTACCAGGGTTCGTACATAACCGTCTGTTCCTGTGGCCAGGTCATCCCAGTAAGCATAGATTTTCGGGACATTGGTTATACTGGTGACACTATTGCTATACTGGCTGCCCGCTGCGCCTGCTCCAAGCATAAGCCACCCATCGGGTGAAGCAGAAAACTGGGAATAATCAACGCCATTGTAATTGAATACGAAGCCAATGGAAGCCGCTGAGGCCATCGGGGTATCGTCGTTTGATGAGTTGATAACATTCACTGCTCCGGTCATTGGATCCAGGGAACTGTCAGTGCCTGTGCTGAAAACATAGTTATTAACCGTGGAAGGCTGAGGTGCATAGGCACTGGATGTCAGTTGTGTAAAGGATCCCGTGCATATATCTGCCGGTGTAGCTGCAGCAGTGACGTCACCAGGGGTAACAGATACCTGAACAGCAGCAGTAGCAGTGCCGTAACATCCGTTCAGAGAGGTTCCGGTCACTGTATAGGTTGTACTGACAGACGGAGTGGCGATGACTTCATTGCCTGTTGTGGTATTAAGTCCTGAGGCCGGACTCCAGGCATAGGTTTCGGCACCCGAGGCAGTAAGGGTTACCGGTGTTCCTGTCGGAAGGCAATATAAGCCGGTTACAGGGGTAACCTCAACAACCGGAAGTTCATTTACGGTGAGTGAAGCGGCATTGCTCGTTGCAGGAAGGCCGCAAACAGCCTGTACCACGACGTCGTATTCGGCTTCATCTGCAGCAGAAATATTCATCAGCGATAAGGTAGCTGTTCCTGCCGTGGCGTTTTCAGCCACCGGAATGTCAATACCATCTTTACGCCACTGATAGGTCAGGGAAGGACCTGTGGCTGTTACGGTGAAAGTTGCCGTGGTGCCTGCGCACTGCTCAACAGCAACCGGTTGACCGGTAATATCGGCACCGCTGACATTGGTAACTGTGGTGCTGGCAGTGGCTGTACATCCTGCGCTGTTCTGTGCTGTAACTGTATATTCAGTGGTTGAACTCTGAACTACACCAACCGGATTCTGGTCTGTGGAGGTGAATCCGGCAGGATCCGAAACCCATGAATACGTTAAAGCTGGCAGCATTGCAGTTAGGGAGATGTTGTCAACGGCAGCCCCGGGCGAAGTACCTCCCGAACCATCATTCTGCCATGTGAAAATAAGCCTCACATTTGTTCCGGCCAAACCATCTGGAAGAGAAACTGTGGCCGTAGTAAAGGTAGTCTGTGTAAAGACTGGTTGAGTAAAAACCAGCGTCGCTCCGGAAAGGGTACTTGAATTGGATGCTGGAACATTAACAACCGGTGTTACAGTTGTGGGTGCAGTATATACCAATAGCCTGTCCCAGCCACTTTCCCCGTTTCCTCTCCAGCTGAACTGAAGGGAAATGCTGGTAGCACCTGCAGGAATTTCGACATCCTTGTATAGGTGCGATGTTCTTGAAATACTGTTTAAATAATTGTAGGAACTGCCGGTTTCTGAAATATACGCGGCACGGGCACCCGAATATCCGGTTGCCTGTGTTCCAAGAATCCAGAAATTAGAAGCTGCATTTACTGTAATCCAGCCATTGCCTGCAAAATCTGCCGCGTTTTCAAATCCTCCGTTTCCTGCAGGATTAATAAAAGAGGGATTTGATGAATAATTGGCAAACAGGTCAAAAGGCACTCCATCACAGACAGCATTGCTGCTGGCACTGGCTGTAACACCGGTTGGAACAGCATTCACAGTCACACTCACGGTGGATGAGGCAGAAGAACACCCGTCGGTCGTTGCTGTAAAGATGTAGGAGCCGGAAGCAGCAGTGGTTACTCCAGCAATCACCGGATTCTGGATGGTTGAGGCGAAACCGTTGGGTCCTGTCCAGCTGAAAGTAGTTCCGATATCGGTAGTACCGGTAAATTCAAGGTCTCCACCGGCACAAACGGGTGCACTGCTTGACGCAGTTGCTGAAGGCACAGGCTTCACAATGATCTCTTTTTCGGCAGTCGTAACCATTTCACTGCTGTTGGTACAGGTGATTTCACAAATATAATAGGTTGTGTTGGTCAGGTTTCCGGTTGCCTGGGTAGGGGAGGTGCCCAGGAGGATGTCGTACGGGCCACCCGGTGTTTCTGAAGCTTTCCACTGGAAAGTGATTCCAAGGTCAGTGTAGGCGGTGCTCAGGGTAAGGCTGGTTCCGGTGCCTGAACAGAGGGATGCAACACCATTTATGGTTGAAACATCCGGGGTACCTGTACATAAGGGGAGGGGAACACCTTCGAATTCATCGGCACCCATGTCGGGAGCAGTACCGGTTCCTGCATAGGAAGGATCGCCAAACCTTAAATCTCCATCAAAATCGGTGGTAAATCCGGCTATGGCTGCTCCTCCGCTTTCGATACCGGTTGCTGTTGCGGCATCAATGTGGAGAAAGGTGGCATCGGCTCCGGTAGTGCTGATCCAGGTGGGATTTTCGGAGATGGAAGCTGCATCGCGGGTTGAAACGGCTGTTTTGTAGGCAGCGAGTGTCTGGTAGGAATTGGTTCCATCGTACATTATAAGCCTGTTGGCTCCCGGAATTCCTGCGTAGAACAGGTTGTTGTCGGAAGCAGCATTATAGGAAGTAAGTGTTGTGGATGACCTGCGGTAAGCTGCTGTATAACCCGTTGCTCCGTTTGGAACGGAAGTATTAACGAATATGTTGTTACGCAGGGTAAGTGCCAGAGAGGTTGAAGCTGAGATTGCACTTGAACCAAATAAAGCACCACTGCTTGTGCCATTTAAATATACTGTATTGTAATAAACATTAGCAGTTGTACCACCGGTGATGTTGATGCCAACCAATGGATTTGCCGCATTGGCTGATGGAGTACGCAGATCGCCGATAAGATTGTTGTGCAAATTAACAGTAGTGCCAAGAGAAGAAGTTATTCCATATACTGTAGACGAAGCACCGCTTCCGGCAAGGTTATATATTTTATTATCATATACACTGGTTGTTACGCCTCCAGTAAGATTGATCCCATAAACTATGGAAGTTGAAGATAGAGTGTGAATGGTGTTTCCATAGATATTTGTAGCTGTTGCTGCACTTGAACTAATGATCCCACTTACAACACCTCCGGTACCTGTTGAAGAAAGATTACTGATAGTATTGCCTGTACAGGATGTGTTGGAGGATGTTCCAGAACCACCAATGTTTATAGCGGTAATGGTACTTTGTCCGGAAATGTTAGTGATAGTATTGTTCGAGATCATTGAACCAGCCCCATTGTATCCGGCATATATGCAAGATATAGAAGAAGTGCCTCCAAAAATATTGTTGAATGTGTTACCTGCAATCACTTTTGTCGGAGCTCCCCCGTCATTATCATTGTATCCGGCAAATGTTGTTGCACCAGTGAAGCTGATGTTGGAAAAATTATTATTCTGAAAGTTCACGATAGCACCAGCCGGAGTTGATGAACTTGTTGTCCGGATGGTTATTGATCCACCAGAACCGGTTTTTGTGAATCCGGTAATTACAGAATTTCCGTTTATATTGGTTACCGATGTTGCCGACATAGTCCCTGAATAACCGAGGAAAGTAACACTTCCTGTGGTATTGAGTGTAATGTTGGTGAAAGTATTTCCATTAATGTTTGTGAACTGATTCAGACTTCCGATGGTTATGAATGAAACTGAACCACTAGCAGTAACCGTATGACCAAAAGTATTGAAGTCATTGTTATTCACATTTAAAGTACTGGTAGCACTGGCTGAACCTGAAGGGTAATTTATTCCATTCATTGCTCCAGAAGCAACTGCACTTCTCAGTGAAATGGAGTTATTGCTGATTGAATTCGTAAAAGCAACTGTTGGTGTATTTGATGACGCTGGTACCTGAATCCCATTTAATGTTCCGGCAGTTACACCCCCTACCGAACTTGAAATCGAATTATAGGAAACCGTGGCATTGATGGAATTCCTGAGAATTATGCCGTTAACTGTACCTGAAACGTTAGCATAACTTGAAAAAGTTCCGGTTGTACCATAATTCGTGATTGTATTTGCATCAGGCGCAGAACCACCAATCACAACACCGTTGTTGTGATCAGCAGCAGCTGTCGGGCCTATGACAACAATACCATTATTAACGTCAGTAATAGAGTTTCCTGCAATAAGTAAATTATGATTACCTCCGTTTGCACCTGTTGCAGTTGCTGAACTTGTTACAGCAGTTGCTGAGGTTGTAGCATTAATATATATTCCAAAAGTATTTTGGTATGTACGGTTCAGATCAATTACATTGTTTTTAATTGTAATACCCTGAGAACCATTTGTGGTTGTTGCATAAAAAACTGCTACCCCAAATTCTGTCATGTTGTTTGTGCCAGCAGCGGTTGTTGTGTTGGCTGCATTCTCCAGCATAGTGAAGTTCCGGATAGTAATGTAATCGCCGCCGATTATCTTGAATATGGCATCATTCAGCGCACCCGCACTACCAGCTGGTGTCGGGGCTGTTATGGTGCTTGTAGAGCCTTCAATAATAATCGTATTTGTACTTGTTCCGGAAGCTGTGATAGAATAGCCTCCTGCAGGTGATGTTTCATCCCCGGAAAGTGTAATCACCACCGGCGAAGTAATGGTGGCCCCATTTAGCGCAGTAATTGCAGCCGCAAGGCTTGGATAATTCGGAGCAAGCCCCGATCCTTCATTGGTGGTTACCTGCGAATAGGAAATCGCCTGGATTGCGACCAATAGCAGAATAGTAAAAACTTTTCTCATGGTTTTTTGTTTTTGTTGTGTGTAATTGTGATAATATCTTTAATAATTATAAACAGTTGATAATGAAATGCATAGAAAAATACTGATCTCCTTTCTGAGTTTAACTGTCCGCAAAAACTCTGAAAGATCAATAAGTTTATTTAGCCAATAGTCTGATTGTGAGGAGGGTAGTTGCTAAGTAAGGCGAGTATTCCTTTATCTTCTAAGGGGAACGGAAAGTAGTACCAATAACACTCCTTGTCAAATATAAGAGGTTTCAATTCTTAAATCAGGTCACGGTATCCCGGATTTATAATTTCAAACCAGCATACTGCTGACAATTTTTAACTCTGGTAATGTGGTTGCCCCTTGTTGGTAGTAGCCGATTTTTTTTTCGTTAATGCGCAGTTATTGTGTGTTTTACAATTATCTTCCAGCAATCTTCAAGTTTTTTTTGCACAAGAAGTACGCTGATTATCATGGAATATCCGGAAGAGCTCCTTTTGAGCCAGCGCTGGTTGTATTAACCGGCAAATCTAAGTGAGATATTGTATAATATGTTGTTTATGAGTGTAATGTATAGATAAAATTGGAGTTGCTTGAGGAAACTATGCTTACTTGCGGATTTGAACAAGCAAACGCTGCTCAGATTTGTTCAGGTGCATTCAGCTGCAGATTATTTTTTTTCAGTTGAACTTATTGGATTGATTGTCCGGAATATCCGTTTCCTGAGGTTTGAAATAATAAATCTGGATTTTGCATTTCAATTTATTATTTCGTACTTTTGTTTCTGAATCACGAGCAACAGTGAATAAAGAATGCCCCTACTCGTTCACTCAGGAATGTATTATATCCCGATCAATGATTTACTTTACTGTTGTTCACAAACCCCACATTGGTGTAAGTTTAATACTATGAAAATCAGTAATTTACGCCAGATTCGTAATTATTTAGCTGTTTAACCGAATGGCTTACAGACATCCTTTGACAAACAAAGGTTACAAAAAGCCGTTTAAACCATTAATGATAGTATTTCCCATTGAATAAATTGCTGAATCGATGACGGGGTTAATAAAAGCCTTATTGATTGTAGGAGCCAGTTCGTTTCTGCTGCTTGCTTTGCTCGCGTTTGAGAAAGCCTTGCGAAAGGGCGACAAATCGAGGCTTTATCTGGTAGTTTTTCTGGTATTTGCAGCATTTTATTACATAAGCTATGGACTGAGCTGCTGTGCCCCTTCGCCATATAAAGACTTTGGTGCCACCCTCAAAATACCCCTTGCCCTCACCTTTATTCCGCTTTTCTTTCTCTTCCTGCGGGATCTTATTACAGGCACTACCCAGCAGTTTAAATATGTAGTTAAGCACCTGATCCTTCCGGCAGTATTTATTGGCTCAACACCGCTGCTTTTTCTGCTTCCCGAAACAGACCCTTCGGTTGGCGGATATAACTATAAGTACATGGCTGGCCAGATCGTGCTGATACTCCAGACCATTTTCTATACGTTGAGGATGTTCAGAAGGTACTCCCGTTATTCGGGAAAACTGCAGACTTATTATCATGCATCCTCAAGAAACACCTTCAAAATAAGAAACCTGCTGGCGGCTTTTGTTATTTTTCTGCTTGTCATTGATAACTTCCTCATGTCACTCGTGATTCCAGCCTCTGTTTTTCAGGTTGTCTATCCCCTGTTATTGCTTGCTGCCGGTCTGGTTACCGGCTGGCTCGGCCTCACCATCGATGCCTATGAACAGCCAGTTATAAAAACTGCCAATCCTGAAACTCCTGTGGTGAATGCCAATATCCCGGTTGCACCGGATGAAGCGCTGCTGACAGTAAGAACCAACGGTGTTGATAAAATCCCAAAGCTTTCACCCATCAGTTTTATCAGAGAACCCCAGACTTCCAGAATTCCGTTTGGAGATGCCAAGAAGAAAGAGATCTACGAGCGGATGGTCACCTATCTGAAGGAAGAAGAACCGTTTACCAATCCGAAACTTACCCTCAAGCAGATGGCCTCCGATCTCGATACCAATACCCGCTACCTTTCAATGGTTATCAACGAAGTAGAAGGATGCAACTTCAATCAGATGCTCAACCGCTACAGGGTAAACAAAGTAATTCAGCTACTGGTTGATAATCAGGCTGAATCGTATTCATACCTTGGCCTGGCACAAAAGGCCGGCTTTCACAGTAAATCGGTATTCATTTCTGCATTCAAGGCGCAAACCGGAACTACCCCATCAGAGTTTGCCGGCAACATGAAAAAACTGATCAAGTCATAATTTCCCCTTTCAGTTCATCTTTGACGAGTACCCGGATTGTTGTTTCAGGATATTCATTGCTGCTCTTGAGCACTTAGCAGGATTCTTTTATCGCGCAGATGAATATTATAAGATAATGCTATTGCGGAATAGTGTTTGATTTACTATTTTTAGGTCTGAAATTCTTGTACTTACATTCACACAGGTAGCAGGCATGATTTCATTCTTAGGTTTGATAAACGGGTCGGATAGTGTAAGCCTGTTAACAGATAATAATTATCTGTCTGTTATCGATATTTTTACAGATTCATCTGATAAACAGCTCGTTAATTTATTAAACGACGTCCATTCCACTGAAGATATATTCCCTTCCGGAATATTGGACAGGTTAAAACAATTAGTCAAAGACCCATTTTTTTCCAATCAGGGGTTTATACATACGCAGTTTGGTTCTTCCCCGGAAGATACCTTTTTTGTGAAAATCTCAGCGGGCAGGAATTCTTCACAGGCTTTCCTGTACACGCGGATTTCGAAGGAAAGCATGCCATCAGCCAAAAGCGGGGCAAAGGCCTTGCAGGTGATTTCGGATGCTGCCATCAGTTTTCAGAATTCAGCCGGCAGGCAGGACCTTTTCGTCAGACTGATCAGCGTGCTTGAAGGTTTTGTTCCTGATTCCTGGATCTTTATCGCTTCAGCCGGGAGAAACAATGAATTGAGAATGTCGGGCGCAAATCCGAAAGTGCTCAGGGATGCTGATAAGGTCACCGGAATTCTGGGCCTGAATCTGTTTGATATTGAGTTTCAGCTCTCTGACATAGACACCCGGATATTTGAAACCTTCACACGGGGTTTCCTTGAGAAGTTTCCGTCGTTATTCGAACTTACAGGACAATTGGTTGACCGGCACTTATGTGAAAAGATCAGCCGGGAGTTGGGCATAGGCTCAGTTTATGGGATCGGATTGAACCATGAACAAGCGTATTTTGGCGCCCTTTGTATCCTGAGTCCTGACGAAGCGGTCAACATCCATCCCGAATTGATTGAAAGTATTGTCAGGCAGGCCTCTTATGCGCTGCAGCGACTTTCAGCCCAGGAATCGCAGTTTGCTTCAGATCAGCTGTACCATCAGATTTTTTCTGCGACTGATGAAGCAATTCTGATCAGTGAAATGCCTTCAGGCCGGATTAACGATGCCAATCCGGCGGCCATCCGGATGTTTGGCTGTGAGGATTTAGTACAATTGAAGGAATCGGCTTTTTTCGGTTTTTTCGCTGAAGGCCTGGCAGAAAAACTCCGGCAGAATCAACCTTTCGGTCATGAAAACACCGCCCTGTACCAGCATATTTTTGAATGGCAGGCAATCAGGCAGAATGGATCATGGTTCTGGTGTGAGTTGTCGGTACGAAGCTTCAGTGTAGCGGATAATCATTTTCTGCTGTCAGTGATCAGAGATGTGTCAGAATCGAAAAAGGTACTGCTGAATCTTCAGGAGAAACATCAGAACCTCAGCCGTCGGCTTGATACCCTGATACAACCTGAAGTTGAGCTTGATCAGATTCAACTGACAGACCTTTTCGATCTCGACGAAATCCAGAAGATTCAGGATGCCTTCAGTGATGTAACCGGCGTTGCATCGGTTATCACAGATGCCAAAGGAGTCCCCGTTACCCGGCCCAGCAATTTCTGCGAGTTGTGCGAAAAGGTAATCAGGGGTACCGAAATCGGCAGGGTCAATTGTTTTTATTCCGATTCTGTAATCGGAACGCTCAATAAAAGCGGACCAACAATTCAGCCCTGCCTCAGTGGTGCTTTGATGGACGCTGGATCCAGTATCTCAGTAGGTGGAATTCACATTGCCAACTGGATGATCGGGCAGGTGATCAATGATGATGCTGATGTAAGCAAACTCAGCGCTTATGCCGGAGAGATCGGTGCCGATGAGAAAGCATATTCCTCGGCCCTCAGTAAGGTGAAGCGTATGCCAGCGGAGCAGTTTAAAAGGATTGCTGAAACACTTTACCTTTTTGCGAACCAATTGTCGTTAAAAGCAACGCAGAATTTACAGCAGGCCAGGGAACTGGCTGAACGCCAGAGAATAGAACAGGAGAGCATTGAGGTTAGAAGGAAGCTTGAGACACTGATGGGGAACCTGCCCGGAATGGCCTATCGTTGCAGAAATGACCGGGACTATACCATGGAATTCGTGAGCAGGGGCGCTTTTGAACTAACGGGCTATAAACCTGAGGAACTGATCAACAACGCACGAATTGCATTCAACGATCTGATAGTCAGGGATTATCAGAATTATCTCTGGGAGAAGTGGCAGGAAGTTATTTCAAGTAACAGCATCTTTACCGATGAATATCAGATTACTACGGCTTCCGGCGAAATAAAATGGGTTTGGGAGCAGGGATGTGGAATATACAATCAATCGGGAGAGGTGGTTGCGATTGAAGGACTGATCATTGACATCACGTCACGCAAAGAGGCTGCTGCCCGTTTGATTGAGAGTGAACTCAGGTTCAGAAAACTGTTTGAGGATTCTGACGATGCCAACCTTATCATCGAAAGCGGGGTTTTTATTGATTGCAATGCAGCTGCCCTGCGGATGCTCCGTTCAGGACGGCCGGAGGTTGTTAACAAAATGCCATCAGAGCTTTCACCATCCCGGCAACCCGATGGGATTGATTCCTCCCTGAAAGCCATGCGCATGATTGAAACAGCCAGAAAGAATGGTTCGCACCGCTTCGATTGGCTGCACAAGCGCCCCGATGGATCTCAGTTCTGGGTTGAAGTTCTGCTTACGGTCATCAACATCGATGACAAAGAGATCCTTTACACTACCTGGCGCGACATTACTGAACGGAAAAAGGCAGATCAGGACCTCAGGCAGATGAATGTAAAGCTTGCGAAACTGAACGCCGGCTATCTTGAACTCAACAAAGAAATTGAACGTAAGAACGAGGAGCTCCGCATTGCCATTGGCAAAGCTGAAGAGTCGGATAAACTGAAATCAGCGTTTCTGGCCAACATGAGCCATGAGATCAGAACCCCTATGAACGGGATACTCGGCTTTGCCGATCTGCTGCTTACTCCAGGCCTTTCCCATGAGGATATGGCCAGCTTCATCGGCATCATCAATACCTGTTCTGCTCAATTGATGGCCCTCATCAACGACATCATTGATATTTCCAGAATTGAAGCCGGCCAGATTACCATCAGCCGCAACAGTGTCAGCCTGCAAAAACTGATGTCAGACCTTTATTCGATCTCATCGAAAAACCCGCAGTTGAGAGCAATGCTTATTGCCCCGGTTAAAGAACATGACGAAGATCTCTTTATATCGGGTGATGAAGTCAGACTCAGGCAGGTAATGCTGAATCTCATCAGCAATGCCATTAAATTCACAAAGCAGGGAAGCATAGAATTCGGGTACATCCAGCTCGGAAGCACAATCCGCTTCTATGTCAAAGATACGGGCATTGGGATTGATCCTGAACATCATGAAGTGATTTTCAAACGGTTCAGGCAGGTGAATTCATCTGTATCGCGCGAACAGGGGGGTACAGGGCTGGGACTGGCAATTTCAAAGGCACTGGTTGAGCAGATGGGAGGTACAATCACACTGGAATCAACCCTGGGTAAGGGTTCGGTATTTATGGTTGATCTGCCGTTCGAGAAAATCGGTGCAACCGGCCGAACCCAGTCGGAAAAGGCCCCTTCTGAATCCATAGTCAGATTCCCCGGCAAACGTATTCTGGTTGCTGAGGATGACGACACCAACTTTACCCTGCTGAAAATGATGCTGAAATACTCAGGTTGTGAAATTAACCGGGCTTACACCGGAATAGAGGCCGTTGAGCTTGCTTTAAGCTGGAACCCTGACCTGATTCTTATGGATATTAAGATGCCGGAAATGAACGGTCTGGATGCGACCCGTGCGATCAGGCTGCAAAAGCCATCGCAGTTTATCATTGCTGTTACAGCGTTTGCATTGTCAGATGACAGAAACAGAGCCCTGGATGCAGGTTGCGATGACTACATATCCAAACCGATCACACAAATGAAGCTCTTCGAGAAAATCGGCAGATTCCTCCCGGTAGAATGAAACCGGAACCGCAGCAACAATCAGAATTTTACCTTCAGAAACGGAACCAGGGACGCTCAACCCCCATCATACCAAAGGGGATCATCGCAAAAATCAGGACAATGGAAATCACTGTCCAGATTAGTGCAGAGCGGTGCTTCCCACGATCTGTTGATTTTCGTTTTGTGATGATACTGCCTGCCTGGGCAATCACAACAGCGACAACATTAACAAAGGCATGTTCTACGGCCCAGAAACGGGCTGTACTGTCTTTCATGGCTGCACCGAAATCATTGAGAGCCATGGTTGTAACCGGGCTGAGTACAAAGTACAGAATAAGTCCGCCAAGCAGCTGAAGGTGAAGTGTGAGGATATAATAGAAAAGGCTTTTCTTTTGAAAGACGCTGTATCCGGTTTTCCGGGATAATCCGCTCACTGATGAAACTATGACAAACAGGGCGAAAATGAGTATCGCCCAACGGTTCCATGAATGTAGTACAAGCAGGGGTGAGTATAAAGAATCCATTGGTTTTGTTTTTTCAATAAACACAAAGCCAATGGATTTGTTCTGTACTTCAGGGTATAATAGCCCCTTACCTCATGTCAATCACCTCAACACCAGGATGATCAGCAGCTTTAAAAACAAACGTGTTGTCGGTAAATGGCAGGTCTGTTTCAAACTTTCCAACCTGATAGGTGTACACGCTGCCGTTTTTATCAAAAATGGACAATGAACTGACCATTTTTTTTGTTTTTTCGATGGTCACTTTCACCTTATTGAAGTTCTTCTTCTGAACCGGCGTAAGCTCGATAACACTCTGTCCGGCCTTATCCTCAATTACTTTGGCCTTGTAGTTTTCATTGTAGGTATTCAGCAGGTTGGTAGGGGTGAAGCTGTCATCGTCTTTGCTCACTTCATTTACCTGTACCTCATTGGCATCTTTTACAAATGTCCATACGGTTTTCCCATCACTGATTACTTCCTGGCCTGAAAAGGATAATTTGTATTTGTCGCCTTTCGACATCAGCACGCCTTTGTAGCTCTCGTTGATTTTCTGGGCAGTATTCACCATTTTATAAGTAAACTCAATGCGGATGGTTTTATAGGTTTTTGTTTTTGCTGATACTTCGTCCAGAATCGCTCTCGCTTTTTTATCAGACTGAGAAAATGAAGCTATGGTGATCAGTATTGCAGACAGTGTTAAAATGATTTTTTTCATTCGTGGTCAGGTTCAGTTTGTTAATAATTCAGAATTCGTTGTCAGGATTCCGGCTGTTGTCAGGTCCCGATTTCATGTCTTTCAAAAATTGTTCCAAAGCAAACTCATTGGCAACTTTTACTTCCCGGGCTTTACTTCCTTCGAAAGGGCCTACGATACCGGCGGCTTCCAGCTGGTCGATGATTCGTCCTGCGCGGTTATATCCGAGCTTCAGTTTTCTCTGCAGCAAAGAAGTACTTCCCTGCTGGGTTGCAACAATGATGCGGGCAGCGTCCTCGAAGAGTTCATCGCGCATGGCCGGGTCGAAATCCACCTCTTTTTCGTCCTGTTCATCGGCAAACTCAGGCAGGTGATACGCATCGGGATAAGCCCGTTGTGAGCCGATAAACTCAGTGATCCGTTCAACTTCATGGGTGTCGACAAAGGCACATTGCAGCCTGATGAGGTCGCTGCCGGTAGAGAGGAGCATATCGCCACGTCCGACAAGCTGATCAGCCCCCCCGGAATCGAGGATGGTGCGGGAGTCGATCTTGGAGATCACCCTGAAAGCAATACGGGCTGGGAAATTGGCCTTGATGGTACCCGTGATGATGTTTACGGATGGTCGCTGTGTTGCTATTACCAGATGGATACCGATGGCCCTGGCCAGCTGCGCCATACGGGTGAGCGGTGCTTCAATTTCCTTGCCGGCCGTCATAATCAGGTCGGCAAACTCATCAATCACCACGATGATATAAGGCAGGAAGCGGTGGCCGTGCAGGGGGCTCAGCTTACGGGCAATAAACCGCTCATTGTACTCTTTGATGTTTCTTACCTGGGCATCCTTGAGCAGGTCGTAACGGTTGTCCATCTCGATGTTGAGTGAATTGAGCGTGCGTACAACCTTGCGGGTATCGGTAATGATGGCTTCTTCTGAATCGGGCAGCTTCGCAAGAAAGTGCCTTTCTATCTTTGAAAACAGCGTCAACTCCACTTTTTTGGGATCAATCATCACAAACTTAACCTGTGAAGGGTGCTTGTGATAAAGGATAGAGGCAATGATGGCATTCAGCCCCACCGATTTTCCCTGTCCGGTAGCTCCGGCCATCAGGATGTGGGGCAGTCGGGTAAGATCAGCGATAAATGGCTCATTCTGAATGGTTTTCCCCATTCCAAAGGGAAGCTCAAACTTGGTTCCCCTGAATTTTTCGCTCCCGAGGATTGATTTCATGGAGACAATTTCAGGCTTCAGGTTGGGCACCTCAATGCCGATGGTCCCTTTGCCCGGAATCGGTGCAATGATCCGGATACCCATGGCTGCCAGGCTCAGTGCAATGTCATCTTCCAGATTCTTGATTTTTGAGATCCTGACCCCGGGTGCCGGAATGATCTCGTACAAGGTTACCGTAGGACCAATGGTAGCCTTGATCTTGTCAATCTGAATATTGTAATTTGCCAGTGTATCAACAATGCGGTTCTTATTGGCCTCCAGCTCTTCTTTCTGAACGCTCACCGAATTCGGGGTTCCTCCGTAATCATCCAGCAGTTCAAGTGTCGGCCGTTGATAATCCGGTAAATCAAGCGTAGGGTCAAATTCGGTATCTATGGTATAGTGTACAGGTTCTGCTTTGGTTTCCTCAGCCGGTTTGGTTGTTTTCGTGTGTTCAATGGTGAATTCCACGGCATCTTTATCCGGTCGGGGCATCGGAGCCGGATCAGGAACCTCCAGGGGAACCGGATCAGCAGGCGCTGTGTTGTTCTTGCGGTTTGCCGGTTTTACTTCCGGTTTCTCATCATGAGAAACAGAAAATTCAACCATGTTGTATTTGTCTTCACCAGGGGCACTGCCTGACCGGTTTTCGTTTTTTCGTATGCTTTTGAATGCTGGGTCAGCTCCTTCGCCTGTTTCATCTCCATCAGGTTCTGCATCTGAGGGTCTTTTGGGGAGCTCAAGGGGCATATTGAACGCGAAAACAAGCAAGGCGATGAGGGTAAATAGCAGGGTAATTGCCGTGCCGGTCTTGCCCAGCAGTCCGGCCATCCAGAGCGAGGTCTGGTAACCGGTGATGCCGCCGAGCACTGCATAATCGGTTTCACCCAGTACAAATCCAAGGGCTACCGGCAACCAGAGCAGGCCCAGTATTGCATTTCTGACAGTCTTAAAGACCGGCAGAACCTGAATCTTCAACGACATTTTTACCCCGGCAACAATCAGCATCACGATGATCAGGTAGGCGGCTATGCCGAAGCCTTTTTTGATAAAAGTAACGGAGAGGGCCGCTCCCAACCGCCCGGCCCAGTTGCCGGCTTCTATGCTTGTATCAAAGAGAATGCGGTTGAAAGAATAGGTGGTAAAAAGATCATCAGCACCCCATTTGAAGTACAGAAACAGGTATGAAGTGAAAGCAAACAGCAGATAGATGGCGAGCAGCACAAAAAACACACCGGTGAGCTTAACCGCCCTGCCATCGGTGACCCAGAGAGGTAGCGCGGAAGTACGACTGCCCTTGCCGTTTTTTTTCCCGGAAGGGGTTTCAAACTCATCGGATTTGCTGCTTTTTTTCAGCGCATTGCCTTTAACAGCCATCTGCAGTTTTTTTCAAAGTTACAAAAGTACAAAACCGGCCGGTTCCGGTATAACCTGCTTGCCTTTTTTAATAAGCAGGAGCCGGAATCAGCCGGATATGTTCTCAAGGTCAGTCAGTCAGGCTATTTTCCACCGCCAAACATCTGCCTGAGTTCATCAGGGGTCATTTCTTTATAATCTGAGGGCACCTCAAAATCACGGTTCGATACTTTTCCTTTCTCAATGCTGGTTGCTGTAAGCAACATGCTCATTCCCTGCATTTTATAATAAAACTCAAGGGGGATTCCCGGCAGGGTTCTGTATTCGTTATCGTAAAAGATTTTGTTGTTGCCAATGGCTTCAGTGAAGTAAACCACAATGGGAGAACCCTTGCTTTTCTCATCACCGAAATTTATTTCTGCTTTCTTACAAGTGAAACCGGCAATATCCTTAGTTTCAGCAGTCACCACAACCACCGGTTCTTTGGTGTTGTTTCCTTTTTTATTGGGCTTCAATGCTACTTTATTGCCGGCCATTTCAAAAAGCATGATGGTCGATTTCTGATCTGAATCGAGCAAAACAATCTGACTCATGCTGGGCATATTGATGTCGATCCTGGCTTTGTTACCATTCAGGGTAACTTTAACGGTTTTCGGCATCATGGCAAGTTGTGATGCATCAAGCTGGGCATCCGGATACGTTACGGTGTAGTTGATCACTCCTTTAAAAGGAGATCCGGCTTTCTGGGCCTGGGCTTGTAAAAACCCGGAAATCAGAAAAGTAAAGGCGAGTATGGTCGCTGTCAGCTTATTGTTCAACATTTTTTCTTTTTTAGGTTGATTATCGGTTATTCATTCTCAGTAATGACGATTTTCTCAATCTCATCGCCGGCCCTGATCAGGTCAATGACTTCGAGGCCTTCGTAAACTTTACCGAAGCAGGTATGATTGCGGTCGAGGTGGCTGGTGTTCTTCCTGCTGTGGCAGATGAAAAACTGGGAGCCTCCGGTGTTTCTTCCGGCATGGGCCATGGAAAGCACGCCACGATCGTGATACTGATTGCCGCCATCGAGCTCGCACTTGATGGAATAACCGGGCCCGCCTGATCCTGTTCCGTTGGGGCAGCCGCCCTGAATTACAAATTCAGGTATTACCCGGTGAAAGGTAAGCCCGTCATAAAAACCGCTTTTGGCAAGTTTTACAAAATTGGCAACAGTATTGGGAGCATCCTGCTCGTAGAAATTTACTTTCATAACACCTTTAACGGTGTGAATCTCTGCTTTGTACATGCAATTAAGTATTAATTGATTATTTAATGGTTCTGAAAAGTTTGTTCATCCTGATTTTGCCCCCGAACAACGGCTTGTTTCCATCGAGCGAAAGCCATACAAACACTGCCTTGCCAACCACGTGGTCAACCGGAACAAAGCCCCAGAAACGTGAGTCGGCAGAATTGTGCCGGTTGTCGCCCATCATCCAGTAATAATCCTGCTTAAAGGTATAACTGCTGGCAGGCTTACCGTTAATGAGTATGGTTTCGCCTTTGATTTCCAGGTCGTTGAGCTCGTAATTCTTGATGATTCTGGAGTACAGGACAATGTTTTTACTGTTGATCTCAACAGTAGCGCCCTGGCGTGGAATTTCAAGCGGCCCGAAATTATCCACATTCCATGGGTATAGCGAATCGAACGGGAAGATGTAAGGCTGCCAGAAGCCTTTCGGCTGGATAATTTTGCGTACCTCCTTCACATTCACAAATCCTTTGATTTTCTCAGCTGTTTCATTGGTAAGTGTCAGAACAATCTCATTTGGACCTGCCATGCCCACTTCCTCTGTAATGTTGAGTTTCTCGAGGGCCTTGGGATTTATCCGGGTACCGTCGGTTCTGACGATGTACTTGAACTGCGCCTGATCGGGCAATTCGGCCGCTTTTCCGTTGATGTAAACCACCTGGTCTTTGATTTCAAGCACATCACCCGGTATCGCGATACACCTTTTAATATAGTTCTCACGCTTGTCGACAGGACGGGCAACGATGTCACCGAAATTGGCCTTGTCGTTCCATACCCGGTAACGTCCGTAGTCCCTCACCAGCCCGTAATAACTCTGATTCTGGGCTTTCAGGGCAACGGTATCACCATCAGGGTAGTTAAAGACCACCACATCATTGTTTTTTACAGTGGTCAGTCCGGGAAAACGGTAATAAGGAAGTTTCAGCCATTCGACATACGATTTGGTGCTGGCGGTAAGTGGCAGGGTATGATGCACAAACGGAAAAGCGATCGGAGTATTCGGCACTTTCGGGCCATAGCTTAATTTGCTCACAAACAGAAAATCGCCGACCAGCAGTGATTTTTCCATGGATGAGGTAGGGATGGTGTAGGCTTCCACCATGAAGATACGGATGATGCTGGCTGCAATCACCGCGAAGATGATGGCATCCACCCATTCACGAACCGGGGTCTTTTTGATTTTCACCCTGTTGGCGGGCTCAACGTAATCGCCTGATTTTTTTATCCCCAGCCAGGGCAGGTAAACAAAAGGCAGCAGAACGGCAACTGCCTGATGCCCGAGGTTATAAATCCTGTAGCACTTCAGGGTTTCCACTACCATCAGCATAACCATGAAGGCATTGATGAACGGCATTGCCAGAAAAATAAACCACCACAGCGGCTGCCTGATGATGTTGAGCCAGATATAGTAATTCAGGACTGGAACCGCTGATTTCCAGCCGGATTCGCCTGCAGTTTCAAATGTTTTCCATAGCAGAACAGGAAAGAACAGGAAAATGATGAACAAGACCAGTGAAAGGGACATAAATTCTTTTTTATGTAAAAACTAAGCTTATTTTCAGTTTGATTGCAAACTTACACTTTTTATTGGTTCAATTGCCGTTGCGCAGCAGGTCAGCCATGGTATAAAAGCCGGTTTTACCCTGTATCCATTCGGCAGCGAGCACGGCACCCAGGGCAAGCCCCTGACGGTTGTGTGCCTCATGCCTGAGGGTGATGGTATCGGCCATGGAACGCCACTCAACAATATGTGTGCCGGGGATTTCTCCGATGCGTTCACTCAATACCGGTACCAGCCGATTATCGCTTGTGGGCCCGGCTGTCCAGCCTGTAAATCCTGGATTAGACTGAACAATATCATTGGCCAGAGCAATGGCCGTGCCACTGGGAGCATCAAGTTTGTGAATGTGATGAATCTCATTCAGCCTGGGTTGATATTCCTTGCCACTGAGCAGTGAAGCCAGGGTTTTACTGATCTCAAAAAAAATGTTCACCCCGATGCTGAAGTTGGGCGAGTAGAAGAAGGCGCCGTTTACACTCCGGCAAAAGGCAACGGCTTTTTCCAGACCATCAGGCCAACCGGTGGTACCGCTGACAACCGGTACACCAGCTTCCAGGCACCTATTTACAACGCCTTCAGCCGATTGCGGCGTGCTGAAATCAATCACCACATCGCAGTCCTGTCTGTTCAGACTGATTGATTCCCAGGCTTCGCTGTTATCGGGAAATCCAACAATCTGATGTCCCCTTGAGACGGCAGTTTTCTCGATTTCATGGCCCATGCGGCCATATCCTGAGATCACGATTTTCATCTTACGGTTTTTATGTTTTCTCTTTGTCACCAGCCAGCGGTTCAGGGTAACGGATATCCCGTTCCATCTTTTCAGCACTGTCTGCAAGCGGCTTTCCGGAAGTTAGACGAAGCACCTCTGCTGACGGTTACAGATTCAGGCACAACCTCATCCCGTTGGTAAACCGCTCTTTGCTGCCTGTTGGAATCATAAAGGCAGGCTCAAGGTGCAGGGTAAGATTGTCGGAGATGTCGTAATCAAAGAAATGGGCATCAACCGTTGCGTCAATCACGTTCAGAAGGTACCACACAGCTGAAAAAATCACAGTCAGTTCAACCCTTCGCCGGTAAAAATCCCGGCCCCGCAGCAGGTCGTTCACATCGGGATATCTGGTAACATATTCGTTATCAATGGGGAACGTATCCTGGTTGATTACATAGCGGTAGGCTTCTGTAAATTTCTTCGACTCATCGTTGTTAATCTTGAAGTTGTATGCCAGCGCCCCGAACCCGGCGTAGATGATCGGGATTTTCCAGTACTTTTTATTGTATGCCTGCCCGAGTCCCGGCAGCATCAGCGAATAGAGGGTGGCTTTGTGGGCAGAATGCATGGGCGTGCGCAGGGAATCAAATTCCATGGCAGGAATCTGAACAGCGGTGGTATCCTGGGCACTCAGTTTTGATACCATCAGCAGGGAAATAAAAGCCAAAAAAACAGCCTTCAAGGAAAAAGCTGTTTTGGTTACAGAGCACAATTTTTTAATCACAGGAAATGTCAACATGAAAGTGCAGTTACCCTGGTTTAGCTGTTCAGGTCGGTCAGCAGCCGGTCAAGTTCTTTGCGTGAACCGAAACTGATAACGATGCTTCCTTTGCCTTTATTGTTTATGTTTACGTTAACCTGTGTGTTGAGTTTTGAAGCTACGTCCTGCCGTTTATGATCTATTTCATGGGGCAGCTCAATGATCTCAGGTGTTTTTTTAACCGCCGGCTGACGGTTCAGGTTTCTGACAATCTCTTCAACTTCACGCACCGAAAGATCCCTGGCTACAATGTTGCGGAGGATGGTGATCTGAGTTGGCTCATCCTCGATATTGATCAGCGCCCTGGCATGCCCCATGCTGATTTTGCTGTCGCGGATGGCCAGCTGCAATTCGACAGGAAGTTTGAGCAAACGGATATAATTGGCAACAGTGGCCCTGTTTTTGCCGACACGCTGGCTGAGTTCTTCCTGGGTAAGCTCGCATTCTTCGATCAGTCGCTGATAGCTGATGGCGATTTCCAGTGCATTCAGGCTTTCGCGCTGAATGTTTTCAACCAGGGCCATTTCCAGCATCTGCTGGTCGTTGGCGATACGGATATAGGCCGGAATCTCGGTGAGACCGGCAATTTTTGATGCCTTCAGCCTCCGCTCACCCGAAATGAGCTGATATTTGTCGTAACCCATTTTTCTGACGGTAATGGGTTGGATGATGCCCTGTTCCCTGATGGAAGCCGCCAACTCCTGAAGGGCTTCCGGCTCAAAATCCTCACGGGGCTGAAAAGGGTTGGATTCGATCTGCTCAACCGGAATGGAAGCAATGGCTCCTGCAACAAAGGTTCCGGAGATGTCTTTCGAGGTAATATCGGTTTCGGGGCTCTCCAGGATGGCACTTAAGCCCCTGCCAAGCGCTTTTTTCTTAGAATTCATTCTCTGTATTGATTTGTTTTTCAGATGATTTCAATCTGGTCAGTTCGTTTTTCTGTAAAATCTCCCTGGCCAGGTTAAGGTAGTTGACCGCACCGGTACTGTTGATGTCAAACATAATGATGGTTTCGCCGTAGCTCGGCGCTTCTCCCAGTTTCGTATTGCGGTGAATCATGGTCTCGAAAACCATGTCCTGAAAATGTGCTTTTACTTCGTCAACAACCTGATTCGAAAGCCTCAGCCTTGAATCGTACATGGTTAACAGAATGCCTTCAATGTCGAGTTCCGTATTGAGCCTCGACTGAACGATTTTTATGGTGTTCAGCAACTTTCCCAGTCCTTCAAGGGCAAAGTATTCGCACTGAACGGGCACAACCACTGAGTCAGCGGCAACCAGGGCATTCACGGTGATCAGACCGAGAGAGGGCGAGCAATCGATGACGATGAAGTCATACTGATCCTTGATTTTGTTGACCACCTTCCGCATCATTTTCTCGCGGTTGGGCTTGTTGATCATCTCAATTTCAGCACCTACCAGGTCGATGTGGGCCGGAAGCAGGTCGAGGTGAGGGGTGGAGGTGGCAAGTATAATGTCCTGAGGCTCAACTTCATCCATCAGGCATTCGTAAATACTCGTTTTGATATTTTTGGGATCAAAGCCAACCCCTGAGGTCGAATTGGCCTGCGGGTCAGCATCGATGATAAGCGTTTTGCGCTCAAGAACGGCAAAAGCAGCCCCAAGATTAATTGCGGTAGTTGTTTTGCCTACGCCGCCTTTCTGATTGGCAATCGCGATAACTTTTCCCATTATAAGAATGTAATTACTTTTTAATCAGCAGTTTGTAGAAATCAATGTTCCCTTAGTCCGGGAATACAAAGGTAAGATTATTTATTCCGTAACCAAGCTTTACCCACCGGGTGTGAATAACTTTAACTTCAGCGGAAAACAGCCGGATGGTGATATCTGCCGGCATGCGTGAATTCACGGCTGTCTGCCTTTAAAAAGTATCAGGAGGTCATGGCTGATGATCGGGAGGTAAACTTCTGGAATCAGTGAAATAGTCTCACAGAACCGTGCTTTCGCATGATCAGGCTTTATAACCTTGTTTTCAGCCTGGTTGTTGTTCAGATCACCACTTCATAAGTATTCAACAATACAACGGATTAAAAAGAAGTGTTGAACCGTGTTGAATTCTGATTTTTACTTGAGATCGAAGCTGAAATCATCGCTTTCAGAGTGTTCACCGGGCTCAAAGGCTTCTATCAGGTCGTCAGCCGGAGTTTCACCGGTTTCACAAAAAGAAATCGTTTGTTCCAGACCTTTGGTAAACTTCTCAAAATCTTCTTTAAACAGGAACAGTTTGTGCTTTTCGTAGGACATTTTCCCCTGATCGTTGTCGAACCTTCGCTTACTTTCAGTAATGGTGATATAATAATCACCTGATTTTGTTGGCTTTACATCGAAGAAATAGGTTCTTTTACCGGCTCTGACTGACTTTGAGTATAATTCTTCTTTGGAATCTCTGGGTTCAAACTCTTCCATGGTAGTGCAAAGTTTCTGATCTTTTTGATGACAAACGCAAAAATAAAAATAAAATTGTACGAGCATTGCCTTACCACTGCTTTATTTTTCAGAATATCCGGACGATGCTGATATTATAGAATATTTTATTTGTGGCTACTATTTTCTGATGGCTATTTATCGGGTTTCATCCGATAGTTACAACTGCTTGTTCCTTGCCCCTCTTTGGCTCTTTTGAAGCCGTGAACAACAGTAATCAGCGTCACAGGCTTTGATAACCAGTAGAATAAAGCCAGAATCGGAGAGGACAAGGTAGAATTATCGGAAGGTTTCCTGAGACCTTTATAACCTGGCGGGTAACAAGAAATTGTTAAGTCAACCTGTTGTGCGGTTAAATATTTAAATCACTGATAATATGTGTTTTTGAAGTCAATGTCATGTTGAGCTTGTCTGCTTGTTGCCTCAAGCATACAAGCAGGCGTAGTCGAAACAGACTTTGACTTCATCCACACTATCAAAATGTTATGTTTGTAACCGCACAACACGTTAAGTAAATATTCCTGAAGTCCTGTTTTTGGTTTTTCTGCTAATTAACTGGTGCAAGTTCCGGCAAAACCTTTAATTTTGCAGCGGAATTACAACATTGTTCCGTTCATTTACATACTTCTTCCATGTTAAGCAGGCACCATCTACGAATCAAGGTTATGCAGGCCTTGTATGCTCATTTTCAATCAGAAGGAGCTGATCTGAATCAGAGTGAAAAGGGATTGACAGCATCCATCAACAGTATTTATGACCTTTATATTTATCTTTTATCTGCCCTGCTCGAAGTAAGTGACTTTGCCCGTAACCGGATAGAAGAAGGCCGGCAGAAATTTCTTCCTACATCCGAAGAAATCAATCCCAACACCCGTTTTATCGAAAATACGTTTCTTCAGCAGCTTGATGCAAACCGTGATCTGCGAAAGCACATCAACCGCCTCAAAATTAACTGGTCTGACGATCAGGAAATTTTCCGTAAGGTTTTTACCAGCCTCAGGGAATCTGAAGTGTATATCGGTTATATGTCAGCCCCTGTCGTATCGTACCGCGATCACAAGGAGATTGTTTTGTATCTGCTGGGAGAAGTTCTGCTGCGCACAGAGTCATTTACCAGTCTTTTTGAGGAAAAGAACATCAACTGGGCCGATGATATTGACACTTCAGCCATGATGGTTGCCAAAACAGTGAAGAAGTGGGAAGCCGGAAATGATGAATTCACTGCATTGCCTTTGCTGATCGTGAGTCCGGATGAAGAGGGCGACGACCTGATGAAGGATTTTGTGATCCGGCTCTTCAGAAAAACCATCAGCCGAAGCCAGGAAAGCGGGACTATGATTGCGGAACGGGCTCAGAACTGGGATCTCGACCGTATTGCCGTCCTGGATGTGATTCTCATCAAAATGGCCATCGCTGAGTTTCTTGACTTTCCGACCATTCCGGTAAAAGTCACCATCAATGAGTACATAGAGATATCAAAAGAATACAGTACCCCGAGAAGTAAGCAGTTTATCAACGGAATACTGGATAAACTGGTTATTGATTTCAGGGAACAGAAACAACTGAAGAAGAGCGGTCGTGGACTACTTGAATAAAGTCCGGCTTCCTGCCGGGTTTACCTTTACGGAATTCAGCAGCGGACACTACGAGAAGGTAGAGGATTTCTGGAACCGCAACGGACTGGGCGGAAAGCACCGGGGCGATAACCTGGGAATCATTGAAGATACCATCTCAGGTGGTGGACACCTGATCCTGCTCTGGTCACCCGAAGGGGAACTGGCCGGCACCTCCTGGCTTACGAACGACCGCCGCCGGACCTACCTTCACCATTTTGGTATTGATAAACCATTCAGGGGACTCGGGCTTTCGAAGGTATTGCTTGCCGAATCGCTGAAGCTGGCTGCAGCCGATGGTTATCAGATAAAAATTGAGGTACACAGGGAAAATGCAGTGGCATTGCATCTATACTCCATGGCTGGTTTCACCCCACTGGGTGAATACGATGTTTACATGATCCGAAACCCGGAGATGCTTAAATAATGGCATCCGCCGGTTTTAAAATCACCGCAGCAAATGGTTAAGCCGGCAGGTTTTTTACCTATTTTTGCACTCAGTCTTTCCAATGTAACGCTTTTAACTGTAATGAATCGTCCTCTTCTCAGAAAACATTTCCTGCTTCCGCTCGTGGCTGCTTTTCTTCTGCTTGTCTCCTGCAACTCAGGGAACAACGGAACCGAACTCTTGCCGGCCGACATCGTGAAAAACCCGAATACTGCCAGTGGAAAAGCAGATAACGGTGAAATGCCCGTGCTTGAATTTGTAAGTGATTTTCACGACTTCGGCCGGGTAATCCAGGGAGAAAAAGTTTCATTTGCCTTTAAATTTACCAACACCGGAAAGTCGGACCTTATCATCACCGGAGTCTCTTCTTCCTGTGGATGCACGGTGCCCGAATTCCCTAAAGAACCCATCAAACCCGGGGAGAGTGGTAAGATTGATGTGAAATTCGACAGCGAGGGAAGAAGAGGATACCAGAACAAAACAGTAACAATCAGCAGCAACGCGCAGCCCGCCAATCAGTTACTGCGGATCAAAGCGGAAGTGACGCTGCCTGAAGAAATCAGATAATCATAAACCCAACAAACAAACACTATGCTTTCATCAATTATTTTAATGGCTCCGACCGGCGATTCCGGTGGAGGTTATCAGTCGCTGATTTTTCTCGGACTGATCATGGTTGTTTTTTATTTCTTTTTTATCAGGCCACAGGCAAAAAAGGCCAAGGACCTGAAGAAATACCGCGAAGCACTGAAAAAGGGAGATAAAGTGGTCACCATCGGTGGAATTCATGCGAAAATCGTAGAGGTTCAGGAAACTACTTTTACCATTGAAGTTGAAGACGGGTCCCGCCTGAGAATCGAGAAATCTGCCGTTGCCGGTGATGCCTCCGATCAGTTGGGTAACCAGCAGAAATAAGAAGCATTGACACCCATGCCGGTAGTTCTTAACTGATCAGTCAGGTGAAAGAGATTTTTGCTGCCTTGCTGGCCGGATTGCGAAAACGAAGTGACGGAAAACTGAGAAACCGGTTTTCCGTCTTTTTGGTTTGTGTGGTCCTTTCATCGCTGATGTGGGGATCGATCAAGCTGACCCGGGAGTACGAAGCCCCGGTGAAATACCGGATTGTTCCCATAAACATTCCTCCGGGCAGGATACTGACCGGCATGCCCGATTCGGTGGTAACCCTCACTCTCTTTGCCAGGGGCATTGACCTTTACTCAGGGCTGATATTTAATCGTAAAAACGTATTGACCGTCGATCTGACCAAAATCAGACTCAATCGCAAAGGTGAGGTTTACACCGGTTATCTGAAATCTTCCTCAATATTTAAATCGGTCGCAGCGCAGTTGCCGGCAGGTGCCAGACTGGTGGCAATTGATACAGATACCCTGCACTTCATTTTCAATAAGAGTTTCAGGCACAAAGTTCCGGTTCATCCTGAACTGGTGCTCGATTTTATGCCTCAATACCAGCTGTACGACTCTCTTGAAGTAAGGCCTGATTCTGTGATTGTTTCCGGGCTGAGGTCGGTGGTTGATACCATTCATCATGTGTCAACCGTGAGGAAATCGATCAAAGGGCTGAACTCAAATTATTCGGTGATTCTTGAACTCGAAAAGCCACAGGTAGTTCCACCGGTAACCTTGTCAGCTGACAGCGTAACTGTGACTATGCATGTGGAAAAGTTTACCGAAGCCGACATCGAGGTGCCGGTTGAACTCTATTCGGGAGACAAAGCCGTATCATACCGCACATTCCCTGAGAAAGTCAGGCTCACCTGCCGTGTTTCGATGCGCGACTACAAACGCCTCGATGCATCACTCTTCACAGTGGCCGTTGATTATGCCCAGGCCCTTGAATCCCGCAGAAACCGGGTTCAGGTTGAGGTGAAGCGCAAACCATCCTTCGTCAGAGTGATCAGGACCGATCCCGAAAAGGTTGAGATCCTGATCCTTAAATAGTCTTTTTCCCGGTAATTTTTCCGCCTTCCTGTTAACTTTGAAGTTAGCGTTAAAAAGTTTAAGTTTGTAAACTGAACTTTTTGTATGCTGAAAGTAGGACTTACCGGGAGTATAGGAAGCGGGAAATCGACCATTGCCGGGGTTTTCCGTATTCTGGGTATTCCGGTATACGGTTCTGATGAAGAAGCCAAAAAGATACTCGACCTGCCCGAAGTCGTCACCATGGTTGCCGGCCGGTTTGGCCCTGAGGTGTTGACATCTGAGGGATTGGTAAACCGCAAAGCTTTGGCGGCTAAGGTATTCAGCAATCCGGATGAGCTAAACTGGCTCAATTCTGTAATCCATCCACGGGTGCGAAACCACTTCACTGAATGGATAGCGCGTCAGGAACCTGTGCCGTATATCCTTCAGGAGGCAGCCATCATCTATGAATCTGGTTTCTCTGCATTCTTCGACAAGATCATCGTAGTGGCAGCGCCGGTGGAGGAACGGATTTCCAGGGTTATCAGGCGCGACAACATGAGCAGGCAGGAGGTTCTCGACAGAATTGACAAGCAATGGCCCGAGGAACGCAAACTTGAGCAGGCCGATTATGTGATCTTTAACGGTGACCATAGTCAGGCCATCCCGCAGGTGCTGGAAATCCACGGGCATTTGTGCAGTATTTCGGATAACTTTAATTGAAACTAAACGATGGAAGATCAGATTCTGGGCATAGGCTCAAGAGTTGAACACCCGCAATTCGGGAAAGGGGTCATTATTCAGGTGCGAACCGATGCCTGGGAAATTACCTTTATTGAAAACGGCACGCGGATTATTCAGCGCGATTTTAAAGGACTCAGGGTGATGGAAGCCGTGGAAACACCTTCAGATATTGCCACATACGAAAAGATGGAGAAAAGCCTGATCAGGGTTCTCCGCCGCTTTACCGACCTGCAGGAAACCATTCCTATGGGTCAACGCTGGACCGGCGGACGCATGGTTCTCTTTCCCGGTGATCCCTCCCTGAAAGAAAAAGAAATTCCCATTGATGCCTTTTTTCATAAAATAGTCATGGTGCGCGACCGCCTCAGGGTGCTCGAGCAGCGGGTTAACGCCAGTGCCCTCTCCGATGAGGACAAGGTGAACATTCAGCAATACATCACCCGGATTTACGGAAGTCTCACCACGTTTAACGTGCTCTTTAAAGAGAAGAGCGATTATTTCATCGGCGAAAAGGGAGAATAAATCATTTTTTTGCCACCTCCAGACCTTCTGCCAAACATTTGGGCCTCCGGTGTGTTAATCAGACGATTTTTAATAGCTGCCAGTCCATTGCAATTGCAAACATCTTCATATCTTCATATCCTGAAACGTCGATCCGATGTTCAGGAACCATATTTTTTACAATCAAAACGAAATTAATTACTTATGTTGTTTGATGCAGATCTGATCAGAAAGGTTTACGCCGCTTTGCCCGGCAAGGTGAAGAAAGCACGGGAGGTTATGGGTCGCCCGCTGACCCTGAGTGAGAAAATTCTCTATGCCCATTTGTACGATGATGAAAGTCTTCAGCCATACAAACGGGGTGGGGATTATGTAAATTTTGCACCCGACAGGGTAGCCATGCAGGATGCCACTGCGCAGATGGCCCTTCTCCAGTTTATGAATGCCGGAAAAAGCAGGACGGCCGTGCCAACCACAGTGCACTGCGACCACCTGATTCAGGCGAGCACGGGGGCTAAGGCTGACCTGGATTCTGCCCTGGAGCAAAGCCGCGAAGTATTCGGCTTTCTGCAGTCAGTCTCCAATAAATACGGTATCGGGTTCTGGAAACCCGGTGCTGGCATTATTCATCAGGTGGTGCTTGAGAACTATGCATTCCCGGGAGGGATGATGATAGGCACTGATTCGCATACCGTGAACGCCGGCGGCCTGGGCATGATTGCCATAGGTGTTGGCGGTGCCGATGCCGTGGATGTGATGGCTGGCATGGCCTGGGAACTGAAAATGCCGAAACTGATCGGGGTTAAACTCACCGGTCGGCTGAATGGCTGGACTTCCGCCAAAGATGTCATCCTGAAGGTAGCCGGAATCCTCACCGTGAAAGGTGGTACCGGTGCCATTGTCGAATATTTCGGCGAAGGTGCGGATTCCATCTCTGCCACCGGAAAAGGAACCATCTGCAACATGGGCGCCGAGATTGGTGCTACCACCTCCGTTTTTGGCTACGATCAGAAGATGAGCGTTTACCTGGCGCAGACAGGCCGGGCCGAAATTGCCGCTGCGGCCGATGCCATCGCCGCTGACCTCCGCTCCGATGAAGAGGTGTACCAGCATCCTGAGAAGTACTACGATCAGCTGATCGAGATCAACCTGTCAACCCTGGAACCTTATATCAACGGACCTTACACGCCCGATGCAGCCTTTCCCATCTCCGAATTTGTGAAGGTGGTAAAGGAAAAAAACTACCCGGTGAAAATGGAGGTCGGACTGATTGGTTCGTGCACCAACTCATCCTACGAAGACCTTACCCGTGCGGCTTCTGTGGCAAGACAGGCCAGAGAGAAAAACCTGAGTGTGAAGGCTGAGTTTATCATCACCCCCGGTTCAGAAATGATCCGTTACACCACCGAACGCGACGGACTGCTGAAAGCATTCACCGATATCGGCGGGGTAATCATGGCCAATGCCTGCGGTCCCTGCATCGGTCAGTGGAAGAGGCATACCGATGATCCGGAACGCAAAAACTCCATCATCACCTCCTTCAACCGGAATTTTGCCAAACGCAACGACGGTAACCCCAATACCCACGGTTTTGTAGCTTCTCCCGAAATCGTAACAGCCATGACCATTGCCGGTGACCTTACCTTCAACCCGCTCACTGACAAGCTGCAGAATAAAAACGGCGAATGGGTCTCCCTCGATCTGCCCGAAGGGCTCGAGTTGCCACCCGACGGTTTTGCCGTTGAAGACCCCGGATACGTAGCTCCGCACACTGACGGCAGCAAAGTGGAAGTAGTGGTTGATCCTCAGTCGAAACGGCTTCAGCTACTTCAGCCCTTTGCTGAATGGGACGGACAGGACCTGCACGACCTCCGGTTGCTGATCAAGGCAAAAGGTAAATGTACCACCGACCATATCTCCATGGCCGGACCGTGGCTCAGGTTCAGGGGGCATCTCGACAACATCTCGGATAACATGCTCATCGGCGCCGTGAACTACTTCAACGACCAGACCAATTCGGTAAAGAACGGAATCACAGGGAGCCACGATGCCGTTCCGGCAACAGCACGCTACTACAAGGCTCAGGGTATCGGTTCCATCGTAGTGGGTGACGAAAACTATGGCGAAGGTTCTTCGCGCGAACATGCTGCTATGGAGCCACGCCATCTCGGTGTAAAGGTGGTGCTGGTGAAATCGTTTGCCCGCATTCACGAAACAAACCTCAAAAAACAGGGAATGCTTGCACTTACCTTTGCCGATAAAGCCGATTACGATAAAATCAGGGAAGATGACCTGATCTCGGTGAGCGGACTCAGCACATTTGCGCCCGGTGTTCCCCTTACCCTGACCCTGAAACATTCAGACGGGAGCAAGGAGTCCTTTAAGGTTAACCACACCTACAACGAGGCTCAGATTGAATGGTTTAAAGCCGGCAGCGCCCTCAACCTGATCAGAAAGCAGGTGAAAGACTGATGGTTTCCGGAAAAGAGGCTGTCTCATAAGTTAATACAGGCTTCGGCTCCACTTGCCTGATTGCACAGGCAGACAGGCTCAGCCTGACATTTGATAATCAATGGATTGTCATATTGAGCGAAGTCGAAATATAGACAATCCCTGACTTTTGAGACATCCTCTTTTCTTTATTCAGAAACTGGTTTGTTCAATTCTCTTTACCGCTTGTTTATTTAGTGCTGCTGTTGCAATAAACCGCTGAGGTTGCCGTTAGGTATGCATATTTTGCAGCGCATGCGTAATCCTTTAAGGAAATTATGATAAAACGAAATAACGTGGCACAAAAAATCAGAATCGTACTACTTTTAAGCTTTGTTCTCTTTGTTCAGATTGCTGATGTAAAATCTCAGGTGGGTGGTAACTCAACCTACCGCTTTCTCAATTTGCCCAATTCACCAAGGGTTGCCGCTCTTGGAGGTAATTTTATTGCCGTGGCCGACAACGACCTGTCGGTCGGACTCAACAACCCTTCGATGATCAGCCCGGAAATGCACAACGGTATTTCACTCAATTATGTAGACTATTTTTCTGACATCAATTACGGTTTTGCGAGCTACTCACGCACCTTCGACAAGGCCGGAAGTTTTGCTGCCACCGTTCAGTACCTCGACTACGGGAGTTTTAATTACGCCGATGAAACCGGCATCCTGGATGCGAATGCCGGTGAATTTACCGGCAGTGAACTGGCAATGGTCATTGGCTGGGGCCGAAGACTGGATTCACTCTTCAGCATCGGGGCCAACTTCAAAGCCATCAGTTCATCGCTCGAAACCTACAATTCGTTCGGCATGGCGGTGGATGTAGCCGGTAGCTATCACGCCAGAAGCGGCTTTACAGCCTCCCTGGTTGCCCGCAACATCGGAACCCAGTTGTCGACCTATACGCCCGGCAACAACGAACCCCTGCCGTTTGAAATCCAGCTCGGACTCTCGAAAAGGCTCAAACATCTTCCGTTCAGGTACTCCATTCTCTTCACCAACCTGCAGAAATGGGACCTCACCTACAACGACCCGAATGAAGAAGAGGTAGATCCGTTTACCGGAGAGGTGAAAGAGAAAAGCAAGGCCGGTGAGTTCGCCGATAAGGCTTTCCGCCACGTGGTGATCGGCGGTGAATTTGTTCCCTCCAAAAACTTCAGTTTCAGGCTGGGATACAACTACCAGCGCAGGCAGGAGATGAAAATCGACAGCAAACACGGTACCGTTGGCTTTTCCTGGGGTTTTGGCTTCCGGGTTTCTAAGTTCAACTTCAGCTATGCCCGGTCAGCCTACCACCTCACCGGCTCACCCAACATGCTGAGCATTGCCTTCAACCTTTCCGACTTTGCCTCAACCGCGAAATAGCTCATTGCTTTCCCGGTTCGGCTTATCTCTTCCCCACCGCCCGGGATTGTTGCTGATATAATCAGATATCCGCTGTAATTCCCCGGAGTTTCTTACAATATGGTCGTGAAACCGTTCATGCCAGCCACATGGTAAATGGTTCTCATTCGCGAATTTCGTCACTGCTGATTTATAGGATCTGACGATGGATGCCAAAGATCCCCTTTTCGGGGAAATGGAAGCCATAAATTCATTTTTCTCCACCGGATTTGTTAATTCTGGTTCTGGATCTGATACCGGCATTATAGCTTTGGGCCGGAAGCAGATGCGAATAAGTCCATGAACATGATCCGGCATGATCACGAAGTTTATGATTTCAGCGAAGGGAAAATGATCAGGAATATCTTTGAAGCAATGATGGGCAAATTCGCCGAGCTGGTTGCGATGCATTTCTCCGTTTTCGATATAGCCAAATAACTGCGCCTTGTTGCGGGTGCATATGGTAATAAAGTAGGTTGCAGGTTTGCTGTAATCCCACCATGGGGCACGGGAGGATGGAATGCGGTATTTGTTTTTGAATAGATCTTTTTTCATGATATTTCATATTATAATAGCACCAGCGGCAAGCCGCAGGAAATGATCCTATTAATGCAAATATAATCGAAATGCCTGAAATATGATGGATTCGATTTATTGATATAAAGAACTGGATTGTGGTATATAATCTGAAAAAAGTATTATATTTAGAAATAGGAGGGATATTTATTCGATCCGGGATTCCGGAAAATCTGTATTGCGGGTTTTTCAGGTTCATCGGCCAGACGATCAGATTGCTTACTTTTGTACCATGCATAAGTTGAAACCCACCATTGAAATTGATCCTTCAGCAGGGTTCTGCTCCGGAGTGAAACGGGCTATAAAATCTGCAGAAAATCTGTTGAAATCAGGAGGTGAAGTGTCCTGCCTTGGTGAAATTGTTCACAATGAAAATGAAATGGAAAGGCTTAAGGGGTTGGGCATGCGGGTTATAGGGCCGGATGATTCAGAAATTCCAGGTCCGGGGGGTAGAGTACTTATCCGGGCCCATGGCGTAACCCCTGAAACCTACAAAGAAATGGAAGAGAGGTTGCTTAGTGTTACCGATGCCACCTGCCCGGTGGTGCTCAGGCTGCAGCAGAACGTACGCAAAGCTTCGGAAGAGGTGTTTGCCCGGCAGGGCACAATCGTCATTTTCGGTAAACAAGGTCATCCGGAAGTGATTGGTCTTCAGGGAAATGCCAAAGGAAATGTCCGTGTACTAAGTCATCCGGATGACATTTCCGGTGCTGCACTCACCACTCCTTTGCATGTTTTTGCCCAGACCACCAGCAATGCGGCTTCCTATAAAAAGTTCTGCGAAGCGATCACCGCGCGTTTTCCCGATGCCGCCAGCAGGGGAGAGGTAATGCTGCACCAGACCATCTGCGGTCAGGTAAGCAAACGCGAACCGGCCCTTGAAAAATTTGCCCGTGATCACGATGTTGTTATCTTTGTTACCGGTAGCGGCAGCTCAAACGGTAAATACCTGTCGGAATACTGCCGTTCGGTCAATGCCCGTACGTTGGTTGTTACAGGTCCCGGACAGCTTGAAAAGCAATGGTTTGCCGGTGCAGCAAGCATCGGGGTTACCGGAGCCACTTCCACCCCGGCCTGGCTGATGGAAGAGGTCGCCTCCGCAATTGAAACAATGACATCAGAAGCATCATGTACCTGAAGAAGCTCACACTGTTCAATTTTAAGAATTACGAAGAAGCTTCCTTGGAGTTCTCCACGAAACTGAACTGCTTTACCGGCAGCAACGGAGCCGGGAAGACCAACCTGCTCGATGCCATTCATTATCTTTCCTTCACCAAGAGCTACTTCAACCTGGCCGACCAGCAGAACATCCGCCATACGGCTGATTTTTTCTCCATTCACGGGCAATTCGTCCGCAACGGTTCAGGTACCGATGATGTCAGCTGTATCCAGAAACGGGCGTTGAAGAAGCAATTCCGGATCAACACGAAAGAATATGACCGGCTGGCCGACCACATCGGGGAGTTCCCGCTGGTAATGGTCTCGCCTTACGACCGCGACCTGATCAACGAAGGCAGTGAAATCAGACGAAAGTACATCGATTCGGTAATTTCGCAGTTCGACCGTTCGTACCTCGACGACCTGATGGTTTACAACAAGGCCCTGGCCCAGCGCAATGCACTGCTCAAACAGTTCAGCGAAAAACGGTATTTCGATGCTGCTTCCCTTGAAATCTGGGATGAGCAGATGAAAGCCCCGGCTGCACGGATATTCAACCGGCGAAAGGATTTTATCGAAAATTTTCTCCCGGTTTTTAACCAATACTTTTCCTTTATCTCCGATGGCAGGGAAACTGTCAGCATCGGCTATCAGTCGGACCTGCACCTGACACCCATGGATGCACTGCTTACGGCTAACCTGCAGCGCGACAGGGAACTCAGGTACACCAACGCCGGCATCCACAAAGACGATCTGGAGCTGCTGATCGATGGTTATCCGGTCAAAAAGTTCGGGTCGCAGGGGCAGCAGAAGTCCTTCGTGGTGGCCATCAAACTGGCACAGTTTGACTATACCCGTTCAATCAAGAACTACAAGCCGGTGCTGTTGCTCGACGATATTTTCGATAAGCTTGACAACCAGAGGGTTGACAGAATTATTAACCTGGTTGGCGACAACAGCTTCGGGCAGGTATTCATTACCGATACCCAACCTGAACGCATCAACCACATTTTTGAACGGGCCATCAGCGACCACCGCATCTTTCACGTGGAAGCTGGCAACGTAAAAGTACTCACATAGTCAAAGTCATTCAACAAAAAAACCGAATTATGAGCCGGCGGTCAGGCAACGATCAATCCCTCAAAGAAGTTATAGAAGAACTGATTGCAGCCTATCGCCTCGGCGACAAGCTCAACCAGACCAGGGTGATCAGCCTGTGGGATCAGGTTGTTGGCCGGGTAATTGCCCGCGAAACCACGCACCTGTACATCAAAAACAACATTTTATACGTGAAGCTGAACTCACCGGCTTTGCGGCAGGAGCTGGGGTATGCCCGCACCAAGCTGGTGAAGATGCTCAACAAAGCCGCGGGTAACGAGGTGATTACCGATATTGCGTTTCTGTGATTTTTTATTGCGGTCGTGTGTTAATGCAATCTTTAAAAGGCTTTCAGGATGGATCTGTTGCGTTATTTCGCCTTTTGCAGAGCAGGTCGGTGGATACAGCAGGGTTTGTTTTATTTTTAGTTCAAAAAACTGATATCATGGTATGCTGAGTAAGCGGCACGGCATCCATACAAGGTTGCAGGGAAACTGTTCTGTGTCCGGGACTTGTTTTTACCGCAGAGGAGATGCAGCGGGCCACAACGGACCCCTGAAGACTGCTGAAGATGCGGCGTTCAGGTTGGGGATCAGTTGTATGATTAAACAATCCTGAATGAGGTGAAGTGCGGAAATCACGAGGCAGAGACAAAACATCTTCATTCCATTATGTTGAAGAGCAAGCAGAAAAATATGGGCGATGAGGATTTAAGTGAAGTAGAAAATGTAGTAAGTTTGTGTTGATTAAATAAGTAATGGCGCATTAAAAAAGACGACAATGATTCGGGCAAAATTGATTTTCATACTGATAGTTTTAACTGTTTTAAATGTTTATGGACAGAATAAGAAAGTAATTTGTGACTGTCCCAAAACAAAGTTTTCCGGGACAAAGGCTGACACGGCTTTTTACCTTTCCAATGGCAAAACAGTTGTTTTATGTGGTTATAAAAATCCACGCAGTAAACCGACAACTTTTTCAGAGTTCATTCTTTCTGTTTGTGGGCAAGACACAATTATTGACTTTTGGGATGCTATGGTGACCTGCCGACCAAAAGTTATCAAAGACACATTGCTTGTTGACGAAATTCAAAACTTACCGACAGGGAAAAGTTTTAAATCTGAAGAAACAGTATGGACAACTGAGAAGATCTATTTCAGCGGACATAAACTCATTAGAAAACTTGTGGTTAACAGACAAATAAGAAAATATAACCAAGACGAAATTCAATCTGTTTTAAGAATATACGAAACAGCATTGACAAGGCTTGACGACGGCAAAATGGAAATTGCAAACAAACTATTCATTGCGTCAATTTCGGGCGACAAAAAAGCGAGACAATATTTTAAGGAATTTAAGACAAAGTTTGGAAAACTTGATGGAGCATTTGCAGAGGAATATAGCAACCTGACAGCAATGTTGGAACTATGGGACAGAAAGGAATAACTGCTTGTTACAACGGTTTAGCAAAACTGGCGGTTCAGTTCTCCGCAAACAGTTTTGTGATAGCCGAAAGTTCAGGTCTCCGGATGAAGTTTATTGGTAAAAAATCTGCCCCTCGTGTAGCTGCAAACCGTAGGCAGAATTATTAAAAAGAAACCGTGTAAATGGAAGATAAATACAAACAATACGAAAAGACTATTAAGAATAAACATAGTTTCGCATGGACACCAAAATATGTTTCAGAATTTAGCACAAGACTAAGTGCGAAGGAATTTATTGCAATCGCAGAAAAGACATTTAAAGACCTGGATTGGGACGTAGTTTATCAAGACGACAAATCTATTGAAGCAAAAAGAAGCGAAAAGTCATTGGGGACGGAACGTTGGACTGAAGGAATTACTGCAACTTTTGAGTATGGAAAAATCAAAGTAAAAAGTGTGACACTTGGTAATGAAATGTGGGATGTTGGCAGAAATTCAAAACGTGTTCAATTATTCATTTACGCATTTCAGGAAACAGAAAAATCTTTTGACAAGGAAGAACTTAAAGGCCTTATCAATGAAAAAGAAACTAAAAATAATTGGGACGATTATGTAGTTCCCGATTCTTTACCCAAACCTGACGAAATCAGAGAGCCTAATTTTTTTATTCCTATTGTTGGTTGTTTAATAATTTCAATCTTAATAGCTTTTTTACTTGCAAAGGTTTCAATAAGTGGTTTCTATATTATTGGACTTTTTGAATTGTTAGTCGGATTTTCAATAGGTTTTACTTTTAAGTATTTAATTTTATACTCAAACTATACCAATTACGACAAACTTCACTATGTAATAATAGGAACAATTGGCTTGGCGTATATATTAAATCAATACTTTCAATACGAGATAATTTTATTTGAGAACAATTATGACCGTATTGGTTTTTTTGAGTTTCTGAAAATCAAATTTGAACAAGGACTTACATTCAAAAAAATAAACACTGGATGGATTGGATTAATAATTCATTGGCTTTTGCAACTTGCTATTACCTATTATGTGACTGTAATGGTTGTCATAAGAAATCTAACAAAATACCAACTTGCCAGAGTTCCACGAGAAGTTGTTGACTTTGCGATTTACCACTTTGTTAAAGACAAAGCAGAAGACCAAGTAAGAAAGGAATTAGCATTGAAAGGCTGGACTGAAACACAGACCCAGGACGAAGTTTTTGAAGCAATCGGAGCATTACAAACAATCCAGGAAGTAAATAGAATGCAATGAAAAGAAAAACTTTTTCCAGCAGCCGTTTTGCAAAAGCGGGGGAGGCAGCTTTTATGACAGTGAAGTGCTAAATTCAAGCTTTGTGCATCTAATGAAGTTTAGTGCTAAAAATCCCCGCCTTCGCAAAGCGGCAAAACGTGTGTGACTTGAATCAATCACTTATTGAAACAAGTGATTGAATGCTCTATGATTGATGGAAGAATCAGGAATATTCTGACGGCCTTCCGGTGACGCCCTTCCGGGGGAGTTATCAAACCGCCTTGTGCTGCGTTTTCAG
>JAEUTG010000039.1 GCA_016788045.1 Bacteroidales bacterium
CTGAAAACGCAGCACAAGGCGGTTTGATAACTCCCCCGGAAGGGCGTCACCGGAAGGCCGTCAGAATATTCCTGATTCTTCCATCAATCATAGAGCATTCAATCACTTGTTTCAATAAGTGATTGATTCAAGTCACACACGGTTTGCAGCTAAAAGAAGTTGGCGATTAAGAAGCAAAAAACTATCTGCCAGCACTGAACTTGATACGAAGCACAAAGCTTCATTAAACCACTGAACTGAACCGCCAATTTCTTGTAGGTGCTGTTAGCTGCCGTTTTTTTCTGTTCGCTGTGATGTTTGTCAGTATAAGTCACTACCGCTTACTTTTAAGTCTGTTAGTTCAATTAAATATTGTCCGCACTTTTGAAAATTATTATTCCTTGGTGTCCACCTGTCCACTACATGATATTTACCATTTTCAATTCCTTCAATTATCCATTGAGAACCATCATTTCCCATATCATCTTTTGATTTAGTCGTCATATTCCAAAAGTCGGCTGATTTCAGTAAAGAAATTAATTTGTCCCATTGTTCTTTTGTCAATTGTTTAGAACTATTTACTGTCAATTCACCTGGGTCGTAACCACCTGCTCCACTTGTTTGTTTCCAATATAAAGTGTAAGAGTTGTCAGTTTTTTCAAGTCGAATTGCTACTGGTTCATGGAATGTCCGCAACCATGTGAAACGATAAATTGTTCTGTTGGTTTGATTATACACTAATGGTTCTTTTAATGCGAACAATTGTCCAGAATACCACCCCAATACAAATTTTGCCATGCTAACTTGATGAATAATGTCCACCGAATAATCACTTTGCCAATTATTTTTAAGTTCTAAAAATGAAGTCAGAGGGAAATACCAAGTGCTGTTAGTAGGAACATTTAAACTGTCCACAGTGGGTTCAACTACTTTGTTTTCAAATTTCGAAATGAAACCTGTGTCCTCAAGAAAGTTAGATGTTTGAATGATTGGATATTTGAGTGAACCCAAAGAAGATTTTTCAAGTTGAGTTGCTTTTACAAGTAGCTCACGACTTTGAAAAGCGTAGTAGTTCGTCTGCTTTTGATTGAACAAGTAATAGTATGAAGTTCCCAAAAAATAATGTGCTTCAAAGTTGCTGCTATCAAGTTTGATAGCGGTTTTTAATTCTGCAAGTCGTGAAGTGTCGGAAAGCGAAAACTTTTGAAACTGATACTTAGCACTTAATAAATATGGAACTGGGTTGTCGGGTTCTATGTTTTTTAGTTTAGTGAATAGAATAGGAATTGAGTCAAGGTTCTTTGTGTATTTGTAAGATGTCACCAAATAGTATGTTGCAGTTTCGTTGTAAGTGTCAAGGCTATAAATTTTGTCAGCTTTCTTTCTGACTTCCTTTAAATCTGTAACAACTGTATGTTGAATATCCCTTTGAAGAGTTTTTAAATCTTGTCCAAGTGCGTTCAATGCATAAATAAAAATAAATATTGTCAAGAAGTGTCTCATGGTCGTCTAAAATATTTTGTTCTGTTATTCATATCATAAATGTTTCAAGTTTGCAGTGCCCCCAAAATGGCAGCTAACAATTGTATATACGCACCCCCCCTCCTTCTACTCTAAATTTCACCCTCTTGGGATAGCACTTTGTATATCATTAATTTAGCCGGAAGGAAAAGCCGCTTTTAAACGCTTAATCCGTAATAGCCATTCTGCGGATAGGCGCAATTCAAATCATTCAAAACACAAAGATCGTCAGAATAAAGCTAAGGTATAAAGAAAATGCGTTGCACATTGAGCAGGAGAGAACTATTTTCAGAACCGGATAACGTCAAAACCAGTAACTCCCACTGCTGGAGAAGGGACGAGGGACGCAGAGAAGGGACGAGGGACGCAAAAAAGGGACGAGGGACGCAGAAAAGGGACGAGGGTCGCAGAAAAGGGACGAGGGACGCTGAAAAGGGACGTGGGACGCAGAAAAGGGACGAGGGACGCAGAGAAGGGACGAGGGACGCTGAAAAGGGACGAGGGACGCAGGAAAGGGAAGAGGGACGCAGAAAAGGGAAGAGGGACGTAGAAAAGGGAAGAGGGACGTAGAAAAGGGACGAGGGACGTAGAAAAGGGACGAGGGACGCAGAAAAGGGACGAGGGACGCAGGGAAGGGAAGAGGGACGAAAGAGGGGATTTGACAATGAATGAATTCCTGTTTCAAATTTCCAGGGTCAGATTTCCAAGGTCCAAAATCTAGCGTGGGTTTTTGTTGTTGTACTCGTTTCCCGCTAGTCAATACACAGCGAATGAAATAAAATCATATTGGATTAGTTCCTGGTCCGGTTCCTGAGCTTGTCTAAGCAAGCAGGCTTGCCGAAGGGCTGACTTCATTACCCACTATACGGCTATCAAAATCACCATCAGGCGCTTAACCTGCCCTTGCAGGGCGAATAAAAACCTTTTTTTCAGGATCCCGGGGCGCTGCCACGGGCAATTTTAAGCTGCCCTTTCAGGACGTGGATTGATGATTAAACTGAAAACAAACAATGCCTGAATAAATGAAAAGAATCCACTATTGTCCGGATAAATTTAAAAATGATCAATGTGATTCTGAGCTTGTCTGCTTATTGCTCAAGCATACAAGCAGGCCTGCCTGTTTGCACAGGCAGACAGGCGTTAGCGAAGAATCTTATAATTTAACCGGACAACAATGAAAAGTATCATAAACCGGAGAACCAATCCCCAGAGAAAGGTCTTTCACCGCTCACAACTCACTACTCAATACTAAAAATGTCGATGATTAAAAAGGATCATAAAAAAAACAACCAATCCCCAAAGAAAGGTCTCATCACTCACAACACACTACTCACAACTTAAAATACTGATGATGAAAAAGAATCATGATACAAACAACCAATCCCAAGAGAAAGGTCTCTCACCACTCACATCTCACTACTCAATACTAAAAATGTCGATGATGAAAAAGGATCATGAAAAAAACAACCAATCCCCAAAGAAAGGTCTCATCACTCACAACTCACTACTCACAACTTAAAATGCTGATGATGAAAAAGAATCATGATACAAACAACCAATTCCCAGAGAAAAGTCTCACCACTCACTTCCCTCCTTCCGTCAGAAAGGCATCCATCGCCATGGTAGGCCTGCCGTTGCTGCCCCAGGCGCTGAGCGCATACCACGACCAGCTCCGGGCTCCCTGCGGTTCCCAGTAAAACACCCCGCGCCCCTTATGGCCGGGCACCGCTTTCACTTTTTCCTGCATTGCGATCAGCATGTCGTAGGTGTTCTGCGGCTTGTTGTCCTCACCGCCCGTTTCAACCACCATCACCTCCTTGCCATACCGGCTGACCATATCCAGCAGGTTCAAGCCAAGGTCATCAACGGAGAGCGTGTAATCCGGGGAACCTTCGAGCCAGTAAGGATAGTAAGAGAGGCCGATGATGTCGTACTTCATGTTGTTGGCTTTGGCATTGTCGAACCACCAGCGGAAGCGGCCGTTGTCGTTGCCCTTGTCAACATGCAGGATCACCTTTGAGGTGGGACTGACCGTTTTCACCGCGTCGTAGCCCTTGTTGATGAGGCGGGTAAGCTGAGTCCAGCTTCCGGCATTGCTGCCGTCGGGCCACAGCATTCCACCGGAGATCTCATTGCCCACCTGTACCCATTCCGGGGTGATACCGGCATCCCTGAGGGCTGTCATTACTTCCACCGTATAATCATACACATCGGTGACCAGCTGCTCAAAGGGGTGGTTTTTCCAGGCGGCAGGCTTGTTCTGCTTGCCGGGGTCGGCCCACGAATCGCTGTAGTGAAAATCGATCATCAGCTTCATGCCCATCTCCTTCACCCTCAGGGCCATGGCCACGGTCTCTTCCTTGCTACAGTGACCATCGGTGCGGTGATCGGAAGGGTTGACGAAGGTTCTCAAACGGATGGCGTTGATGCCATGATCTTTCAGGATCTGCAGACAAGGCTGCTCCACCCCCTGATCGTTGTAAAATTTGTAACCGGTCGCCTCCATTTGCGGCAGCCAACTGACATCAGCTCCCCGGATAAAGAGGGTGTCAGGCTGTTCCACAACCGGCGGTTCCGGCTGAGGATCCTTTGACTCTGAACAACTTACGTTGAACAGCAAGGTAGTGAACATGATAGTCAGAAGAATAAACCGGAGGTTGAGCATATCATTGGGCTAAAAGTTTCGGACTCAGGAATTGAAGACCTTAAAATTAGTGCAACTTTCCGGAAAGTAATCCAACAAATTACTGGTTCATTGACAGGAATCATTCCGAGCATCTTTCATCTGCCCGATTCTCCGGTGCAGGTAGCACGGGGTTTTACCGGGCAGGAGGTCTCCTGTGTTGTCAAACAAAATGCTGCCCGGGAACCCGGCACTAACCATTAACTCATTTCTTACCTTAATTCAACCCTCCGGCTTCGGCCCCTGAGCTTGCCTGCTTGTGTATGTATGCTGGCAAGCAGAAGGATGGACTTCAAATATCAATTATTTGTGGTGGATAAGGATGAAAACGAATTCAAACAATGGCTTAACCTGCCCCTTCAGGGCGAAAAAAAACCTTTCTTTCCGGAACCCGGGACGCTGCCCCGGGCAATTTTAAGCTGCCCCTCCGGGGCGAAGATTGATGCTTAACTGAAAACAGACAATGCCTGAGTAAATGAAAAGAATCATGAAACAAACAACCAACCCTCAAAGAAAGCTCTCACCACTCACTTCTGGGAATGTCGATGATGAAAAAGAATCATGAAACAAACAACCAACCCCCAAAGAAAGCTCTCACAACTCACTACTCATTACTCACTTCTGGGAATGTCGATGATGAAAAAGAATCATGAAACAAACAACCAATCCTCAAAGAAAGGTCTCATCACTTACTACTCAAAACTTAAAATGCTGATGATGAAATAGAATCATAATACAAACTACCAACCCCCAAAGAAAGCTCTCACAACTCACTACTTATTACTCACTTCTGGGAATGTTGATGATGAAAAAGAATCATGAAACAAACAACCAATCCCCAAAGAAAGGTCTCTTACCTCCTACCTCTTACTTCTTCTTCGATCCGACTTCCGGCCTCAATCTTCTCAGCGATCCCACAACTCTATCCACATATCCAGGTTGCTGCCGTTATGCTCGAATCGGCCGGCTTCGTGAAAACCCAGCCTGCGGTAGAAGGCGATGGCACGGGCGTTGGTGGCCTGGGTGCCTCCCCACAATACCATTGTGCGGAAACCTGAATCCAGGGCAGTCTGTTTCACAACCTCAAAGAGCTGTCGGGCCAGACCGGAGCCCTGCCAGTTGTCGGCCACCGAAGGGGCAAAGGTGCAGGTTTCTTCCGGTAAAATGCCGTTGCTGTATCCGGCATAGCGCAACGCATCGGCGTCCAGCAGCCCCGGTTTCAGCAGGGCATAGCCAACCACTGCTCCGGAAGGTTCTTCGCAGGCCACAAAGCCCAGGGCGGCATCCGGCCCGGCGAAATTGGCCTCAATTCCCTCTTCAGTGAAAGGATGGGGGCCGAACCGCGAACGGCTCTCCGTGCTGAGCGACAGCAGATAGGTGAGCAATGCCCCCGAAAAGGAAGGCCCATACGCCAGCAAACGGCCACGGCGGCCGTCATTCGTGGCAAACTGATGATCTGTCTGTTTCATAACTTCTCTGGGTTACCGGTATATGCCGGATTCTTGCCTTATCAGGAGTTGTTATACCGTGCTTCCTTCCCCGGGGCAATTTGTATGCAGCTACATCCCGAGCAACTTCTGAATGGTGGCCAGGTTACGCGTTGTAGCCTGCACCCCCAGCTTCCGCTCCAGGAAATTGTTGTCAAGACGGGTGTTACCGTAACCACCGGGCAGGCATAGATAAACCACCCGATCCTGCAGCACATACTCCTCAGGAAGATAATTACCTTCGGCCATGGAAGCCGCCTTTGCCTGCTCCGGCTTGTCTGCAAGCAATGTAAAATATAGACGATTGGCCGGAATACTGCTTTTCCCGGCAAAGGGATTGTACCCGTGAATCCGCCTGAGCTCCTCCTGCTTCACCACCACAACCGGGACCTTCAGCCCGAAGTGTGTTTCAATGGCAGTGGCAATCCGGGCAGCAAGCTTTTCACAAGGCTGATCTTCCGCCCCGAAGACAATGTTGCCGGACTGGATATAGGTGCGCACCTCTGAGAGTCCGGAAGCAGCCAGCAACTGCTGCAGTTCCGCCATTTTTATCAGGTTCTTTCCGCTGACGTTAACGCCTCGCAGCAGGGCAATGTATTTTTCCATCTTCATGAAGCAGTGTTGAACATGATCCCGCAACCAACCTTCGCGCTGGTCACCCAAGGAGCACACCGAGGCCATACACCACCAGCGAGCCATCGAGCACCAGAGCCAAAAAAAGGTCGTCGGCCCACAACCGGGGGATAAAAATAATCATAAACAAAGGTGCAGCAGCAGCCAGGGCCGGCAAAAGGCGGTCAGGCATTGCAACTGGAAGCAGGCAGGAGGCACCCATGAAACCCAGCAATAAGACCGAAACCAGCACAAGGGTCAGCCGGCGGCCGGCAAGGCCGGGAATGGTGAGGATGCCTGCGGACCTGTCTTCAGCCACATCGCGCAGATCGAACATCAGGGCGACGGAGAAGAGCAGCAGGAACCTGGTAAAAAAGATCAGGGACAATCCCGTGGTTTCAACAAATCCGGCATCCGCGAAAGGGACATATACGGTGATTACTGTCCAGATGAGCGCAGTGGCAAACGTTTTCAGCAAGGGAATCCTCCGGAGCGAAAAAACAGAGCCCTCTCCCCTTGCCGGCAAAGAATAAAGCAGCGTGAAAAAACCGGTAAGCAGCACAATCAGCATCACGGTACGGGAGACCAGGAGGAAAGTAATCACGGTAACGGCACCTGAAAGCAGTATGATCACCCTGACGGCTTTCAGGTTGTGGAGCAACCACGAAAACTTTTCCGGAGCATTTCTGTTCCCGCTCAGGATAAATTTAAGGTAGTGGTGTAGAAAATACTCGAACGAACAGGCGGCGGCGAGCAGCAGCAGATACAGCCCGGTATGGGGTTGCCCTCCGGCCAGAACCCCGGTTGCGAGACTCAGCAGCACCACTGCTGTGATCAGCAGTATATTAGAACGTACAACGAATTCAGTCACACGAAGTGACCAGTAGTTGATGGTCATAGCCTCTTTTCAGCTACCCGCGGTTGTGTGAGTCCTAGCAGGCTGCGTTTAATAAAAGGTATACTCAAAACGGATTTCGCGCTCCTTCTGTTCCTTGCTGCCGAGAACAGTAATGGAAGCAATGTTACCCCGTGAGTCGTAGCCAAACACCCATTTGTTTTTCAGCGCTTCCACCAGGGATTCTTTGGCTATCTGGCTGTATTCAAATTCAACGGGCTGTTTCGCTGCGTTGGTTCTGAGGATGTAATGCCTGCGGAAGGCTTTCATCTTATCGTCAATTTCGGCTTCAGCAACATTGCTGCCTGAGAATGAATAGTCAACGGTATAGTTTCGCTGTGGCGATTTCAGTGTTTTGATGGCCGGCCATCCAATTCTGTTATAGACTATGGTCACCGACAAGGACTCGTTGCCCCCGCTGTAGCCGAGGTAATGGATGAGTCGTCCTTCTGAATAGTAATAATGGGTGGAGTCACTTACCTCTCCCTTGCGGCTGAGAACCTTGCTGAATCCGGGTCTTCCGTTGTAGTTGCTGAACTGTGCTGAAGCCATCAGTTGTTTTTCCCCCTGTACCATTTCATAGGTTTCGGTGCGGGTCAGGAGTCCGTCGCTGAAATAATAGTGATCAATCTCCGGCAACCCGGCTTTTCTGTTGTACAGCTCTGTTACCCTGAGTGTATCCCCGAAAAGCCGGCTATTGAGGCTGATGCCTTTGCCTTCATCGATGACCGCCAGGCGCTGAAGCCTGTCCTGTGCAATGCTTACTGACTTGCTCCGCCGTTTTTCCCTGTCGGCCTGAGTAAAGGTTACGGTATCCTTAACCCTCGAAAACCTGAGTTCAAACAGCAGTTTATTGCCTTCCTTTACCAGGATCTGCATTACTGAATCTGCAGGCACATAAGGGATAAGGGAGGTAGTAAGCATCTGCATCAATTCACGCTGGTAGTAATCACCATCACGGGCAAGCAAGGCGGTTTCGTAGTAATCGGCTTCCGCAAAGCCAGCAGCAATACCAGCCTTTTCAGCACCGGTGGTATAGTACCCGGGAGCCAGATAATCTACTACCAGACTGCGGTCAAAATCGTTGAGCAATTGGTGCATCAGTGTCTGGTTGATCAGGCTGCTGAGCGGATCAGGGGTTTTGTCCTGCGCCTTTGTAACAAACAGCAAAAGGCCGGTGAGAGCAGTCAACAGGAGTTTTTTCATCATAGCATAACAGTTTTCAGCACATCGCCATTGACTGATGATCCGGAAATAGAATACCGGAAAACTCAGCAGCAGCGATTGGCTGTTACGGGTCGGTATGCAAAGCTAAGGTTTCTATCGGCTTTGAAACCGGAAAGAGGTTTAAAAAAGGTTAATTTCCCGGCTTCACGCTGCAAATGATCACCACATAGTTCTTTCCCGACTTACGTGCGCATTTGGGACAGGTAGTGTACCACATAAACCATCGGTCAATCGTGAGTCCTTTTTCAGAAACGGCTTTTTTGTAATCCTCCGACCATTGACCGGTCTTGCTGAACTTCCCTTCATACACCCGGCTGTAATAGCGTCCTGAAAAGGTTTGGTTTTCGGCGTTCCCGATCTGCTTGTTTACGGCAAGATACACATCCATATTCCAGCGCGATGTATGGTCAGAGAGGCAGAGGTAGTCGGGCATTTCACCAGCGGCTTCCTCAACTTTGCCCATAATCCTTCGCATAACGCTGCCGAAATTAAGGGGCATGAAAAAGAATGTCCGCACCTGATCGCGGATAAAAAGTTTCCCGTTCCATTCGTGAAACCGGTCGTGCCAGGGTTCCGGGTTAAATGGCGGGCAGCATACGGGGTCCTGTTTGATTGTTTCCATGATGGTGAGGTTTGGTTACCGGATAATCTCCGACAGGTAAGCCACAAGCATACGGTTTGCCAGCTGCAGCACTGCTTCCATTTTATCGTGATCGGCTTTCGTGAAAACGTCGCCGGGTGTGTGATAATCCCGGTGAAATCCGGTAAAGAAACTCATCACAGGTATTTTCTTCAGGGAGAAAGCGGCATAATCGCTTCCTCCACCACCCGTTGTCTCCCACAGATCGAGGTTAAACGGACGGCTGAGGTACCTGTTCTCCCGGATGGCCATTTCGCGGAGATCGTTGGTCCCTTTAAGCATCCCGATGCTGAGGATGTTGCGGGATGTATCGGTTTCATCACTGCGTGAGATCATGTCGAAATTGAGATTCAGCAGTATTCCGGACTTTTTGAAATCGTGGTCGTTTACAAAGTACCGGCTCCCGAGATGGCCCTTCTCTTCACCGGCCCAGGCGGCAAACAGCAGGTTTACAGGAGGCTGGACACCCGATCGTTTCCAGGCAGCGGCCAGGGCCAGCATACCGGCTACCCCGGAGGCGTTGTCGTCGGAACCGTTGTAGATAAAACCATTACGCTCACCCAGGTGGTCATAGTGGGCACCGATAACCACAACGCGGCTGGTATCGGCACCCCGGATCAGGCCGAGGACATTCCGTCCTCTCAGGCGTTCTTCCTGAAAAGTGGCGGATAAATGAATCTGCCAGTTGTTGATTGGTCCCGGGGAATCTACCTTCCGGGCATCGCCGGTTTTTTCTGCTTCAGCGAACACCGCTATGTCTGAACCCATGAGCAGGGCAGCAAGGCGCTGGCTGATGTAACATACCGGTATTTCAGGCTGGTCATCTGGCAGTGCCCATAAATGATCGGTGTAGGCAGGATAAGGGGATGGACTGCTTAAGAAAGCCGAGGTTTCCGGAACCTGGTTGCCTGATTCAGCAGAATATTCTGCAAGCTTTTTGTCGGAACAGATCACGATCAGGGCCTTTGCTCCGTGGCTGAAGGCCTGGTTGCGCCTGGATTTCAGGCTTAACAGGCTTTCGTCAATCCCGGCTTCAGCAGATGCCGGGTCGGCCAGGGATGATTTTCCAAGTGATGGAAAACCATCGAGTATCAGCACCACAGAACCCTCAACTTTCAGTTTATGGTAATCGTCAATACCGGCTTCCGGCGCTACAATGCCATAGCCGGCAAAAACCAGGGGCGCCCTAACCGAAATGTCGCTGGGACCGGCATCCATCACAAAATCGCGCCCCGGAACAAAGCTTCTTTCTGACAGGGATTTTCCGTCAGGAGTGGCTATGCGCAAACTGCTTCCGGCAGACTGATACCGAACAATGTCAAAGTCCTGAAAGTATCCGGCACCGTTACCAGGCTGAAGGCCCAGCTGAAGCATCTGTGAAAGCAGGTAGTCGGCAGCCATAAAACTCTCCCTGCTGCCGGCCTCCCGGCCCTGCATCCAGCCCGAAGAGAGGAATCCCATCGGACCTGTAAAATCCTGTTTCACTGGCGCAGTCACCTGAATTTGCGAAAAAAGGGCAACCGACCATAGACAACCGGTTAGTGTAAGAAGCAGGAATTTTCTCATAGATCAGGCAATGATTAAACGATTAAAGCAGAAAAAAATATCGGAAAGAGGTCATAAACTCCAGAGAGTTAAAGTTAGGAAAATATTGAATCTGCGGAGAGGCTGCTGCAGAATCAACCAGAAAAATGTCCATATTTCAACCGCTTGAATCCCGGGAAATTGCGCTTTATGCTGATTTTCAAATAAAAAAGCTTGTGATGGTTAAATAATGATTACTTTTGCCGGACAATTTTTAACAAAACAAACATCATGAGTAAAGGAACAGTTAAATTCTTCAACGATTTGAAAGGATTTGGATTTATTAAAGACAACGATTCTGACAAGGAGTATTTTGTACACGTATCGGGTCTTATTGACGAAGTAAGAGAAAACGACGAAGTATCTTTCGATCTTGAAGAAGGAAGAAAAGGATTAAACGCAGTAAATGTTAAAGTAATTTAATATACTTACAGTTCATTTTTCCTGAAAAGCCCTGCAGACACTGCGGGGCTTTTTTTTTGCACAACCGGAAATCATGACGGCTGCCGGGGATTTCAGAACGTCAGGCTGTTGGTAAGTTGCCGCAGCCCGATTTCGGCCGATTTGGCGGCATATATCAGGTTGATAAGCTGATAGGCTGCCTGTTCATAGCTGCTCTGGGCGGCTTTTACATCGAGAATGGTGGCTTCGTTCAGGTGATATTTCTTCAGAACCACATCCACCAGCCGGGCAGTCATGGCCAGGTTGCTGCGCTGCTCACCGATCAGTCTGACGGAGCTCTGGTAGGAAGCAAGGAGGTTAAGGGCGCTCTCGGTAAGGTTGTTGAGCACAACATCTTTCTCAAGACGGGCATTCAGCAGTCCGATTTCAGCAGTTTTCACGCGTGTATGCTGGACAAATCCGCTGAAAACCGGTATCTGCAGCGCAATACCTGCATAAGGGCCATAGTTACGGGTAATGCGGAGGGCCCCCTTGCTGAAACTGTTGTTGTAGATGTCATAACCGGCGTTGAGTCTGAGTGAGGGATACCTTCCGGCCCTGTTTTCTTTCACCAGCATGGTACTGACCGAAACATCGGTATCGGCCGAGAGGTATTGAAGGTTTTTTTTCAGGCTGGCCATCACGGAATCGGGCTCTGACATCACACCGACAGCAATGGTATCGGTGAGTACAAAAGTGCTGGCGCCGATGTTGATCAGGTTCCGCAAGGTGTTCACACTCTGGCTGATCATCGTTTCCTGCAGCACCACCTGTTGCCTGGCTGAATTGAGATCGGTAGCAGCCTGAAGGTATTCCACAGCATCGGCCATGCCGATGTTTTTTCTGACTTCAGCAATGGCATATTTCTGTTCTGAAACCTCAAGAGACTGGCGGATGATTTTCAGGTAGTTCTGCTGGCGGATGATGTCGTAATAGCTTAGCATTACCCCGGCAACCACGGTCTGAATCTGCTGATTCAATGCGATTTCCCCGCGCGACTCAAGCAGGTTCAGGCGTTCGCGGGTCGCAACGACCTTCAGCCCGCTGAAAAGGGTGATTCCGGCATTTACACCCAGACTCAGCGCGTTTTCACCGGTTCCCGTGACCGATGATTCACTCTGATCGTTTGTTTTCTGCCAGTTGTTGTTTTCCGACAACACATCACTGGCCGTAGCTGTAACAACGGGCATACCACCGGCCATCCCGAAGGTGTTTTCCTGGCGGAGAATTTCGAGATTGTTGCGGGCAATCCGTATGTCGAGGTTGCGCAGCAGGGCCGTATCAATGGCACTCCTGAGCGAGAGCGGGGTCTGGGCGACTGACGGCAGGCTGACAATGGCCGATGCCAGCAGGACAAGGTTGGTTACTAATCTTTTCATCTCTGTTCGAATATCGTTGTACGCTTATTCCGTTAGCTCAGCACGGATTAATCCCTGCATCAGACTGTATCAAACTTTTCTAATGTTTCGTTTCCTTTAACTGCGCGTTTTCCAGAGAGGAAGGTATACACAGCCGGAATAATAAAAAGGGTGAGGATCAGGGAGAAAACGATGCCACCCACAACCACAATTCCGAGCGGTATCCGGCTGGTGGCTGCTGAACCGAGGCTAAGCGCAATGGGGAGAGCTCCGAGTGCGGTCGCGAGACTGGTCATCAATATCGGCCTCAGACGCAGCGAAGCGGCTTCGATGGCAGCTTCCCGGATGCCCATACCCTCTTCGCGCTTCTTGTTGGCAAATTCCACAATCAGAATCCCGTTCTTGGTTACCAGACCAATGAGCATAATCATTCCAATTTCGGAAAAGATGTTGAGGGTATGACCGAATATCCAGAGGCTGAGCATTGCCCCGGCAATAGCCAGCGGCACGGTAATCATGATGATGAGCGGATCGCGGAAACTCTCAAACTGAGCCGCCAGAATCATAAAAATGAGCAACAGGGCCAGCAGAAACGCGAAAGCTGTATTGGAGGAGCTTTCAGCATAATCACGTGAGGGGCCTGCCAGTGAAGTCTGAAAACTTTCATCCAGCAATTCAGCAGCGATGTCCTGCATGGCTTTTACACCGTCGCCAATGGTCTTTCCTTCGGCCAGCGACGCCGAAATGGTAGCCGACTTATACCTGTTGTAGTGATACAGTGACGGCGGATTGGCATTGGGCACAATGTTCACAACCGAAGCCAGGGAAATGTTATCACCCTTGTTATTGCGCACATAAAGGTTGGGAATGTCGTTGGGCTTCTGCCGGTCGGCCAGACTTACCTGACTGATGACTTCATACTGGCGGCCGTTCATGATAAAGTATGCCTGCCGGCGACCACTGAAAGCACTCTGCAGCACCTCTGCTACATCGGTCACGGTAAGTCCCAGTTCACGGGCCTTGAGGCGGTCAATGGTAATGTCAACTTCCGGCTTGTTGAATTTCAGGTTCACATCCACATTCTGAAACGTGGTATCGTTTCTGGCCTGTTCAAGAAAACGGGGAATCACCTCCCTGATTTTTTCGAAGTCCAGGTTCTGGATCACAAACTGAACCGGAAGAGCACCGCGTGAACCCAGTCCGACAGAAATGGTTTGCTCTTCAACCGGGAAAATGCGTACGTTGTTGAAACGGCTGAATTTCATAGCCAGTTCACGGGCTATCTCACTCTGCGAACGATCGCGTTCATCAGCCGGCACAAATCCGATACGTCCGAATCCGCTGTTGACTCCGGTACTTGAAAAGCCGGGGATGGCGGTAAACGAGAACTCCTCCTCGGGAATGGAATCCATCATGTAGTTGATCAGCAATGTTCCGGCTTCCATCATGTAAGGATAGCTCGCTCCTTCCGGACCGATAATCTGCAGCCTTACGCTGGATTTGTCTTCGATGGGAGCTATTTCGCGCTGGAGGCTGGTACCGATGAAGTAAACAAGCCCCAGACTGATTGCCACACCTACCCAGGCCACCCAGCGAACCCGGATAAACCTGGAAAGCAGGTTTTTATAGCCAAGTTCAAATCCGGTGAAAAACGGCTCGGTACGATCGTAAAACCTGCCATGGCCTACGCCACGTTTGCTCAGGATCACATTCAGTACGGGGGTAATGGTAAGAGAAACAAACGAAGAAACCAGCACAGCCACCGCAAGTACAACGCCAAACTCACGAAACAGGCTGCCTACAAAACCTTCGAGGAACAACACCGGAAGAAACACAATGGCCAGGGTTACAGAAGTGGAGATCACCACAAAGAAAATCTCTTTACTGCCTTCAATGGCTGCCTTACGGGCCGGCATCCCTTTTTCAATTTTCCTGAAAATATTCTCGGTAACCACAATCCCATCATCCACCACCAGTCCGGTAGCAAGAATGATGGCCAGCAGAGTCAGGATATTGACCGAATACCCGAGCACATACATGATGAAAAAGGTGAAAATCAGCGATACCGGAATGTCAACCAGAGGCCTGAGGGCCATCAGCCAGTTACGGAAGAAAAGGAAAATCACCATGATAACGAGGAATATCGATAGCAGCAGGGTCTCCTGCACCTCCTTGAGCGATTTCCTGACATTGCGGGTGGTATCAATCAGGGTGGTAAAGGTAATGTCGCCCTTATTGGCTTTTTCAATCTCGGCAAGCCGTTTGTTGAATTCATCAGAGATGCTGATGTAGTTGGCTCCTGGCTGAGGTGTGATGGCCACACCAACGGCACTGGTACCGTTAAGCTTCCAGCTCGATTCGTAATTCTGCGGGCCCAGTTCAACCGACGCAACATCTTTCAGTCTGACAATGCCTTCATCATCCGCGCGGATGATCAGATTCCTGAAATCGTCCTCAGTTGTCAGCTTGCCCATCGCCCTGATGGTGAGTTCGGTTCTGTTTCCGTAAATTTTCCCTGACGGGATCTCAACATTCTCCTTGTTGAGTACCGCAGATAAGTCGTTGAAGGCGAGGTTGAAGGCATTCAGCTTGTCGGGATCAATCCAGATGCGCATAGCAGGCCGTTTCTGGCCGATGATGTTCACGGCACTTACTTCAGGAATGGTCTGAAATTTATTCTGCAGCACATTCTCGGCATAGTCGCTCAGTTCTAACAAGCCCTTGCTCGGACTCTGCACAGCCATCAGGATGATAAAGTCACTGTTGGCATCGGCCTTTGATACTACCGGAGGAGCATCAATGTCCTGAGGCAGGTTGCGGGTGGCCTGGCTTACCTTATCGCGTACATCGTTGGCGGCTGCTTCGAGATCGGCATCAACATTAAACTCAACGCTGATGAAACTGCGGCCTACCGAACTGGTCGACGATATGGTACGGATTCCCGGAATACCGTTGATTGATTTTTCAAGAGGTTCGGTAATCTGGCTCTCGATGATGTCGGCATTGGCTCCGGCGTAAGAAGTGCTTACTGTAATCATGGGGGGGTCGATGGCCGGAAATTCCCTTACCCCCAGAAAAGTGTATCCGATCACTCCGAGAAGCACCAGAAACAGGTTCATCACTGTAGCCAGAATCGGCCGGTTGACCGATAATTCAGATATATTCATAGTTATGTAACGTCAATTTTTCTGCATCTCCATGCGTTTCCCACCTAAGTTTGTCACAAGGGATAGTGAATAACGGGGATTTACCCGACAATTTTTCTGACTTTCAGTGGTGCTCCCGGACGGGTAAACAATACGCCGCTTACTACGAGGGTATCGCCTGCCTGAATACCGTTGCGGATTTCCACACCATTGCTGTTCCGGATTCCTGTCTCTACGTCAGTATACACCGCCTTGCCACTCTTCACCAGCACCACCTGATTCGACATGGCATCCGGGATTACTGCATTGGCCGGAACGACAACATTGCGCTGTGCACTGCTGAGGTAAACCTTAACAAAGGCTCCGGGATTCAGAACAGGATCGTTGATCAGTGCCCTGACTTTCAGATTCCGTGTTGAGGTATTGATCTGTGGCTCAATGGCTTTTACCGTCGCCATAAACTTCCCTTCACGGCCTGTAGTTCTCACTTCAACGGTCTGACCAGGCTTAACCAGGCTGCCGTAAACCTCCGGAACCGAAAAGTCAATCTTGATCCGGTCGGTGCGTTGAAGGGTCCCAATGAGGGTTGAAGGCGACACATAAGCGCCCTGACTAACCAGCCTCAGCCCAAGGGTTCCGGTAAACGGAGCCCTGATCACGGTTTTATCAATCTGGGCTTTCAGCACATCAATGTTGGCCCTGAACAGGTTGACCTGTGTGAGGGCTGCATCGTATGCAGCCTGATCCACACCATTTACCTCAAGTAACTGACTGAGACGATGCTCTGTTTTTTCGGCCAGTTCAAGCTGCACCTGCTGCTGCTTAAGCTGTGCCTGAAGATCAGCATCGTTGATACGGGCCAGCACAGTTCCGGCCTCAACCTGCGCACCATCGGGGATGCTCAGAAAAGTAAGCCGACCACTTACCTCAGGGCGAAGCTCAACCATATCCTCCGACAATACTGTCCCGTTTACCTCAATCTCTGCGCTGATGTCTGAAACCGCCGCAATCATTACATCCACCACCACAGGAGGCCTTTCCTTGCCCGACTTGCCTTTATTCTCTTTTTTTCCCTTGCAGGATACCATTACCATTGCGGCCAACAGCAATGAACCCAGAAATACATTCAACCTCATCGGATCAGTTTATTGTTTAAAATATTCTCTTTCAAAACGTTCATCATTCTATAAAGCGATGCCTGATGCTCTTTGCCCATTCCTGACAGGACCTCCCTGTTGGTTTCATCAATGGCCTGTCTGATCGACGGAATGGATTGCACCGCTTTGGCTGTAAGCGCCAGGTAATGCTTCCGGCGGTCGTTGTGCCGGGTAACCTTCATGACAAATCCCTCCCTGGAAAGATAGTCGATGATGCGCGATACACTGACCTTTTCCGTTTCAAGCAATTCCGCCAGCTGCTGCTGGTTGATTTCACCATTGTTGGCATGAATCAGCAACAAAGTATAGTAATACCTGTCGATACCCAGATGCAGCAGCTTCTCATTCAGCAACTGCAGGTAACCCTTACCGAGCATCGAACAGATCCAGCCAAACGGTTGTTCGTCAAACGGAACATTCTTCATGGCGTTCAGGTTTTCCGGCGAAAATACAACATAATTTCATTAGTTAACATTGTTAACTAATTATTAACAATACGACCGGATTCTCAACGAAGCCGGTCGTATTGAGCAGTTCATCAAGGGAAATGGGTTATTGCGCAACTTTAGCCAGTTTTACGGTCTTTTTGCTGTTGCCTGCTGTAATGGTACAGGTATAAAAACCTGCCGGAAGAGGTAAGTCACCCAGTTTTACAGAATGAACTCCCGGAGTAAAAAAGCCGTCGGCAAGTGTGTGTGTCAGGGCGCCGGTGAGGCTGTACAATTCAATTTTCACATGCGAACCCCTGGCAAGGTTGAAAGTTACGGCTGAAGTGGATGTAAGAGGGTTCGGGCTTACGTTAAAGGTCAGCAGGCTGCCGTCACTATCCGGGCCTGAGATTCCGGTAATGAGCGGAGTAATCCGGCCATAGTAAACATCCTGTTCACCGTTAAGGGTTGCTGCCCAGGCCAGGTGTGCATTGCCGTTGTCAGAGATCATATCGAAATAATCCCCCATTTTCTCCTGATTCGGCCAACCTACATGAGGGTCGAATGAATCGGAAAGCAGCTCATTGTCAGACCACGTTTCACCCTGATCGAGTGAATAGGAATAGTAGAGCGCCGACCACACGGGGTCGTTGGCCGGGGCATCACGGGTATCGAGCCATACCACATCAATGCGACCGTTGGGTGCTACTGACATGGTACCGAACCACTGGGTATTGGATATGGAAAAGTCATCGTTTATCCTCACCGGGTCGCTGAATGACAGCCCGCCATCGGTACTTTTGGCAAACATCACATCGCCGGGGTCACCATTTGAAATCCTGCTCACCGATACCAGCACATAGACATTTCCCTGTCCGGGCCCGGGAGCCTGATTCACCGCGATAGAAGCCTGACCTAGCAAACCGCCGGGGTTCACATCGGGACCGGCACCCATGTAGCCGTCCATATCCACCTGGGTATAATAATCCCAGGCAATAAAGCTGCCGGGTTCATTGGCATTGTAGCTTTTTACTACCACCACACCATCATTGCTACCCGCTCCGGCAATATAGAGTTCCCCTTCTGTGCCGATAGCCAGGGTTCCCCAATAGGGGTCACCATCAACCGAAACACAATCTTCATAAGAATCTCCCCCATTCGCACTACGGGTAAAATTACCGGGGAAACAGTAACTGTAATAGGATGTCCAGAAGGCATAAATATTCCCTTCACCCAGGGTTCCGGTTTTGTCGATTTCCATCCATTGCTTGTCACCTCCCTGTGCCGGAACACCGTCGTCCCAGCCTGCACCGCCGTCTTCACTTCTGAAAACACGGCAAAAGTAACTACCTCCGCTTGATGTCAGGCTGTTGTAATGGAATGTGCCCTGATTGTCAGCCTCAAGTACAGGGTCTGACCGGAATACGCCCGGATCGATCACTCCGGGGAATGTCCAGGTTTCACCGCCGTCATCCGAATATCCGTAACCTGCCTGGCGGAAATTGCTTCCGATATAATCGAACTGTCTCCAGCCGATGGCCATACGGTCGGGATTCAGCGGATCAATGGCCAGGGAAGGTTCATTGGCTGCATCACCCAGAATGTTGTAACCATCGTTGCTGATATTCACCTGCGTGGTATAAAAAACCGAAGATTCACGATGATAAGCAGGAGATTTTTCTCTGGGGCCGTTTCCCGGAATCCACGGATCAACGGGCTGTTCGTTGTGAAAAGCCTTTTCAGCTTTGGGTGTGGGTTTTACCTGCTGGCTGAAGGCTTCCGGTAAGATGACCAGAAAAAGAAAAATTGAAATCAGGAGATTGGCTGCTTTCATGACTCCGGTTTTGAGTGTTAAGAGTAAAGTGAAATGTTTTCCGGCTGTTTGCCTGAAAAAACTCACCCAAAGTTAGAATTTTATTTGCTGCCGGCATCATAAATCGTCAACAACTACAATTGCATGCAATACTGCAGCAGCGTGACTTTCTGTAAAGAAAAAGCCAGGTCTTCACGATGGAAGGCCTGGCTTTAAGTAAAAAGTTACGTCAGTGATTATTTCAGACCCAGTTTTTTCTTAACAAGGCCCATGATGTCATCAGCTGGTTCGGTATAAAGAAGCAAGCCTTCGGTTGAGTTGAAAATAAAGGTATAGCCATTTTCTTTGGCCACATCCTTTACGGCATTGCGGGCTTTGTCGATGATGGGCGCTGTGAGCTCAGCTTCTTTAGCCTGAAGATCTTCCTGTGCGGTCTGCTGAAAGTCCTGAATGCGTTTCTGAAGGTCGAGTATCTCTTTCTCTTTGGTTTGCTTGATGATATTCGACATGGTTGCCTGGTTGTTCTGGTAATCGGTCAGCTTGGTTTCATACTCTGACTGCATGGCCTGGAATTGGGTCTGAAGCTGTGACTGGTAGTCAGCAAAGGCTTTCTTGATGGAATCCTGACCCGGCATTAATTCGTAAAGCTGAGCAAAATTAATATGACCAAGTTTGGGCGCTTTCTGGGCACTTACCTGCTGCACCGAAACAACTACAGCAAGTATCAGGAAGAATTTCAGAATGTTTTTCATTGTAATCGGATAAGGGTTAAGGTTAATTTTGACGCAAAAATAGCAAAATTTCTTTATCAGAAAGCATTGCCTGGTTGCCGCCGGAATTCAGAAGTAAATTATTATTAATGAAAGCATTGTAATGCGTGAGGTTTACTGCTTTCGTCAAGTTAAGACTATTCTGGATTTCTTATTGTCTTGATTTATAAGAATATCCGAGCTTATCAAGCACTTCCTCGCTGATATCGTAACGCGGATTGGTGTACATCATGGAAACACTACCGGCTTTGTCGAATATTACAGCATAGTTTTCAGTGGCGGCCAGTGACTCAATGGCACTGTATATCTTCTCCTGAATGGGCTTGATGAGTTCCTGACGACGTTTAAAGAGATCACCGTCTTTGCCGAACCGCTGTTTCTGGAGGTCCTTGGCAACTTTCTCTTTGGCAATAATCTCTTCTTCGCGCTTGTTTTTGATGTCTTCGGGCAGCAAAACTGCTTCTGCCTTGAAATTTTTGTAGAGCTGGTCTATTTCACTGAATTTGGCTTCAATGTCGCGCTGCCACTGAATGGACAGCTCATCAATCTCAGCTTTGGCATCTGCATATTCAGGAATGTTTTCAAGAATAAACTCACTGTCAACATAAGCAAATTTCTGGGCTGATGCAGTTACCACAGCAGCAAAAAAGACAACAGCAATGATGAATGTTCTTCTCATGTTTTATCCTCCCTGTTTTAATGGGGTTATGGTGTTTAATTTGGTTTAACCTGCTTTAACAAAAAACCTGCCATAATTTGCACACTGCCTGGCAGATCAGCCTGATTCCGGAGTTTCCTGAAATACATCAATCGATACTCTGGTTAATCGAGAAGTGGAACTGACCCTTGTTGGCTGAAGGCAGGCCAGGTACATCGTCGAAGCCGTATCCCCAGTCAAGTCCGAGCAAACCGAACATCGGCAGGAACACCCTTACACCCACCCCGGCAGAACGTTTCAGCGCGAAAGGATTAAAACTCCTGAAATCCTTCCAGGCATTTCCGGCTTCCACAAAGCCCATCATGTATATGGTGGCACTGGGATTGAGTGAGAGCGGATACCTGAGTTCAAGGGTGCTTTTGTTGTAAATGGTCGCTCCAACGTTTTTGTTTTTGTAATAATCAGGCGTAAGACTCTCGTTTGAATATCCGCGCATGCCGATGATTTCACGTCCGTCGAGGTTGTTGGCACCCGAAAGTCCGTCTCCCCCAAGGTAGTACCGGTCGAAAGGGGTAACCCCTATGTCGTTGTTGTATAGCCCCAGAAATCCATACTTCGTTCTTACACTCAGCACCAGGTTACCCACAATCTGACGATACAATGATGCACTGAATTTCCATTTGTGGTATTCAATCCATTTGTATTTCTCCTGGTCTTCCATGGTCGAATAATCCTGATCACTGAAGAGGGAATACGGGGGTGTTACGTCCAGGCTGAGAGAGACTTCAGATCCTGAGCGCTGGAAAATCGGGCTGTCGATTGAATTTCTTGCCAGGGTGATGCCGTAACTGAAATTGCGGTAGGTTCCGTTGCCGTTGCCGAAAGCGAAAATGCTTCCGTAATTGTTCAGGTTGTAGGTCTGCAGGCTGATGCGGTTCATCAGTGTAAAGAAATCATCGGGCCACTCGAGCCGCTTACCCAGCATAAAACTCAGACCATCGATCTTGAATGCCTGATAGCTGTCGCTCGATTTGGAAACACCATTAGAATAGAGGGAATGGTAATAGCTGACGCTGAAAGAATTTGGCTTCTTGCCGCCCAGCCATGGTTCGGTAAATGAAGCGCTGTAGCTGATGTAGCCCTTGCCGTATGACTGCATCCGAAGGCTCAGCTTCTGGCCGTCACCCGAAGGAATGGGTCTCCAGGCACTGCCATTGAAGAGATTGCGTGCCGAGAAATTGTTGAACGACAAACCCAGGGTACCTACAACCCTTCCATAGCCCCAGCCTCCGGAGAGTTCAATCTGATCGCTGGAGGTTTCCTCCACGCTGTATTCAATGTCAACCGTACCATCGTTGGCATTGGGTATGGGGTTGGGAACGATTTTCTCCGGATCGAAATACCTGAGCTGTGCCAGTTCCCGGGTGGTGCGGATGATGTCAGACCTGCTGAACAGCTGACCCGGCCTGGTGCGCAATTCCCTGATGACCACGTGGTCGTTGGTCCGGGTATTGCCTTTGAGTATTACTTTATTAATGGTAGCCTGCTTGCCCTCGCGGATACGCATCTCTATGTCGATGGTATCGTTCTCAACCCTGACTTCTACCGGTACAACCTGGAAAAAGAGGTAACCGTCGTCGAGGTATAAGGTGCTGATGTCAATTTCGTTGGGGTTATAGTTGAGGTTGGCATCGAGTTCTTTCTGGTTGTAAACATCGCCCTTTCTGATTTTGAGCACTTCGTTGAGCTGCTGGGCTGAATACTTGGTATTCCCGATCCATTTGATGTCCCCGAAATAGTATCTGCGGCCTTCGCTTACCTTGATGTCAATACGAATGGCATTGGACTTCAGACGGGTAATGGAATCATATACGATCACGGCATCCCTGAATCCTTCTTCATTGAATACGGCGAGCACCTGTTCCTTGTCGTCCTTGTAATCGTCCTGAATAAACTTGGAGGCCTTGAATATCCTGAATTTGAAATTACTGGTAATCACCTCTGTACCGAACTCAACAATGGTATCGGGATTGAAAGACAGTAGTTTACGGGGAGATTTCAGCACCAGCTGATCCAATGCCCTGAAAGGCCTGAAAACACCTTTATCCTTGGTGTTTTTCATGGCATGTTTAAGTTTCAGTGAAGAAACATAGTGATTCCCAATGAAATTGATGCTTTCGATTCTGACCTTGCTTCCCTTGTTGATGTTGATGGAGAGACTTACATCGTTGGATTTGAGCGAGTCACGTTTCTGAACAATGTCAACCGATGCATTAAGGAACCCCTTGCCGTTGAAATGCTTTTTGATGATGTTGGAAGTACGGGCAACCACGTTGTCGGTGACCACGTCGCCCTTGACAAGCTTAATTTTTTCGCGCAGGTCATCGGCTTCTGACTTTCTGATTCCTTTGAACGAAAATCGCGACAATCGTGGTCTTTCCTGCAGGTAAATATCGAGAAAGATGAGGTCTTCTTTAATGCTTGTAGCAGAAATGCGGATGTCTTCGAAAAGGCCTTGCTGCCAGAGTTTTTCAATGGCTTTGCGGATTTTATCTCCTGGGATTTCGATCCGGTCGGCAACCTGCAGGCCGGAGAGCATGATCAGAACATTGGGTTCGAGGAACTGAACACCACTGACTGTGACACCGCCGATAATATACTCTTTCGGGCTAGAGTAATCGATTTCGCTGAGGTCGTCTCCGAGACGGATCTGTGCAATTGAACCAACAGAGAGCAGCAGAAACAGGGCAACAATAAAAAGGCGGTTGAAATTCATTTATCGGTAACTGGTTTTATTTGTTCACTTATCATTCCGAAACGTCGCTCCCGGTTCTGGTAATCAATGATGGCCTCGTAGAGGTCGTTTTTTCTGAAGTCAGGCCAGAGTTTCGGTGAAAAGTAAAGTTCCGCATAAGCGATCTGCCAGAGCAGAAAATTACTGATTCTGTTTTCGCCACTGGTTCTGATCAGGAGTTCAGGGTCCGGTATATCTTTGGTTTCCAGGTACTTTTCAAACAACTCTGAATCTACCTTTTCAGGGTCAAGGCGTCCGGCTGCAGTTTCAGCGGCAATGCGCCTCGCAGCTTCGGCGATTTCCCATCGTCCGCTGTAGTTCAAAGCCAGAATCAGGTCCATCCGGTTGTTATCCTTAGTCTTATCAATGGTTTCAATCAGTTGTGCATAACAGTTTTTCTGCAGGTGGGCCAGATCTCCGATTGCCTTCAGCCTGATGTTATTCTCCATCAGGGTACCCAACTCTGAATTGAGGGTGAGTACCAGCAGATTCATCAGGGCATCCACTTCACATTTAGGTCTCTTCCAGTTCTCGGTCGAAAACGCATACAATGTCAGGTGCTTAACACCGAGTTCAGCCGCAGCGGTGGAGGTTTGACGAACAGACTCAACACCGTTCTGGTGACCAAAAACCCTCATCTCACCCCTGCTGGTTGCCCATCGACCATTGCCATCCATGATAATGGCGATGTGCGAAGGCAGTTTGTCAGGGTCAATTTTCTCTTTCAGATCCATCTGTTTGAATCACAAAACTAAATTAGGCTCTATTTACGTACACCCGTTGCCCTGGGTGTTAATTAATGTTAAGTGTCCTAATAAAAAATGTTAAGGCACCGGGTCTTTTTAAAGTAATTGATTCTGAATGAAACACTTGCAGATACCACAGAAAACCAGTCATCGTAAGTGGAATCGCCTCGCTGCATGCCGTTATTGTGCAACAGTGTAGGGTCAGATGCCAGCGCAGCCTGACTGACCTCGCCGGGCTCAGACCCTTTCAGGTCGAGGTAATACACAGTGCTTACATCATCGAGGTAGTCGGTAAAGGTTTTGTGCATGCTCCAGTCCAAAGAAAAACCAAGAAAGTCTCCAAGGCTGTATTTCAGGCCGATTCCAAACGGAATGGCAAAACCAATTCTGCTGTATTGTGTGGTCTGCCCCTCCGTGGTAAGTGGCCTCAACTCGGTGAGCCCTCCGTTAACAACCCCTTTCGGATTAAACAGAAATACCGAAGCGCCGGTATACATGTAAGGGGTAAAGTAATAACGCTGACTTCCAATGAAATAGTTGAAGAAGTTGAACTCGAATGTACCTGAAATCTCAGTCAGGGGACTTTCGAAATTAAGATTCCTGTGCAGATTGGTTTCTGAAACAGCGTCATCTCCTTTGAGGGTTCCGTAGGTGATGGCTCCTTTTACCGCAAGTCGTTCATTGAAATTATGTCTCAGGAAGGCACCGAAAGCAGGTTTGGTCAGCAGAAAGTGTTTCTGAGGATTTAAGTCACCTATATAATAGATGCCACCGGCTGAAATCCCGATTTCGCCATAGTTTTGCGCACCGGCTGCTAAGCCTGCAAGCAACAGAATCAACAATGAAACTTTTTTCATACTTCAGAAGCGTTCATCAATCGATGAACTTTTGTTACCGGATTGATTGATAAAAGCATCCGGTCCCGACTACTTGATTCGGCTTGCAAAAGTATAAAAAAATCTGACCGGATAGTAATGATTAAAGGTTGCTCCCGATTAGTTGCGGATATCCTGTCCCCACAGCAGTTTCTGCCTGATGGTGGTAAAGAAATTATAATTCCGGGGCTGCACAAGCTTCACGGTAAACGAGGCTTTCCGCACCAGAACTTCCGCAGAAGACTGAATAACCACCGACCGAGAATCAAGGCTGGCCAGATACTGTGTCATTCGCCCGTCAACAATTATTTTAATCACACTTTTGTCAGGGATAACGACCGGTCTTACTGTTAAATTGTGCGCTGCAATGGGGGTGATCACGAAATTCTCTGAATCGGGGGTGATGATGGGGCCGTTGCAGCTGAGCGAATAGGCTGTAGACCCGGTGGGGGTAGCAACAATCAGACCATCGGCCCAGTATGAATTAAGCAGCAGATCGTTCACAAAAACATGCACCAGCACCATGGATCCTGAGTCTTTCTTATTGATGGTGAACTCGTTGAGGGCATAGTTTAGGTCGCCGAAGAGGTTATCCCCGGTTTCAACACTCAGGAGAGAGCGCTCTTCGCAGGTGTAATTTCCTTCAAGTACTGCATCGATGGCGTTGCCGATTTCGGTTTTCGAGATACTGGATAGGAAGCCCATCCTGCCCAGGTTGATCCCCATGATGGGAATCCCCGAATCCCTGATGATGGTAATGGCATCAAGCATCGTACCATCGCCTCCCACCGAAAAAAGGAAATCGGTGTCGTTGTCCAGCTCCCTGAAGGTAGCAAAAACCACCGGTGTTTCAGCGAATACCGCCCTGCCCTTTACAAATTCGTAAAACGGTGAATAGATGGCGATTGAAATTCCGCTGAGTTTCAGCTTGTCGATCAGCTGCTGAAAGTAGATAAAACGGTCTTCAGCGAAATTCTTTCCAAACAATGCAATTTTCATCCCGATTGCTTTTTATGCGTGAAAATCAAATTCTTCAGTGCAAATGTACAACAGTGGCGCTGGTTTGGGTCAGATGGCTGCCATAAAGTGCAGAAAAAACCCCGATTCTCCTTCGGCATTCAGGGTGTACTCCACCCTGAAAACCTTATCATAATAAGTAACAAAATCAACTCCCAGCCCCGCGCCTGCCAGAAATTTTCCGTTCAGCGGATTTTCGGGCGATTTACGGATTCCCCACACTCTGCCGCCATCGAGAAACACACCCGGATAAACAGCGTAAGGCACCGTATTGAACTGGGTAGCTCTAAGCCACCTGATGTTCACCACGGATGGCCCCAGCAGACAATATCTCAGGTTGATTTTCGCCACGGCAAAATCACCACCGTCCACAACATAATATTCATAGCCCCTGACATAATCGCGCCCGTAACCCAGGGCCCGGGAGAGGTGAAATGGCAGCTTTCCGGCTGAAACAATCCGTGAGGCGAAACTTCCCGCCAGATTCCATTTCTTCTGCAGAGGGATATAACCCCTCAACAGCATCTTTACCGAGAAGAAAGCAGGGTCACTTTTCTCAAAGGGTAGTTGCTTTGAAACCAGCCCTTCAGCATATATACCGGCAAGGGGATAGGAGCGCTGGTCGCGGAAATCCGCTTTCAGCAGGTAAGAGAACTCTGCGAACCTGACCAGCTTTGCCGAACCGGCGGTATACTCCGGGTTCAGCTGCAGCAGTTTTTCGCTGACAGCATACCGGTGAAAGCCAGCCTGCCAGGTATGGCTGAAGTGAATATCGGGTCGTAAACGCAGGAAAAAAGCAGCATCGAGAGACTCCATCAGAAACTCATCGGCCCGGTGATATTCAAGTTTATTATTCACTGTCAGATAACCCAGTTCCCGCTGGCGGGAATAGTTCAGCATCATACCGGCCCCTGTGGTTTTGCGCTTGTTGAGGTAGGGCAGTTCATACAACAGGCTTGATTCCTGCTGATAGCCCAGCCTGATCTTCACATGCAGTTTTTCGAGTCTTCCCCTGAAATTTTCCTGTTGAAGGAACAAGCCATAGGAGACCCTGGTAAAATCACCCTGCTGAAGCCATGAGTTGAAATTCCTGTCCGACAGGTCGAAAACGGGCCATACCCAGATATACCAGCGTTCTGTGAGGTTAACCGTCACATCTCTGACAGCGGAAGTTGCCGATGCTGAGGTGCTGATATCAACGAAATGAAACAAGGGCAGTTTCAACAGGTTCTCGCGTGCTTCGAGCAGCCGGAGTGCAAGCTGATTTTGGGTGAGGGTATCTCCGGAGGTGAAGGGCAGTTCCCTGAGAACTATTCCGGGACGGGTAACCTTATTGCCATTGATTTCAATGCTCCCGACCACAACAATGCCATCGTCCTGTGCTGAAAGCCATAGTGGCACTACCGAAGTCAGCACCGGCAAAATCCATATCAGCACCCTGAATAACAATGTCATGCGGAATTCAGATATCCAGGTATTTCATAAGGGAATCATACCTGTCGCGCAGGGTCTCATTGAGTTCTCCCTCAAAAAAGGAGGCTTTGATCATGTAGTCAAAACGGATAAAGGTCTGAATGACCGCCCCGATATCCATCCGGTTGATTTTGATGGTAACTTCCATTCGTGTAGAGTCGGGGAGTGTGGTAACATAAAGGCTGAGGATACTGGCGTCGCAGGATTCTACAATCCGGGCGATTTCGCTCAGGGAGTAATCCCTGATGCCCATTTCAAGCACAATGATACCTCCGGGATTATCGGCAGCTGAGAGCCTGGCGAAATATTTCACCAGACATTGCAGCGTAATGGATCCCAGGTATTTGTTTTTTTCATCAACTACCGGGATAAGTGTCAGCTTATGCTCATACACCTGTCTGATAACCTCGTAAACATGCTGATTCTCCAGCACATAAGGTTTATGAAGAGAAAGCACATGGTTTCCCAGGGGTTCTTCGTAGCTGTTCATCTCATAGATATCCGATTCGGAAATCAGCCCGAGGAAATCGGCATTGTTTACGATGGGGAGGTGGGAAACCCTGAATTCCTCCATCCAGTTGAGGGCCATTAGCCCGCTGTCGGAGGTTTTCACCGGCATTATCGTATCACTTATCAACTCTTTGGCCAGCATAATGTCATTTTTAGTTCAGGGTTCATCCCTGATATTGCTCAACAACCTGGCAGTTTAATCCCACACAAATTTCCAGTCGCCGCCTGGCTGCCTTTTCCAGACCGTGTGAAAAAAACCTTCCTGCTTACGGATAACGCCCGATGAATCAGGAAAAGTATAAACATAGCCACCATAGGTATAAGCCAGGTCTCCTGAGCCTGAAACGGAGATAAAGTCGGGTGACCACAACAACTCAGCCCCTTCGTGACGGTTTTTGTCAAGGTAAACAACAATCGAATCATACCCGCTCACCAGGGTATTTCCCCTTTTCAGCACTGCATCAGGTGCCGCATACGCCTTGAAGGCTGCTTCAATCCCGCTGTCAAGAGCCATTCTGGCAAATGCCCGCTCTGTATCCTCGATTTCCTGTTTTAAAGCCTGCATATCCTTTCCGCAGTTATTATGCCTGCACGAAAGTGTAAGGATAACCAGTATTCCGATCATTAAATACTTCATAAAACAGCAGCTAAATTAGTAAGCCCGCAGGGCAATTCTCTTCAGGGTTGTTAAATTTATAACTTTGCACTTTCAATCCGATGGTTCATGACGAAACTGAGTGTAAATATAAATAAAATAGCAACACTGCGGAATGCCCGTGGCGGGAACCTTCCCGATGTGCTGAAAGCAGCTGTTGATTGCGAGAGATTCGGAGCTCAGGGCATTACAGTACATCCGAGGCCCGATGAGCGGCACATACGTTACCGAGATGTGGTGGATCTCAGGCCGCTGGTTACCACAGAATTCAACATCGAAGGCAATCCCGAACCCGGGTTCATTGAGCTGGTGCTCTCGGTAAAACCAGCGCAGGTAACCCTGGTGCCCGATGCTCATGATGCCCTTACTTCAAATCATGGCTGGGATACAGTGACTCACCGGAGTTTCCTTACCGGAGTCATCGGTGAATTTCAGAAACAGGGCATACGCACATCCGTTTTTGTTGACCCGGATGTGAGAATGATTGAAGCTGCAGCGGCTACCGGCACCGACCGGGTAGAGCTTTATACCGAGAGCTATGCTGCCGGATACCTTGCCGACCGGGAAAAGGCCATAGCCCCGTTTATTCTTGCTGCAGAAGCTGCTCTCAAAGCAGGACTCGGACTGAATGCCGGACACGACCTGAACCTCGACAACCTCAGGTATTTCGCCAGACGTATCCCCAACCTGCTCGAAGTCTCCATCGGACATGCCCTGATTGCCGACGCCCTCTACTTCGGCCTCGAAAACACCATTCAACTCTACCTGCGCGAACTGAAACCCTGGCTGCCGGCCTGAAAGCTGATCATGCAGACAACACCAGAATACGAATGAAACTATTTTACAGGCAATTCGGCCAAGGCAGACCCCTGATTATCCTGCACGGAATCTTCGGCATCTCAGACAACTGGGTAACCATTGGAAAAAGACTGGCCTCGAAATTTTCCGTTTTTATTCCCGATCTGAGAAATCACGGGCAATCCCCACACAGTTCAACCTTCAACTACACCGCCATGTCGGATGATCTTCAGGAGTTTATTGAAGAGCACAGGCTTGAGTTGCCCGTGATTGTAGGCCATTCCATGGGCGGAAAAGTTGCCATGACCTATGCACTGGAACACCCCGAAAATGTTGAAAAACTGGTTGTGGTTGACATCAGCCCGCGCAGGTATCCCGGACGCAATGTCCACTTCGATATGATCAATGCCATGATGGGCGTTGATTTTGACCATGTGAGCACAAGGAGTGAGGTCGAAAGCCTTCTGGAGCGAAGCATCCCCGACCACCGGATCAGGCTTTTCGTTCTGAAGAACCTGTACCGCAAGACCCGCCATAGTTTCGACTGGAGACTCAACCTGAAAGCACTCAGCGACAACATGGACTATGTTTTCGAAGGGATTGAAAGTTTTAACCAATACAACGGCCCCACCCTGTTTGTCAAAGGAGGACAGTCTGATTATATCTCTTCGGACGACTCCGCACTTATTCACAGTCTCTTCCCGCAGGCAGTGATCGAAACCATACCCGGAGCATCTCATTGGGTGCATGCCGACTCTCCTGATGCCCTGTGCCGGATTCTCAGTACTTTTCTGGGAAAAGACTGTCCTTTAATGAGCAGCGATGGCGATTAACTGACCGTCAGATATCCGGTATCCATTCCGCTAAGCCCACCTGAACCTTAGGCCTGATAAATCGCGTTCTTGATTGGTAAGCCAGAATGGTTCTCCGCGGAAGCAAGAATAAAAAAAAGCCGGCACTTCAGTAAAGAGCCGGCTTCATTCTATAGATTGGTTTTAATACCTGTTCACATCAACACTCGAAACCCCGGCATCCACACTGATTCTGATTTTTTTGGAAGCAGTGTTGTAGTTATCGGTGCGGTAGATGCCATCGCCGGCTTTCCTGAATCCGTCGAACCTTCTGCTCGAAAGTACCGTTTCAGTGGTTATTTCGGCTCCCGAGTCTTTCGGGATATCAATGCTGATGGAGGAAGCCCCGGCATCAATATCCACTTCAGTAATCGGATTCAGGTTACCAAGCCGGACTTTAATGGAGGATGCACCTCCATCGATGCTGAGTTTCTCCACTTTATAGGGGCTCAGATCGAAGTCTATATTGGCTGCACCGATATCGAAATTGCAGTTCCAGACAGGGGCCTGGTGAAGTCCCAGTTTCACGCGCATACCTTTGTTGTGCAATTTCACTTTTGAGTCTTCAATTTTGAGGTTAATCTCACGATCTGCACCTTCCCCTTCGGTGGTCATGCTATAATTACCGATGGTTCCCTTCTTTTCGAAGGTTATGAGCTTGTCATCAGCAACCGTGTCGCTGATGCGGAAATCTCCGGCAGCAGCATCCAGATTGAGGGTTACGCGCTGAATGGTTGAATCGTAAGATTGAAACAGTTCCTGGGCTTCGGAACTGTCGGTCCATTCCTCACCATCGTCTGAATTTTCAATCCTGTTATTGTGGTGATCCCAGCCGAAACTGTAATAACCGGTTTTATCATACTGGTTTACCAGCAATATGGCCAGACCGATGGATGCAACAGAGAAGATCAGTTTGAGGTAATCCTTCACCGGTATCAGGGAAATACCCCAGAGGATGAGAATCAACGGCCACAATCTCCAGATGGTAAACCAGTCGAAGTAGATAATGCCTACATTCTTGAGAATAAACAGAATGCCAATCAATACAAGGACTACGCCCCAGAATATTTTACGATAGCTCATGGTTTTCCGTTTTAAGGGTTAAGAACTGAAATTTTGATCATTTTCTGCTTCGTTTTTGCTTTTCTTCCCGGGAAGGCTGTTGAAAATCAGCACTACACCCACCACAACGAGCAGCAGTGGCCAGAAGTCACCAAAACTGATGCGGGGAATAAACCTTTCGGCCAGAAAGAAAGCACCGATCAGGATAAGCACCAGCCCGCCGATGAGGCTGCCTTCAAACTTACGTTTACTCACATCATAGGTGCCGCTGCCCATCTTTGGTTCTCCGGTTTCAAAGCCATCATAGGTTTCCCCTACTCCACCTGTACTCCCTGACTCACTTCCACCGGATGCCGGTGGCGTGTAGGCATTGTAGGTGTTGAATACATTTTTTTCGGGCAGCACTATCCACAGAATAATGTAAAGCAGTACGCCCCCGCCCCCAAACACAGCGAGCAGTAGAAATATCAATCTTACGATGGTTGGATCCATCCCGAAAAAATCGGCCAATCCGCCGGCCACCCCACCGATGACCCTTCCGTGTACTACACGGTATAATCTTGTTTCTGACATAACGTTGAATGTTGTTTCGGGTCTTTGACGCAGCTACCTCTAAAAGGTTACAGCATCGTTACACCTTGTTTCTTTTCGCTATCCGCTGCGAAACGAGAATACTCAGCTCGTAGAGACCATAGAGGGGAATGGTAACCAGAATCTGGCTGACAATATCGGGAGGAGTGATTACCGCAGCAATAATCAGCAGAATAACAAGGGTATATTTCCGGTTTCGCTTCAGAAATTCAGGAGTGATAATCCCGACTTTGGTGAGAAAATAAACGAATACGGGCAATTCGAACACCACCCCCAGCGAAAAAGTAACAGAAACAACGGTACTGATATAGGATGCCAGGGAAATCTGGTTGCTGATGGAATTGCTCACCTGATAGGATCCGAAAAAACTCAGGGTTAATGGAACAATCAGATAATAGCTGAACAGTACGCCGAGGATAAACAGCAACGACATGCTCCATACGGCACCGGACGAGTGTTTCCGTTCGGTTTCGTAGAGTGCGGGTTTAATGAAGCGCCATATCTCCCAGATTACATAAGGAGCTGCCACCACCATGCCGGCAAAAAAGCTGATGTAAATATGGGTAGTAAACTGACCGGAGATGTTGATGTTGATGATATTCAGCTCCATATCCCCCAGGCACAGGGAGGGGACATTCAACAGATCGCCCAGCCTGCATAACAGCTGGTTGGTGATGAACTCAGAACTTTTGGGAGCAAGGATAATCTGATCAAAAATAATTTCACGGTTAGCAAATGCCAGTATGCCCATGGCAACAATGGCAATGGCCGACCGGAAAACGTGTCCGCGCAGGGCATCAAGATGGTCCCAGAACGACATCTCTTTTTCAGGGTCAGGTGCCGGGTGCTTTTTCTTGTTTGTCAGCATTTCAGCCATAAAGGGCATTTACAACAGTGCAAAAGTACACATTCTGTGGGATTACTGAAAAAGACCGCTGAACCCATAAGGTAGCCTTAGGGTCCGGCTGCTGTTTCTATCCTGCTCAACCATTCGCGCGAACTGATGAGTGCTCCGGCTATGGCAGTGCGGGGATGCCTGATCAGTTGTCTGGCCGGAGGTATCTGGGCAACCATGTACGGCAAGGCCGAAAAGGCTACAGAGATTCCAAGGTAGAGGTTTTTCATGCCCTTTCTTTCCAGAAAACTCTTAACTACCGGATTTCTCAACTCATTGCTGAAAGCGGTGAAGGCAACGATAACCACCACTGCACGCAGACTCATCAGGAGTCCCGCCTTCAGACCCTCCAAACTGAAGCAGAGGTAGTATCTGCATCCGGTTTCCCAGAACAACGCGGCAATCAGAATGATGATCAGAAACTGAAACCACAACACCGGCTTTCTGAACCTCCGGTATATGCCCGGATACTTCAGATACAACAAAACCACCCAAACCAGAATGGCTGGCAAGGAAAACATAAGCTCAGCTCTTGCCATCAGCAAGAGCAGCAACGGGACTGAAGCCAGGTGTAAAATCAGCAGCGGCATGGAATAACCGGAGATGCTTACATCGTAACCCGAAAGCCGGAGATCCTCTGCTGGTGGTTGCTGTCTGTTATTACCCTGATCCGTTGGAATGGAGAGCCCTGTCAGGGCAGCTCCTGCACCGGCCAGCATGTAAACACCCAGCAGAACAGCCAGAGCCTTCCAGGGATCTGTATCCTGAATTCCGATCTGCTTCACGGCAAAACGGTACATATTGGCATATACCTGCACCACGTCGGCTCCATACAGGATCAGGATACTTACCACTTTGTGAATCAACGTACTGCTCAGCCCGAGGACACCACCTGCAATGTAGGCAAATCTGTTTCGTCCGAAGAGCCTCAGCGCGATTTCAAGCATCACGGCTTCGGTCATAATCCCGATCATCGGACCCAGTATCAGTGCACTCGGCGAAATGGATTTCATCAGGGCACAAATCAGCCCGGCTCTCCAGATCAATCCCCTGACTGGCCACATGCGGTGAAAGGAGATCATGAGCACCACAGCGAATGAAGCAAGAATTGACCCGGCAAACGGGATCCGCATGTTGTGAAGGAAACTACCGATAATGATTTCAAAAGCAGCCCAAAGCCCTCCGGCTACAGAGGCCTTCAGCCAGCGATCATCTGGCAATCCGATGCTGTTGTTTATGTTCTCAGGCAAATGAAGACGGATATTTTTAATTAACGTTGATTATAACAGGCAACAAAAGCCAGCAGGTTCATGAATCACAGATTCTCCGAAAAGCTGAACTCCCCGGGGGTATTGATGTTGGTAAACCAACGGCTGTCAAAAGGTTTACGGTATTCATCGGTGCGGAGGTATCTAACTCCACCCTTACTGAACAGGCTGGTCATTTTAAAAGCCCCGGTCCTGATGCTGGATTCAATCAGGGGAAGACTGCTTTTCAGGTAAATCCCGCACAAAGGTTCTGCAAAACCCCTTTCGTCAAGGGGAACTACAAACATTCCGGAACCGGACTGCTGTATCAGGGCCTCAATCACAGTAGCATCAACAAATGGCATGTCGCAGGTAAGTACCAGATTCACTTCACTTTCACTCACAGCCAGGCATGACGCGATGCCTGACATAGGACCGGAATCTTTATAAACATCTTCAATAACCTGATAACCAAATACTTCATAGTCTTTATTGTTCGAACTGATGAGTATCCGATGGCAAAAGCCGCCTAAAAGTTCTGTAGCCCAGGTAACCAGCGGTTTCCCCCTGAAAAGGAGCAGGCCTTTGTCAGCTCTCATTCGGCTGCTTTTACCTCCCGCAAGCACAATGCCGGTGATTCCGCCTGATCGTGTTATCGTTTCAGCCATGGGCAAAAATGAGTGATGAGGGTTTCTGTATCACCAGGGGTGTGTTCCCGGGCCTGAAATACGAAAGCCGGATCAAAGTCCCATTGGCGTGCTACTTCTGTTATGATGCCGGGCCTCACACTCCATACCTGCGTTATCTGAGAAGCTGATAAAACCTTCAATGCAGGTGCCCAGCCCCCGCCACGCAATTCGAGGGGGCCCACTTCATCAACAAACAGAATATCAATACTTTGATCATTTGCTTGCTTTAGCAGAAGTTGCACTCCTTGCTGCAGGGCAAGTGCATCGAAACTGAAAGGGCCTTGCAATACACTTCCAAGGGGTTCAACCGAAGCCAGAGGAGATTCTTCCTGTGTCAGCAGATTGAGCAGGCTGAACCCCGATCGGTGGCCCTGCTCCCATTTTCCGGGGGCAAGAAAGCCTCCTGCAACCACTCCCTTATGTATAAAGCGGGTTGACAATTCTCTCATCAGGGTTGTTTTCCCCGATCCGCTTTCACCGGTGATAAAAAAAATCATCTTTTCGATATTCCTGTTAAAACTCAGCTGGCCCCGACTTCTTTTCTGAAAAACAAACAACTGTCGCCATAACTCAGGAAGCGGAAATTTTTCTCCAATGCAAAATCATAGGCTTTTTTCCATTCTTGCCCGATAAATGCGGCAACCAGCAACAGCAGGGTGCTTTTCGGCTGATGAAAATTGGTAACCAGTGCCTTGCAAATCCTGAAACGGTAACCCGGTACGATCATTATCCCGGTGAATCCTCTCAAGGTGGCAACTCCCCTGTGCGACATATAATCCAGAATGGCCTGAAGGGCTTCAGCCGGCGGAATCCTGGTCTCACCTGAATAAGGCTCCCATTGTTGAATTCTGAAGATGTTTCCGGGTTCTTTCCCGTTTACGATACCAGCTCCCAGCCAGTATATGCTTTCAAGCGACCGCATGGAGGTAGTACCCACGGCTGTAATGTTACCGTTAAGGTTACCCAGCAACCTCATCAGCAATTCCTTTCTGACGATCAGTTCTTCCTCGTGCATCAGGTGTTCACGCGCATCGGATGCCGAAACCGGCCTGAAGGTGCCGGCTCCTACGTGCAGGGTTAAATAGTCTATGGCACATCCCCTCGATTCCAGGCTTTCCAGAATGGCCGGTGTAAAATGAAGGCCTGCCGTGGGAGCAGCTACGGATCCGTTGTTCCGGGCGTAAATCGTCTGATATCTTAGAGTATCACTCTCAACCGGCTCGCGGTTGAGGTAGGGAGGAAGAGGAATCTTTCCTGCAAATTCCAGCACCTGTTCAAAACTGAAGACAGGACTGTCCCATTCAAAACTGACCTGGTGCGCTTCTCCCAAAGATTGTCCACGGGAAGCCTGCAATAGTATATCCCCTTCCGGAGTTGGCACTGTCATTTTCAGAGGTCCCGACTTCCATTTCTTTGCATTTCCGATGAGACATTTCCAGGTGGACTTCCGGTACTGACCATAACCACCAAGTGGCTGAAGGCAGAATACCTCGATGCGGGCCCCGGCAGTTTTGTAAAACACCAGTCTTGCCCTGATTACCCGGGTATCATTGAATATCAGCAGGCTCCGTTCCGGCAGAAAGTCAGGCAGTTCCGCAAAGCCTGTTTCGGTGATTCCATGGTCACCTGCAACCAGCAAACGCGACTGGTCGCGCTGCCCGAGTGGGAACCGGGCGATCTTTTCATCCGGTAATCCGTAGTCAAAATCAGCGATATCAATGGAGGGAACGTTCATAGGTACCTGACAAAAAACAGGCAGCAAAGTTAACTGAAAAAATCTCAGAACACGGAATCACCGCTTTATGGTTCAGCAAGGTCTGTTTCCCGGGTAGTCAACAACCACCCGGGAGACTGAAGGAACTGAAAAAGCAGTAATCATTGTGGTCCCTCTGAAGCGACCATAGCTGTGTCAGGTCTGGAAAGCCCGTGACGGGTCATGAGATAGATTCCTCCGTCATCACTCACATTGTTGAAATCGCTGTATCTCACTTTCCATGAAACCGAAGGGTCAAGGAACAATTCCCTGCCGACCGGGATTCCGAGGACAACATTCAGTTCCTGATAGTGCATCCCATCGTCGAAAGGCATACTGAAATAGGGATGAAGACCAAACAGGGTATCGCTGATTGTCCAGTTGTAATGAATCGAAGAAGCGAAATCTTTGGCCATTGACTCATTGGTTGCTGAAGAGGTCCTGATCAGGGTTACCAGCAGACTGTCGCCGGGAGCGGGTCTGAGACTCAGGTTAATTTCGCCAAAGGCATCTTTTGCATAGTTCATGGATGAGTCAGCAATCAACGGGTTGATGACCTGTTGAAGATCCCAGGGCCCCGATTGGATGTGCAGCCGCCCGGCCGGCATGGGCAAAGTGGTGTGGCTGTTAACAGAAACTGCTGTGTCCGTTGACTTTGAATACCGGTAAAGGGCATTCCCTGAAATTATCAATCCGGCAAGTAATAACATTGAAAATGCCAGAATAACAGGCCATCTGAGCGGAGGCCACCGGAGCAGCAACCGCAAACCGGAATAAATCAGCAGTCCGGAAAGAGAGACCAGAATCATAGCAAATGCCAGATAAAATAACCACTGCAGTGAGGTTGATGGCACCAGCCACTGAAACACCTGTACCAATGTAACAGATACGAAATTATATCCGCTGATACCCATGTCTTCACGCACCAGAAATGCAAGTCCGAGGAAAACAAACGTCAGGAGTACCAGACCAATCAGGAATAACCCGAACGCCCTTCCAATTAAGTGGAAAACCCACTGCAGCAGCCTGAAGAGCATCTCGAAGCCCGTACGCACCAATGTTCCCAGCGAACCCAGAAAACTACTTCCGGTTTTCTGTATTCCCGAACCGGCGGCCACGAGTTCCTTGCGCAGGTTGTCGATGTTGATCTGCTGGCGCTGCATTTCAAGTTTTTCAGCAGTGGTCTGAGCCTCAGGCAGAATGATCCAGAGTACGATATAAACAATGGGGCCGCTTCCATATAAAAAGGTTGAAAGAAGGAAAACCAGCCTGAGCCATACAGGGTTAATCCCGATAAAAGCAGCAAGGCCGGCTGCCACGCCTCCGACCCTCCGGTTTACAGGATCCCGGAAGAGCTTACCGCTTGTTCTTGCTGAAGATCCTGCAGGGGCCTGTTCATTTCCATTGTCGGATAGCTGACCCGGTTCCCCCATTTCAGAAATTACTTCCTTCACGTATTCTGACACTACAATTCCCTGCCCCTTCTGACTGACTTTCTGACCAAGAAGCTCAGCGATCCGCATCTCGATGTCGGCCATGATTTCGTCGCGGCTTTCATCTGCAGCAAAAAGATTTCTGAGCCGGCCCAGATAACTGTTCAGGATTTCAAAGGCATCTTCATCAATATTGAACAACTGCTTACCTATATTAACGGTGAAATTCTTTTTCATGATCGTACTAATTTGAGGGTTCTGATTCAATTTCCTTTGAAAAAATCTTGTTCACTGCCGAATACAACTCTTCCCATCCAAGGCGTAGTTCACTCAGAAAAGCGGCACCGGCAGGGGTGATGGCATAGTACTTTCGGGGCGGACCCGAGGTGGATTCCTCCCACCGGTAACTCAGAAAACCTTCGTTCTTGAGTCGCGTGAGTATGGGATAAAGGGTTCCTTCGACCACAATCAGCTGCGATTGTTTCAAGGTAACAAGGATGTCAGACGCGTAGGACTCTTTGCCGCTGATCGCCGCGAGCACACACATCTCAAGCACCCCTTTCCGCATTTGGGCAATGGTTGATTCAGCTTTTTCCATAATCCGGGTTTTGATTCCGCGGCAAAGATAATACAATAACCAGTACTATGCAATACTTAGTACTAAATAATGCAAATAAATAATTTTTCTGATAAAAAAATCGTTAGATTGTAGGTACATTTCCGAAAATCATTACTTTTGCAGCCCTGATAACAATCAGGAAAATTAAGGCGGGATGTAGCGCAGCCCGGTAGCGCGCTTCGTTCGGGACGAAGAGGCCGCTGGTTCGAATCCAGTCATCCCGACCAATTTTACAAAGCCTGCTTGCTCAATACAGGCAGGCTTTTTGCCACTTTAGCTCAGTCGGTAGAGCAGCGCATTCGTAATGCGCGGGTCGGGGGTTCGAGTCCCCTGAGTGGCTCAGGGCCGGAGTATTCCGGCTTTTTTTTATCCACCCCGGGAATAAACATTCGATTCTTTGAAGCAGAGGAGCAGTCTCGTCGCGACTTCCGTGACGAGACGGGTCGGGGGTTCGGGTCCCCTGAGTGGCTCAGGGCCGGAGTGTTACGGCTTTTTTATGGCTGTCTTTGATCTATAGGTTTCAGAAGAACTATATGCAAACTGCTTCTAAATAAGTCAGAATCAGATTGGGTATGCAAAGGGTGGGCTGAAAGTAAACCGCCAGAAAATACGCAATGCTACAGCGGTTTTTTCTCAGGGAATAAAACCGATAACAGAATACTTATGCTGAGGATACCGGCAATAATCATCAGCGAGTCGAGGGTATCAAAGCCAATGCGGTCAAGCCAGGCGTGGTTAACCAACATTTTTGCACCGATAAAAACAAGCAGGAAAGCCAGACCGGTTTTCAGGTAACGGAACAGATCAATCACATTCACTACCAGAAAAAACATGGCCCTAAGGCCGAGAATGGCAAAAACGTTGGAGAAGAATACAATATAGGGATCTTTGGTAACGCTGAAGATGGCCGGTATGGAATCAACGGCAAAGATCAGGTCACTGAATTCTATCACCAGCAGAACCAGGAACAAGGGAGTGATAAACCATTTTCCGTTCACCTTGACGAAAAAGTGTTGCCTCAGAAAAGTTGGATAAACCGGAAACCGTCTGGATGCAAATTTCACGACGGGGTGATGCGCCACATCAATCTGCTCATTCGTGTTACGTGTAATGAACATCTTAATTCCGGTGTATATCAGCAGGAGCCCGAAAACATAAAGCATCCAGCTGAATTTAAGAATCAGCGCCGAGGCTGAAAAAATGAAGATGAACCGCAACACGATGGCAGCCAGTATCCCCCATAGCAGAACCCGCCTGTAATATCGCTGCTCCACCCCGAAAGCCATAAAAATCATGACCATCACGAAAATATTGTCAACCGAAAGTGATTTTTCGATCAGATAACCTGTAAGGAATTCGAGGGCAAGGTTGTGATTGTATCTACTCAGTGCTTCTGCATAGGTAAGGTGTTCTGTTTTTATGGGATGCCCGTACTTTTCAATCAGCAGCCTGATATCTCCCTGACTTCCATTGCTTCCGATATGGATCATGTGTCCGAAAAAGACCAGAAACAGGTAAAAACAAAGGGAAACAGCTACCCATAGAATGGTCATCCTCAGGGCCTGCCTGAATTTAACCACATGGTTCTTCTTTTCAAATACACCCAGGTCGAGCAGTAAAACAGCCAGGATAAGAGAAATAAAAACAGTGAAAAAGAGAAACTCGGCGTGGTTCATACCAGTTTAAACTGCATCCCTGCAAAAATAAACATTACGATGAAGCAGATTTGTTTTTTAGAGCCGGATTGCAATATTGTGCATGGAGTAGGCAAAATCATGGCTTCCCGAAAACAGGATTACCGTGACCGTTAACCAATGGTACCATGCAGTGGAGCGCAGAAAAATTAAACTTTGCTGATAAATAAAATCATATTTGTTTGCAACAAAATCTTTCTAATTTTGACCGCCCGTTTATCCATGCATTTCAATACAGGACAGGGGCTAAAACGAAGACTCAATGACCAACCAAAGCCTGATACGATGACCAATTTTACCGAAATGAACCCCAATCCGCTGGTTCAGTATCTCAACAAACCGGCGAGTGAATTTACAAGGGCAGACCTTATCAAATACATTGAAGATCATAACATAGAGATGGTTAATTTCAGGTATGCTGGTGGTGATGGACGGCTGAAGACTCTCAATTTCGTTATCAGCTCAAGGCAGCATCTGAAAAGTATTCTTACAACCGGTGAAAGGGTCGATGGCTCCAGCCTGTTCCCGTTTATTCAGACCGGGTCGAGCGACCTTTACGTGGTTCCGCGTTACCGTACTGCATTTGTCAACCCCTTTTCAGAGGTACCTTCGCTCGACATACTCTGCTCCTATTACAACAAGGATGGAGAGCCTCTTGAGAGTTCCCCGGAATATGTCCTCAGAAAGGCGCACAAGGCACTGACCGAGCAGACCGGATTGGTTTTCCATGTGATGGGTGAGCTTGAGTATTATGTTATCAGCGAGGAAGAAGATCTTTTCAGGGCTGTTGATCAGAAAGGTTATCACGAATCCTATCCTTTTGCAAAATGGGAGCATTTCCGTACTGAGGCGATGACTGCCATGGCCAAAGCTGGTTGCCTGATAAAATACGGCCATTCGGAAGTGGGTAATTTTATGCAGGACGGTAAACTTTACGAGCAGAACGAGATAGAGTTTACCCCGACCAACCTTGAAGAGGCTGCCGATCAACTGGTGATTGCCAAATGGATATTACGCTCCCTCGCCTATAAATACGGAGTTACCGTAACGTTTGCACCAAAAATTACCGTTGGGAAAGCCGGCAGTGGGTTACATATTCACACCAAGCTGGTGAAAGACGGAAAAAATCAGATGACAGACAACGGGAAACTCAGTGAAACTGCCCGTAAAGCCATTGCCGGATACCTCGAGCTTGCGCCATCGCTTACAGCATTTGGCAACAACAACCCCACCTCCTATTTCAGACTGGTACCGCATCAGGAAGCACCTACCAACATCTGCTGGGGCGACCGCAACAGAAGTGTTCTTGTAAGGGTTCCGTTGGGCTGGACCGGCGAAAACCGGATGATTTACCATGCCAATCCGGTCGAATTGCCCGAAAATGATGACTTTTCTCAATTGCAGACCGTTGAGTTCCGGTGCCCGGATGGTTCAGCCGACATATACCTTTTACTGGCCGGGCTTACTGTAGCTGCCCGACATGGCTTTGAGATGGGGGATGCGTTGGAGAAAGCCGAAAAATCGTATGTAGATGTCAACATTTTTGACGATGCCCACAAAAGCAGGCTTGCTTCCTTAAACAAGTTGCCGGTATCATGCTGGGAATCGGCGTCCATGCTTGAGAAACAAGCTGACATTTACATGAAATACGGAGTCTTTTCGGAAGGTGTCATCAATGGTGTTGCAAGGAAACTCCGTAGTTACGATGATCAGAACCTCCGCGATGAGATAAGCAGCAACAAGGAGAAAATGATTGAGGTGGTGAATCAGTTCTTTCACTGCGGGTAACTCAGATTTCAGCAAAGTGCCCTGCAAGAGAGACCGGTTTTTCAACGGTGCTTCCTGAATCTGATCAGTTTGCGGCCCAGATATACCCTGCGCAACCAGAATGGCAGCACCATTGCTCCGATAATCAGGTAGGGATAGTAGGTGATCAGGCGCCAGGAGAAAGCCACCAGGGTAGTAAGGTCGCCTGAAGGCCCGGCGATAAACTCGCGTAGAAACACCGGAAAGAAGTATTCTGCGATACCACTGCCTCCGGGTGTCGGGCTTACGAGCATGATCACCCACATCATCAGTTGCCGGGCATAAATCAGGAAATTCTGACCCAGGGATACCTGCCCGATAAATCCCATGATCAGCAGGTTGACCACCCAGAATCTGGCTGTCCATGAAAAAACCGTTGCCCCGAATGCCTTAACCCAGAAAGCAAAGGATTTACCCCTGAACTCATTGGATGCTACAATCACCTGATCACCGGTTTCGGTGGCCCCGCTTCTGAATTTCCTCAAAAATGAAATGGAGGTTATTCTCACCAGCAACCATTTGAATGCTCCGGGATTAAAAATAACGCCATAGCTTAGAAGTACAGTCAGCATGCTGATGATAATATAACCTACCAGAAAAATACCCATCGCCCCGAATTTTGCCCCAAACAAAGAAAACTCAGAACTCACAACCATCAAGCGATCAAACCCGGCGATCAGAAACACCAAAGGTACCATGGCGATATAGAATAATTCGTCAAGCAGGGCAGTGACCATTACAATGGCAGCAGAACGACCCGCTCCGAGTTTCTCCTTAATAAGAATAAAAACGGCGATAGCCGAGCCTCCCACAACCGAAGGAGTCACACTTGATGCAAACTCCCACAGGAAAATCACATCAAAGGATTTACGCCAGGTAAGAGCAGATCCGGAGAGCAGTCTTATGCGATACATATAGGCAACATCCCTCACAGCCACAAGCATCAAAGCCCCGCCAAAAAAGAGAAAAGAGTTCCATGTAAACCGCAGGGCACTGATCTCGCTTTGTCCGATATCACGGTAGATCATATATCCGATAACAGCCAGACCAATAATCACCGGAATAATGATCCGGCGAAAAGCGAAAAATTTTAATATCCGGCGCTGCTGACTGGCCATAAATAAACCATTTCAAATGTTGTAGTCTTTTCCGAAAATAAACGGCTGAATAGCACGACCGATAGTAGCCAGCAGGCATGATATTCAACAGAACTTAATCCTGCAAAATTAAAAAAACTGCCATGTTGACAGCGAAAGTATCCATAAAATGCCATAATGGCACCATTTTCCCCCGATATAGCCTTTCAAAACCACCTGGCACAATGATTGAAAACAGCTGCACATCAAAATTAATCAAAAACTTAAAATGGAGGAACATAAAATGACTTTCGTAAATCTCAAAACCCGTCCGGCTTATTACAATGTTTTCGATCATCTCTTTGCAAACCAGGGAACCATTGAAAACAACTGCCAACCGTTGGTAAATATTTACAACCAGGAAAAAGCCTTCGTCATTGAAATGGCGGTACCGGGTTATTCAAAAGAAGATTTCAGCATCAATCTTGAGCAGCAGGTACTAAAAATCAGCGCTGAGCCAAAACAGAAAGAGGTAGAGGATGATAAATTTCTGAGAAAGGAATTTTCATTGAATGGCCTGAAACGCAACTTTACCATTCCGAAAAATGTTGACACTGACAATATCAGTGCAGACTTCCGCGATGGCTTGCTTAAAATTACCTTACCCCGCAAGGAAGAAACTGTAGTCAGAAAAGAGATCAGCATTGCTTAATTGGTTGCCTGCGGAAATAAAAAAAGAGCCGTGATTGTATCATGGCTCTTTTGCTGTTTGTCAAATGCTGATATTTGCCGGAAATTCACCGGATGAACAAGACCTCAAGGGCACATTTATATCTGATTGTTTCGGGTCTTCTTTTCGGAGCCAATTACTGGATAGCCAAGGGCCTAATGCCGGATTTCATGCAGCCGGCCCAGATTATCTTTGTCAGGTGCCTTTCCGCAGTTGCCCTGTTCTGGCTGGTTTCTACCATGACTTTAAGGGAGAAGATCAGCCGTCGCGACCATCTGCTGCTGGCATTGGGTGGTCTTACCGGCATTTCGGTAAACCAGACTTTCTTTTTCTCCGGCCTTAGCCTTACCAGCCCTGTTGATGCAGCATTACTCCACTCCGGGAGTCCGGTTGTGGTCTTGCTTTTCTCAGCCCTTCTTGCCCGTGAAAAAATAAATCTGCCCAAAATAGCCGGCATTCTCATGGGGGCAGCCGGGGCTGTGGCACTGGTGCTTCAGGCCAGTATGGCAGAGAGCAATTCGGGCAACCAGTTGTTGGGCAACACCTTAATCGTGCTGAATATAATTTCGTACAGCCTCTATCTTGTTATCATCAAACCGCTGATGTCGCGATACACCGCGATTACAATCATGAAATGGGTTTTTCTTTATGGATTTCTCTTTATCATTCCCTATTCCCTCAATACAGTCAACAGTATACCCTTTGAAAAATTTACAGGCTTTGCATGGTTCTCGCTGACCTACATCGTTCTGGGAACAACTTTTTTAACCTACCTGATGACCAGTTATTCCCTCCGGTATGTAAGTGCCGGGACAGCAGGATATTACATTTACCTTCAGCCAGTTATTGCTGCATTCATCGGCGTTGTACTTTTCAGGGAAGCTCTCACCATCATCAAGATACTTGCTGCAGCGCTGGTCTTTGCCGGCGTATTTCTGGTAAACAGAAACGCAGGATTAAAAAAGGTGCCTGAAAGGAATGAGTAACCAGCCGAAGACTTTTTCAAGCAAGGGTCGTTTCAACCAGTTGTGGTGATTGAATTCTACTGAAAACCTGAGGGTCTCCTCAAGATGCTCTTTGAGCATAGCCACTACTTTCTGATGGGTACCCACCAGGGCAATCTCGTGCAGGTATCTGAAACTCCGGTAATCGAAATTGGCCGAACCCAGGGCAAATGTCTCATTGTCAATCAACATACACTTGGCATGAAGATTATTCGGCCTGTAATAATAGATCTCCATTTTATTGTCATAATAAAACCCAAGGTATTTATCCCTCAGTAAATCAACCAGCCTGACATCCGAATGCAGGGGCAGAATGATTTTTATAATAACACCACGCCGGGCAGCGAGCATGAGTTGCCGGCGAAGTTTGTATCCGGGAAGAAAGTAAGGCGATTCTATAATAATCTCTTTTCTGGCTTTTCGGATCAAACGTTCATAACGCTTCTTGATCCGCTGCCGGTAAATGGAAGGCAAATCCTGAACAATTTCAAATTCCCCGTAGTGGATAGCCCGTTTATAGGCAAATTTATTGAAGATGTATTTGCGGTATAACCTGAAGCTTTCGAGAAAAGACTTACGGAAAACACCGGCAATCGGTCCTTCGAGCCGCAGCATAAGCTCCCGCCAGCTGAGCGAATAGGCAGTAATATTTGCTGAACCGATGTAGGTTATCCTGTTGTCAATTATCAGTAGTTTCCGGTGGTTGCGGCGATGATTTTTTGTGAAGAAATCAAGGAAAAATTTGATCTTCTTAAAATACCTCACTTCACCCCCATGGCTGGTGATGGGCCCGAAGAAAGCAGGATTGGGCGGGGTGCCCCAGGAGTCAAGCAGTAATTTCACTTTAACACCTTCGGCACATTTTCTGACCAATAAATCCCTGAAGCGCAATCCCTGCGAATCATGCCCGAACTTGTACATTTCAAGAAAGATAAATTCCCTTGCACTGCCGATGTCATCGAGCATGGCCTGTGAAAAAACCACCGGATCATCGTAAAGATCCACCTCTGAAACCGCTTTCGAATTCATGCTGTAAAATACTGAAATATCATTCACAAAGTTATAAAAACATGCGCTGGCAAATCAGCCTGGCAGTTGAATCGCTGATAGGGGTTTAAGATTCCGATATCAGCACAACCAGAGATTCCGGAATGCATTCCGGAATCCGGAAATTGCATTCCTTTATGTAAAGTATTCATAAACAAAGCCTGAATAATAAATCAGCAGTTAACCCCGCATCGTCCTGCCATCAAGAAGTATATCTCTGATCTCACGCGAGTTTCTGGCCGAAAAACCTTTTCCCAGAAAGCTGTTTTTCGAAAAGGACTCTACCAGAATGTTTGTCCCGAGATAAGATCTGCTAATCTTCACATTGGCAATATTCCGGAGTGGGATGGTAATGGAATGAAGTGAAGAGACCGGGGTACGGCGCTTTTTTATGGTGATGTATGTATCATCTATTTCGATTACATCCGGGGTAAAAGGCAAACCACCGGTAAAAAAACTGGATTTAAACTCTTTAACACGGAACGGTTTCATCAGCTTGGTATAAAAAGTTAAGTAAAACAGGAATTAAGTCAGTAAATTCAGTTCAGCTCAACAGGACAAATTCTATAAAATCCTGATTTTCAAATCATTTTAAAACAAATCAGATAATCTTTAATGTGTTGTGCGGTTGAGAACTTAACTAATTGAATGTCAGGCTGAGCGGAGTCGAAGCCATATTTCGACTCCGCTCAATATGACTCAGTGTGAGTATTATAGCAATTCAACCGCACAACAGGTAATCTTTAACTAGTTTGCATAGTGTAGATATGATAAGCTTGTTATAAATAACGGTAGCTCTTTTAAGAGATTCCGCAAAAGACAAACCGTGAAAGGAACCTGGTACCCTTATAGCGTCCGGGAAACACTTCCTTACGAAACCAGGAACCTGCGCCATCAACCATAACCTGTCATAAGCCGTTTGTTGCACTTTTTGTTGTTGAACCGAAATAAACAACAATAATAAGCAATCAGCCGGCAAATTCACGGGTGAATTATCCTGCGCCGGGATTTAATTATCCAGCGCCGGTAAAATGGCCATCTTTTTGCAGAATCTGTTTCTGCAAAGAGAAGAAATAACTGAGATCCGAATTGATTTCGCTCGCTTTTGCGAAGCAATATCAATTGAATGTTCACCAGATTTCAGGCAGGATTCCGGACAAAAGAAAACAGAAGGCAGGCATTTCAGATTGCTTTCAACCGTCTGATCAGTTCGTCCCTCTTGCGGGTGGCAACGGGGATTTCGGTACCATCTTTCAGAACACAGATGAGTTCATCGCGCCTTAGCTTAACGAGGAACTTCATATTGATCAGATGGGAATGATGTATCCTGAAGAAATTGAATGGTTCAAGCATTTCCGAATAATCACGGATGGTTTTCGACATCATGATTTTCGTTTTGTCCTCCATAAAAAAATTTGTGTAGTTCCGATCTGATTCACACCTCACAATGTTGTCGACATCCACGATATGAATAGCTTCGGCTGTTTTTAATACGATTTTACGGTTCTCAGGCACCTGAAACCGGGTATAATCGGCAAACATCTTCTTCAACCGGTCATCCAGATCCTCTTTACCGATCATGGCCGAGGCTTTCTCAATGGCATTCTGAAGTTCTGCAGGGTCAATCGGCTTGGTCAGATAATCTATGGCATTGGCCCTGAAAGCCTTAAGTGCAAAATCTTCGAAAGCAGTGACAAAAATTACATGAAAGTTAACCGGCATCACCTTGCTTATCAGGTCAAATCCGGTACCGTCAGGCATTTTTATATCAAGCATCACCAGCTTTGGCTGGTGCTGGATGATTGCTTCAATTCCTGATGTAACACCATCAGCTTCAGCAACGACTTCAACTCCGGTGCAATATAGTTTAAGCATTTCGCGCATGGCATCACGCGACCGCATTTCATCGTCTATTATTACAGTTGTTATCATACCGGGAAATAATCTGATTATTAAACAGAGAGTGGCACCTTTTAATCAAACGCCGCAGGTAGTAAAGGAGTCTGGATAAGCAAAACAAAGGTAATGAAACCATAGATTAAACGACCCGATCTGATTATTATTTGTTGAAGGATGGCACGGAAAATGCCGGTTTGCAGATGGCACGGTCAATAAAAAAGCCCCAATGGTAGTGTATTAAGCTTAAGTAAGTATATTTGTTTAAAAATAGACCTATGGTAAGATCAATGACCGGCTTTGGTAAAGCTGTTGTATCTCTTGTTTCAAAGACAATTACCGTTGAAATAAAATCACTCAACAGCAAACAGTTTGATCTGAACCTTCGTTTACCGGCTTTACTCCGTGACCGTGAATCTGAGATCAGAACCCTTGTCTCGAAAGCAGTAGAAAGGGGCAAAACCGAAGTAATGGTATCGGTTGACTACACAGGCACTGAGCTTCCGGTAAGCATCAACAGGCAACTGGCTATGGGTTATTACAGGCAATTGCAGGCCCTGGCCGAAGAAACCGGGAGTCAGCAAACAGATTTGCTCTCCATTGTCATGAAACTTCCGGATGTAACCAAACAGATGAGGGAAGAAACCAGTGATACCGAATGGGAAGTGATCGCGGGCGCTTTCGCTGATGCATTACAACAATTCGAGGTATTCAGAAAACATGAAGGTGCACTTCTGGAGAAGGACTTTCAACAGCGCATTGAAACCATTAAAACGCTTCTGACACAGGTCGGGCCCTTCGAGACAGAGCGTAACAGACTTCAGCGGGAGAAACTCAGGACTGCGGTTGCAGGATTTACCGAAAACAACACCCTCGACAACAACCGGTTTGAGCAGGAGATCATCTATTACCTTGAGAAGCTGGACATTACAGAGGAGAAAGTGCGGTTGCTTAAACACTGTGACTATTTTAACGAGACACTTAACGAAAAAGAAGCCAATGGCCGTAAACTAGGGTTTGTAACCCAGGAGATCGGCCGCGAAATCAATACCCTTGGATCAAAAGCCAACGATGCGTCTATTCAGAAGCTGGTCGTTCAGATGAAAGACGAACTGGAAAAGATCAAAGAGCAACTGGCAAATATTTTATAACCGTTATGGGGAGTATTCAGGAGAAAAAACTGATTGTTGTATCGGCGCCTTCAGGTGCCGGAAAGACCACCCTTGTGAGCCACCTGCTCGAAACAATTCCGGATCTGGCTTTTTCTGTTTCAGCTACCACCCGGGCTCCCAGACCAGGGGAAACCAATGGCAAAGACTATTTCTTTATCACAGAAACCCAATTCAAGGCTGCGGTTTCAACCGGAGATCTGCTCGAATGGGAGGAAGTTTACAACGGCACTTTTTACGGAACCCTGAAATCAGAAGTAAACAGGATGCTTAACAGCGGATTTCACGTGGTTTTTGATGTGGATGTTGTTGGAGGACTGAACATAAAAAAACACTTCGGCAAAAGGGCCCTTGCAATATTTATCAGCCCCCCGTCGGTTGAAGTTCTGGAAGAAAGGCTCATCAACCGCAGGACAGATCAGGCAGATAAAATCAAACAACGGATTGAGAAAGCCCGATGGGAGCTCGGATTTGCCCCGGAGTTCGATCTGAATATAGTGAACCATTCCCTTGAAAAAGCCAAAGCGGAAATCCTCCGGAATGTTACAGAATTCCTGAATAAATCGTAAGAAAAGCAAGAGGAATATGCAAAAGTCAGAGCTGGCATTAATGTTTTCGGATATCAGGGGTTACAGTCGCCTGCTTGCCCTTGACGAAACGGATGCAATGGAACTTCTTTCAATTCACAATAAAATATCGCAGGAAGTTATATCAGAATACAATGGGCAGTTGGTTAAACGTAACGACGATTCCGTGCTGGCTTCCTTCACTTCCGTAAACGATGCATTTCTGTGTGCGCTTGAATTTCTCGACCGCCTGAAATCAATCAATGAAACCAACACCAAAGCACGGCGGATTCTTGTCTCCATTGGATTGCACAAAGGCAAGGTTGAAATTAAAAACGGCGCTATTTTCGGACAGCAAATGAATATTCTTGCCCGGCTGCAGGCCCTTGCAGAACCAGGCAGCATCTGTATGTCAGATGCCATTTACAACGCCATCAGCAGGTTTATCGATATTAAAGCAGTAGAATACAGGGGCATAGAACTTGAAAATCTGCCAGGAACTCACAATATCTACAAAACACTCTCTGTCTACCGCGATGAGTTTGAAACCACAAGACCTGCACTTCAACAGAAATCGGATTTCCGCTACCGCATTAAAGAAATCGAACACATCAGGGGGAATGGGCTCTCATTTCTGGTTTCTGCATTGGCATCGGTGATTGTAATCTGCATTTTTATTGTAATTGCGGCAATTTTCAATGCCCGCCAGACTGGCAACGACATGAATTTATTGCTTGACCAGTGGTTCGCAAGCCCGTTTTTATACGCCGGTTTGATCCCGGCCTCTCTCTTTCTGGCTGCTTTGTACGCAAAGCGGAAAATGCGGGTGGTGTTCGACGATATCAGGGATGTGGACAGGATTTTATCCTATATCATGACACAACTGGGATACAGAAATCCTATGCATACCCGGGGGTATATGCTTTTCAGGCCTCAGCTGGCCAATTATTTTATCCTTGGCATGCGTAAATTCAGGGCCCGGGTCGACGGCAATACCATCGTTCTGCAAGGGCCTTATCTTTATATGTCGAAACTGGTAAAAATGCTTAAGTATTATGAGCAAACCGGAAAAACCGACAAATTCTAAGCCAACAGGCCTCTTCTTCGGTTCGTTTAACCCGATACACAACGGGCATCTCTGTATTGCCGAGTACATGATTGAATATGGAGGCCTCAGAGAGGTGTGGTTCGTACTCTCTCCCCAAAATCCGCTCAAAGACAAAACCAGCCTGCTGTCAGATTATGCCCGCCTCGAACTTGTGCAGACTGCCATTGCCGATGATGTGCGTTTCAGGGTGAGTGACATAGAGTTCCATATGCCCCGGCCCAGCTTTACCATCGATACCATGGCGCGCCTTTCGGAAAAATATCCGGACCGGAGTTTTGTTCTGATTGCCGGCACCGATGTACTTCCCACCTTCCATAAATGGAAAAACTGGCAGCAACTGATTAACCTTTACCGCTTTATGATCTACCCAAGGGAATCGGGACTAGATCATGAATTGCTCAGCCATCCGTCTTTTGAACTATTGGATGCCCCGAAAATCGAAATCTCCTCCAGCTTCATCAGAAAGACCCTGCTCAACGGCAAAAGTGCCCGATACTTTATGCCTGACAGTGTATATCGCCTGGTTGACAAGTATGGCTATTACCTTCGGTAGTTCGTGAGCAGGCAATGTCAGCCTGATGGTTAAAGATTTCTTTCGAAAAAACTCGTAATCGCCGGGAAAATTTTTTCAGGCGCTTCCAGAAAACCCATGTGGCCTACCCTGTTTAACAAAAGCGTTTCTGCATGTGCAGGAAGCATTGCCTGGGCAACCACTTTACTGTAGGGCATCCTGCTGTCGTTTCTGCCTATGATGAAAAGCACCGGAATGCTGGTCTCCATCAGAAACTGCAGTGATCCGGCCCGTTCCTTCATTCCTTGCAGGGATGCAACTATTGACCGTGCAGAAGTTGAGGCTGAACGGTTTTTGAGAACTTCAATTTCATTTGCCAGGCGCTTCTTGTTTTCTTCGGCAAACAGTTCAGGGATAAATTGCTGAATAAAACCGGTTCTGTCCTGTGTAACAATATTGATGGTGCGTAACCTGTTCTCTCTGGCTTTCTCATCGTCGGGGGCGGCGTGCGAATGAAACAGCACAATGCTTTTAACCATAGCCGGTCGCATCTCGGCCATCTGCAGGCCAACGTATCCACCCATACTATGACCACAAATTGAGAAGCTGGAAATACCGAGATGATCGGTAACCGCGAATACTGAAGTTGCCAGGTATTCCATGGTATGAATACCGGCTGTCTGGCCACTGCGGCCGTGTCCGGGAAGATCTACCATCAGCACGCTGAATTTCTCAGCCAGATGAGTGGCAAATGCATCCCAGATTTCTGTTGATTCAAGAAACCCGTGAATCAGCAACACCCAGGGACCGGAACCAGTTGTCCGGTAATGTACCGGAGTTTCCTGAAAGGATAAAAACTCAGACATAGAGCACAAAAAAGTTTACAAAGTCATTAATAACAATTCAGTTTTACAGAATATCAGCCTGGTAAAAGCTTGAGCTGCATCAGATTTTCATGCCGATGAGCAAAATACACCTTCCAGACACCAGGAGACCTGTAATGCTTTCGCGGGAAGAAGTAGCCAGATCGCAGTTCGAAAAATTTAATTCCGAATTATTGTTGTCCGATAAAATTATGAGATTCTTCGCTAACGCCTGTCTGCCTGTGCAAACAGGCAGGCCTGCTTGTTTGCTTGAGCAACATGCAGACAAGCTCAGAATGACTATGAGTTACATAGGTTCTATGGTAGGGGGCTTGGTTGCGGCGTCGCCGCAACCAAGCCCCCCTACTAAATATCCAACTGCTTTTCAATCTTCCCGTAACAAAGTGAAGCGAAGAATCTCATA
>JAEUTG010000022.1 GCA_016788045.1 Bacteroidales bacterium
CCTCACGGTATTGCTCGAAGGACTCTACAATGGCGGGAGCACCATGCGCAAGGCACAGGGCCTGTCGGGCGATCAGTTTGCCGGAACAACCGCCGATCAGATCAGCATCGAGCTGCACAGCAACGCCAATTACCAGAATAAAATTATTACGGTCAACAATGTGAACCTAAGCACCTCGGGCGCTGCCGTTGCCACCTTGCCGGGACTTTACAGCGGTTCGTATTACGTTACGGTCCGTCACCGCAACAGCCTTGAAACCGTCTCCGCCTCGCCCGTTTCCTTTGCCGGGGGTACGATCAATTACAGTTTTAATAGTCCTGCCCAGGCCTATGGCGGCAACCTGCAGCTGATGAGCGGCGGTGCTTACGCAATCTATGGCGGCGATGTAAACCAGGACGGACAGGTTGATACCGCTGACATGACCCCGGTTGACAACGATGCTGCAAACTACGAAGGCGGATACATCGTTACCGATGTCAATGGCGATGGGGCCGTGGATACCGCCGATATGACCATCGTCGACAACAACGGGGCCAATTATGTGACGGTGGTAACGCCCTAGATTTTATGGATTATTGCATTTCAGCAGGCTGTTCCGGAAGGGGCAGCCTGTTTGGCTTGTGGAAAGCACAAGTTGCAGACTTGCGCCTGCTGTGAAAGAAAGGTTGGCACAAGTCACAGACTTGCGCCAACAATGAAAAAAGATGTGGAACAAGGTACAGATTTGCGCCAACAATGAAAAAAGATGTGGAACAAGGTACAGACCTGCGCCAACAATGAAAAAAGATGTGGAACAAGGTACAGACTTGCGCCAACAATGAAAAAAGATGAGGAACAAGGTACAGACTTGCGCCAACAATGAAAAAAGATGAGGAATAGTTTACAGACTTGCGCCAACAATGAAAAAAGATGTGGCACAAGGTACAGATTTGCGCCAACAATGAAAAAAGATGTGGAACAAGGTACAGACTTGCGCCAACAATGAAAAAAGATGAGGAATAGTTTACAGACTTGCGCCAACAATGAAAAAGATGTGGCAGATAAGACAGACCAGCGCCAACTTGATGTGATATAAGTTACAGCATTGCATCAACACAATAGATGCAGGCGCAAGTCTGCGACTTGTGCCATTTTATTCAACTTGAATATTTGGTTCTTTCACTTGACAAATAATGGTTTTATTCGTATTTTCACACTGAATCGTTATAGAGCAGAATCGGTAGGGGAAATCGCATTATGTCCCCCTGGATTTTAGAATTTTATTTATCAGAAAGTTATATCCAGCATTAATTTCAATAACAATATGAGTACAAAATATACAGTCAGAGATCAGAATGCACCGCATTTTCTAACGCTGACCATTGTTGGTTGGATAGATATCTTTACCAGGAAAATTTATCGTGATATTGTTATTGAATCTTTGAAATATTGTCAAAAGGAAAAAGGACTTGAGATTTTTGCCTATGTTATAATGAGTAATCATATTCATCTCATTGCCAAGGCCAGAGTAGGGTATTCATTGTCCGGGATTCTTCGTGATTTCAAGAAATTTACAAGTAAAAAAATGATTCTGTCTATTCAGGAAGAGCCCGAAAGCCGAAGGAACTGGATGTTGAAACTTTTCGCTTATGCTGGAGTATCAAACTGCAACAATAAAAACTTTCAGGTGTGGCAACAGGATAATCATGCTGTTGAGCTATATTCAAACAGATTTATACTCCAGAAACTGAACTATATTCATAATAACCCTGTCCGTGCAGCAATTGTTGAAGATCCTGCGGATTACCTGTATTCCAGCGCCAGAAATTATGAGGATATGGAAGGCTTGCTTGAAGTGATCAGGTTGTCCAGGATTGTTAACCGGTGAAAAATGATTGTTAAATGGGTATTAAAATTCGGGAAAAGGTATGCACAAGTCACAGACTTGCACCTGCAATGAGAAAAGATGTGGTGCACGTCACAGACTTGCGCCTGCAATGAGAAAAGATGTGGCGCACGTCACAGACTTGCGCCTGCGAGGGGCCTAAGTCACAGATTTGCGCCAATGCGTTTTAACTTTTTCCGGTGGTTTTTCAACAATTGGACAGGCTTTGTTGTTTAAGTCAGTAAATCAGCTTTGTAGCTGAGGTTGAACCCAGATGCAAAACCCCTCCCTGCATCGGTAATATCCCTGAAATCAGGAACTGTCAAGACACTACTTTTATGGGATCAGAAAGTGAATCCAGGAAATGTGTGATTAAACTTTTAAATCAGCAAAATGAAAATATTTTACCGCCTTTTGATTTTTTTTCTGGTGATCCTTGCCGGGAAATCCTGGGCTCAGGTTTACGGGTGTACAGATCCGCAGGCCAACAATTATAACCCTTCGGCCACCGTGAACAATGGCAGCTGCACCTATAATTCCACATCAATCAGTCCGGTTTCATCCTACACCCTCAGTTCCACCCTTGCTGAAACTTCCGGCCTTATCCGATGGGACAACCTCATCTGGACGCACAACGACAGCGATGATACCAATCTCTACGGACTTGATTCTCTCAATGGCAACATCCTGCAGACCCAGGCGCTCACAGGGACCCAGAACACCGATTGGGAAGAGATCAGCCAGGATGAAGATTATCTGTACATCGGTGATTTCGGCAACAACTCGAACGGCAACCGTACCGACCTTAAGATTCTGAGGATCAGCAAAAGCTCCTTTGTTTCCGGGACACCGGTAACCGATACCATCAGTTTCAGCTACGCAGATCAGGTGAATTTCAATCCTACCGGAGGAAACAATACCGACTTCGATTGTGAGGCCTTTATGGTTACCTGGGACAGCATATTTCTTTTTACCAAACAGTGGGTCAGCCGCCAGACAAAATTATATGCCTTGCCCAAGACGCCGGGAACTTATACAGCCCAGCCCCGCGGAACGCTCAACGTGCAGGGTCTCATCACCGGTGCCACTTCAAAGCAGGATGAAAATATTGTGGTGCTCAGCGGATACAGCAACACCCTTCAGCCGTTTATTTACCTTTTGTACGACTACACAGGCAACGCTTTTTTCAATGGTAACAAACGCAAGATTCAGCTTTCTCAGTCATTCCACCAGGTGGAAGGCATTGCCACCAATGACGGACTTAAATACTACATCTCCAACGAGGCCTTCAGCCAGTTTCCGTTCAATGTTCAGCAAAAGCTGCAGGTGTTGAACCTGAGCAGTTATTTATCGGGTTATATCAATTCAAACAACCTGCCTTCCGCACGTACCCTGAGTCTCGGTGTGTTTCTGGAATCCTTGTACAATGGCACCGGTATGAACAAATCGCAGAATGAAACAGGCGATCAGTATGCCGGAACTGTGGCCGATGAAGTTTCGGTTGAGCTGCACCACGCCACTTCGCCTTACGCATTGGCTGCTTCATTCACCCAGGTGCCGCTGAATACCGGAGGGAGTCTTAATGTTACGGTACCGGTGGCTTTCAACGGCAACTATTTCATTGTGGTAAAGCACCGCAACAGTGTCGAAACCTGGAGCGCCGAGCCTGTTTCATTCAGTATCCCTGTGGTAAGCTATGATTTCCGGAATGCTGCTTCGAGTGCCTATGGCGGTAACCTGAAGCAGACAGGGAATGTGTTTGCCATCTTCAGCGGTGATGTGAATCAGGATGGTTCGGTCGACACAGCCGATATGACCCCGGTTGACAATGATGCAGGAAACTATGCTTTAGGTTATCTGCCAACCGATGCAAACGGTGATGGCACGGTAGATACCAGTGATATGACCATTGTTGACAACAATGCAGCGGGCTATGTGGTTGCCCAGCACCCATAGCAGGCTTCATTCTTCTGATATGAGGATGGTTTTAATGTTGTTCCGTTATTCGTCCTCTGAAGTCAGCCTGTTCCTCAGTTGATTCATTTTGAAACGGAAGATCAACCCGATCATCCGTTTGACTAATTTTGCACGTGCCTTCTGGTTGGTTTTTCAGGAGTGCAACCGCTGTTTACATATTAATGAGACTGACCAATGAACAATAAACGTATTTCGAAGAATCTGCTGAGCTGGTTTCTGCAGGGGCTGCTCTTTACAGCACCGGTAACCCTGACCATTTACATCATTTACCTCTCCTTTACTTTTGTGGATGGGATTCTTACCGATGTTATCCTGAACATCTTCGGGTTCAGGATTCCCGGATTGGGTATGGTTGTCATCCTTGGTTCCATTACCCTGATCGGGTTTCTGGGTTCGTCCATCGTTTTCAGGCCTCTGCTTTCCTATCTGGATAGGCTGATCAGTCAGGCCCCGCTGGTGAAAATTATCTATACTTCCATCAAGGATTTTATGTCAGCATTTGTGGGCAAAGAGCGTCGTTTTACCGAAGCAGTGCTGGTAAAAGTGAGCCGTGACGCCAACCTAGAGAAAATGGGTTTCATTACCCAGAAAGACCTGCGCAACCTTGGCATTCCCGAAAATAAAGTGGCTGTTTACCTGCCCCATTCCTACAATTTCTCCGGAAATCTGTTTATTGTTCCTGTGGAGAACATTACCCCGCTCAATGTCCCGGCGGCTGAAGTAATGAAATTCATTGTAAGTGCCGGTGTAACCAGCATTGATGCGAAACAACCACTGCAGGCAGACTGAACGCGTGTAAATTCCGGTTATAGTGTGCAGCGATATTTGTGGTTTCTGTAATTTTATCATTTCAAACATTTCAATCTGACAATACTCATGAGTAAGCCTTTAATACTGATTACCAATGATGACGGCATCCATGCCCCCGGATTACGGACCCTGATCACACTGATGCGTCAGCTTGGAGATGTGCTGGTGGTTGCTCCTGATAAACCGATGTCGGGCATGGGCCATGCGGTGACCATCACCTCTCCGTTACGGGTGCATAAGCTGGCAGAAGAACAGGGATACACGGAGTACTCGTGCAGCGGCACGCCGGCCGATTGTGTAAAACTGGGTCAGAAAGCTATTCTGGGACGTAACCCTGATCTCATCGTTTCAGGCATCAACCATGGTTCCAACTCCTCCGTGAATGTGATCTATTCCGGCACCATGGCAGCCGTACTTGAAGGGGCCATGGAAAATATCCCTGCCATCGGGTTTTCACTCAACGATTATACCTATACGGCCGACTTCAGCAAGTGCGGACCATACATTCACAGTATTGTGCGCAATGTCCTCCAGACAGGTCTGCCTTCATACACCTGTCTGAATGTAAATATTCCTGCAGTAAACGGTTCGCCCATCAAAGGAATCAGAATCGCCCGTCAGGCGATGGCTTACTGGGATGAGAAATTCGATCACCGGAAAGATCCGCACCAGCGCGATTATTTCTGGCTCACAGGCATTTTCCGCAACCGCGAGGAAGGGGAAGATACCGACGAATGGGCGCTGCGCAACAATTATGTTTCGGTTGTGCCGGTGCACTTTGATCTTACATCCCATAAAACCATACCTTTGCTGAAGGAATGGGAAACGGGATCCCTTGAGTAGCGTCCTCAGGTTAAGCAATGAAACCTGCGACGGTCTGACAGAAACCGGTATTCCGCGGTTTCTCCGGGTTTTGACTCCTGGTTTTTACTAATTGATCTGATTCTGTAATGTGGAAACACGATAATTTCTTCGTCGGAGCCTTTTCAGCGCTCATTCTGAGCCTGCTTACTTCAATACTGCTGATTGCTGCCGGTCCGTGGCTGTACCGCTTGTTTTCCGATTTTTTACCGCAGAACAAGCTGCTGTTGCTGGCCTTGCTTCCATCCTTGCTGCTGATGCGGCAGTATTTCAGGAAATACCGGTTTGAGAAGTCCGGAATGGGAGCCCTTTCAGTACTGTTTCTGTTGATAGTCCTGTATTTCGTGCTGCTGCATAACAAACCTGTCAGCGTATTTTTTATCAACCTATGAAGTACTATCTGATAGCCGGTGAAGCTTCGGGCGATCTGCATGCCTCCAACCTGATCAGGGAGATTAAAAAAACTGACCCTCAGGCTGTTTTCAGGGGCTGGGGAGGTGACCTGATGCAGGAACAGGGAACAACGGTGGTGAAGCACTACCGGGATCTGGCTTTTATGGGCTTTCTTGAGGTTGTCCTCAACCTGGGCACCATCCTGAAGAACCTTGCTTTCTGCAAAAGTGATCTCCTTGATTTTAAACCCGATGTCGCTGTTCTGATTGATTATCCGGGATTTAACCTGCGCATCGCGGAATTTCTGCATCAGCAGAAAATTCCTGTAGTCTATTACATTTCCCCTCAGGTGTGGGCATGGAAAAAATCACGCATCAAAACCATCCGGAAGGTGGTTGACAAGATGATTGTGATCCTGCCTTTTGAAAAGGAGTTTTATGCGGATCATGGCCTGGAGGTTGAATTTGCCGGCCACCCACTGCTGGATGCCCTCGCAGGCCGCATTAACAAGCCTGTACTTCCCCTTTTCGGGAAACGGCTGGTGGCCATTCTTCCCGGAAGCAGGCGCCAGGAAATTAAAAAGGTACTCCCGCTCATGCTTTCGGTGGTGAAGGATTTTCCTGACATGAACTTCGCTGTAGCCGGTGTTCAGTCGGTAGGAGAGGAGTTTTACCGTTCTGTTATGAAGGGTATTGACGTGCCGGTGGTAATGAATCAGACCTACGACCTGCTTCACCAGGCATCTGCTGCCTTAGTCACCTCAGGAACTGCCACGCTGGAAACAGCACTCATCGGTACACCGGAAGTCGTTTGCTACAAGGGCGGCAACATCTCATACCAGATTGCCCGAAGGTTGATCAAGGTAAAGTACATCTCACTGGTGAATCTCATTATGGACAAACTGGTGGTGAAGGAACTGATACAGCACGATCTGAACAGAAAGACACTCCGTGATGAGCTTCAGCTGCTGCTCAACGACAGGGATTACCGCAAGCTGATGATGCACAATTATACTGAACTGCGGGGTAAACTCGGTGGGGAAGGGGCTTCGGCGCGTGCTGCCGCCATCATCAGTGATTTCGTAAAACAGAGAAAAAACCAGAAATAGTTATAAGCTTATGAATTGTATTGACCGTATTTTCAGGAAGCAATCAGCCTTGACGGCACTGTTGCTTGTGCTTTTCTTCTCCTTTGCATGCAACCGGAATCCGGGAACCACAGCAGAGCAGACCCCGGCTCCGGATACAACCCTTGCTGTGCAGCAGTCTGCTGCGGTAGCACCCGAGGCTGATACCTCCGGGGATACCGGATATGACCAGATTCCACTGGTACAGGAGATACAGCCTGGATCGAGGGCTGACAGAGGCAGGAACAGGGGCGGCATGTTTGATAAGATCAGCTTCCGGGGAAAGGGTGCTGAAGAGCGGAAACTAGGCATCCAGCTGGCTTCGAAGGGCGACCTGCGCGGGGCTGTTGAACAGTTTACCAAATCGATCGAAGTGTTTGCCAATAACCCCGATGCTTATTTCTACCGTGGTAAAGCAAATTGGGAGCTGAAACAGTATGACGAAGCCGAAGCCGATTTCAACAAAGCCTTGTCGATCCGCCCGGCCCAGGCACCGTATTACTATTACCGGGGGCGGTTTCTGATCGACCGGGAACGCTATACCGAAGCCCTGGCCGATTTTGACCGTACCATACGTTTTGCGCCCAACTACATGGATGCCTGGAACTTCCGGGGAGTGGCCCTCGCCAAGCTCAACCGCCACGACGAAGCCCTGGCAGAATACGACAAAGTTCTCGCACAGCAACCCGACCATGCCCTGGCTCTATACAACAAGGGGACTTCACTGGCTGCTATGAAGAAGTTCAATGAAGCTGATGAAGCTTTCACCCGTTCCATCAACATCAATCCCGACTATACCCAGGCCTATGTAAACCGCGGTAACTGCCGCTTTATGCTGGAACGCTTCAGCGATGCTGCCGACGATTACACCAAAGCCATATCGCAAAGTGGCAACAAAGCCGAGGCCTACTACAACAGAGCCTTTGCTGTGCAGCGTCTTGGCCGTCAGTCTGATGCCTGTGCCGACTGGAAAAAAGCCAGCGAACTCGGCCATCGAGGTGCCGGCGATATGCTGAAGAAATATTGCGGAAATCAATAACTCACAAGCCCGGCTCTACCTGTATCTGCTGATGAATTCGTGTTGCTGGCTGATGATTAAAAATGAAAAGGTTTACCTGAGTTTAAATCTGCACGGACGAGTCTGAGTTTATTGCTCAGCGTAATTTAATGCTTAAACACATAATGGCAAATAAAACTTCGCAACATATATTAAACACTTCCGCTAATTTACTGGGATTCTGTTTATTTATCATCACTTCACTGCATTTGACCGACAAAACGGAAAGCTCTCTGATTGATGAATTGACCTCTGTGGTTGCATTTTTTCTGACTATTTCTTCAATATTTTCTTTTATCTCTATCCGCACTGAAAATCCGGTAAGGGAATATAAGTCAGAGCGGATTGCTGATTACCTGTTTTTTACTTCGCTGATCGGGATTTTCGGAATAATCTGTTTCATACTTTACCATTACAGGCATATCTGAGCCAAAAGGGCGCAGCAGGTGTCTGTAACAGAGACCACTTAATCCGGAATACCGCCCATGTCGTGGCTGACAGGGCGACGCATGAATAACCGCCTGTACTGCACCTGCCAATAGATCTCTGGCCCGGTGAGTTCTTCTTTCCGGTGAGAATTTCAGCATTGGTTTTATTTAAAATGCAATCATGGTTTCCTGTCCTGCCAGCATGATTCATATAATCAGACAGAGAAAATACCCGCACTTATTCATCAGATGGCTACGCCGGATAACTAAACCCGGGCAGTTGTTCATTTGTCCGGTTATCTGGTCCGGGATACAGTATATTTGTGAAAGAGAGTTTATTCAGGTATAGATTTTATTTTCAGGCTGCCGGCTTACGCATCTGCACAGCGCTATTCAAAGATATACACCGCACCGGCAGTTAGTCTTATTCAGCACGTATCCGGTTTATGAAAATCTGGCCGCGATTTCCTTTTGTCCGCCTGCTGTTGCCGCTGATAACCGGCATTCTGCTGGTTCGCGGATTTCCGGTTTTCACGGTAAACCCTTTGTGGGTGGCGATGGCCATGGCTTTGCTCATCCTACTGTGGTTGCTTTCGGTCCATTATACTTATCGATACCGGCACATTTTCGGCGTCCTGCTGAATCTTTTTCTGGTCCTCCTGGGAGTGCTGCTTACAGTTTCTCACCAACAGCAAAGTTCGCGGTTGCATTTTTCCCGCGTTTCTTCCCATGAGGAAACCGTCTTCAGGGCTGTTCTGGTTGAGCCCCCTGAAGCAAGAAAAAATTCAATGAAACTGGTTCTTGAAATTGACAGGATAACTGTGGGTGGAAAAGTCTCTGAAACCAGTGGTCGCATATTGGCTTATGCCCGCAGGGACTCCCTTTCTGAAAGTCTTGCCTGGGGCGATGTCCTGCTTTTTTCACAAAAGCCCGAACCGGTAAAGGGGCCGGCCAATCCAGGTGAATTTAACTATGCCCGGTACCTTGCCACGAAAAATGTATTTCACCAGGTCTATTTAGGAAGCGGTAATTTTATGATTACAGGCAGGCAACAGGGCAGTTTACTCAGAAAAACGGCACTGGCAGCCCGTGAACGCCTGCTTGGGGCCATGCGCAGCAGTGGCATCGAAGGGAAAGAATTCGCTGTCATCGCTGCCTTGCTCATCGGGTACGACGATTTACTGGATGCCGCTCAGCGACAGGAATATTCCGGAGCAGGCGTGGTGCATATTCTTTGCGTATCGGGTCTGCATGTCGGGGTAATCTTTCTGATTGCCGATTACCTCTTCTTTTTTCTGCGGAAGAAAAAGAAATTTGTCTGGCTGAGGGCCGGACTTATCATCGCTGTTATCTGGGCCTTTGCCCTGATCACCGGACTGGCTCCTTCGGTGATGCGGGCTGCCCTGATGTTTTCGCTTATTACCATTGGCAAATCACTCAACCGGCAATCGCACACCTACAACACCCTGGCCGCTTCGGCCTTCCTCTTGCTGGTGATGAACCCCGCAATGCTCTCCGATCTGGGATTTCAGCTATCCTATCTGGCAGTCATCGGGATTGTAACCTTCCAACCTTTGATAAAGAATCTGTACATCCCCGGGAATAAAGCTGCAAAGTATGTATGGGAGCTTGTTTGTGTTTCGCTGGCTGCCCAGATAGCCACGGTACCTATCTCCCTTTTCTATTTTCACCAGTTCCCCAACTATTTCCTGATTGCCAACCTGATTGCCATCCCGCTATCGGGTGTGCTGATCTATACAGGCGTGGTTTTCGTCTTCTTCTCATTTATTCCGCTGATCGCCGATGTACTAGCTGTTACCCTGGTATGGCAGGTGCGGCTGCTGAATGCATCGGTTTCCTTTATCGACAAGCTTCCGGGTGCTGTTGCCCGTAATTTATACCTGACACCTGAGGCTACCATCATGCTTTATGTAATGATACTCCTGCTTCTCCTGTGGTATTCCAGCAAAGAAAAGCGGTACATCTATCCCTTTCTGTTGCTTGTTTTAATGCTGACCGCTGATGCTGCCTTGGTCGCCATCGGGCGCATGAATCAGCGGATGCTCGTGGTATACAGCCTGAACAGGCACACTGCAGTAGGTTTCATCAACGGAAGGTCTGAGGTTATACTGGCTGATTCGTCCATCTGCAGCGATCCTCAGAAACTTGCGTATAGTACCGATGGCTTCAGGATTCGTGCCGGCATCCGCGATATTGAACTGATCAGCCTGCAACCGCAGGGTGCTGTTGTTCCTTCAGCCATCAGCGGTCTGAAGATGAAGGAGGGATATTTTTCTTTCCTTGGGAGAAGGGGGGTGGTACTGCGGCCCGGCTATGAGCTCCCCCAGGACGGAAGAACCCTGCGACTCGACTACGCCATTCTTACAGGGAACATGAAAGCCCGATTGAAACAGTTGCAGGTAAGTTTTCCCGGTGCGGTTTTTATTGCCGATGCCTCTAACAGCCGGGGGAGAATCGGGCAATGGCAGGAAGAAGCGGAAACTTCAGGGGTGAAATTCTATTCAGTCAGAGATTCGGGGGCATGGATGGAGCTGTTTCCATGAATGGAAGGTCAGACAGACCATAAGTCCACTACAATGCTGAATACTGTTAAAGTTTCAGGTGCAGAAGTATCGGCAGGTGATCGGCAAAACCGCCAAGATAGGTGGGGCCGCTGAAGGTACGGTAAGGCTTTGTTCCGTTAAAATTTCTGTCTTCTTCGAGCAGAAAGGGTGCCCTGAAGATTTCGGCTCCTTTTTCGGAGAGGCGCAGTCCCTGCTGCCGGCGGAGAAGGGCCGATGAAACCACAAACTGGTCGATGATGCTCCATTCTTCCCTGAATTTGTGGGAGCCGGTGTCCCATTTTCCAAGCATGGCATACATCAGGTTATACAGGTAATATCCGGTAGTGTCCGGTTTACCATGCCGGGCATCAAGATGAATTTCCATACATTCATCGTTCGGTTGATCATTGAAGTCGCCCATAATGACGATGAGGGCATCGGGGTTTTTCTGCGCGATGGAATCGGTAACCGATTTCAGCCGCAGGGCAGCATCCCGCCTTTTGGAGATGGTGGCTGAAGCCCCTCCGTATTTTGAAGGCCAGTGGTTTACAAACAGGTGCAGGGTGTCGCCGCCGGGTACAATCCCCTTTACATAGAGAATATCCCTGGTGGTGGCAATGCTGTCGCCTTCGAAGATCACCGGAATGGCGCGCTCAGATACCAGGGTAAACCTGTCGGGACGGTAGATAAGCCCAACATCAATTCCTCGCGGATCAGGCGATTCATGATGAATGATCTGATAACCAAAAGGCTCGAGAGGAGTTCGCTTCAATAACTGAATCAGGACAAAACGGTTTTCTACTTCACAAAAACCGGCGATTTCGGGTGGCCGCCATCCTCCGGCACTGATGATTACCTTGGATGTGTTCTGCAGCTTCCGCTCAAACTTCTTCCAGGTCCAGCCCCTGACCCCTGCCGGCAGAAATTCATTGTCATCCTTCAGGCTGTCATCAAACGGATCGAAGAGGTTTTCAAGATTGTAAAACATGATTTTAAAATCACCCGAAGGCTGCTTTTCATTCTGCGCCTGTAATGGGAAACAATGCACAACAAACAGGCAGCCTGCTATGATCGTTATCAGTTTCTTTGTTCTCATGAGGGCCTTGGATTTTCCATCCCAAACTTAATTGTTTCTTCGGGTTTTTGCAACTTTCTCCACTTTGGCGCCAACTGCTCATCTTGGTCGGCCTTCTGATTCATCGGTCCGGATTTGCTATTTAGAAAGTTTATGAATTACCGGATAGCTGACTGAAACTTCAATAAGTTTTTACTTTTGATGACTGATTTGTCAATCAAACCCAACAAAATGGCTAAAGCTGTTAAAAAGAACAGATTCAGGCTGGCGCTCCAGGGGCTGGTACTGGCCGGGATTGCCTATCTGGTTATCAGACCGCTCGCAGATAAGGCCTATCATGCAGATTTTGAAGCCTATTGCCCGTTTGGCGGGTTGCAGGCCCTGTCGTCTTACCTGGCAAACAATTCGCTGGCCTGCTCTATGACCACCACCCAGATCGCCATGGGCCTGGCGCTGGTTGTGGGTGTTTTTCTCTTCAGCAAGCTATTCTGCAGTTACCTGTGTCCCATCGGGATGTTTACCGAATGGTTGGGCAGACTTGGTACAAAAATGAAAATGAATTTTGTGATCAGGGGCGTTGCCGATCGGCTACTCAGGAACCTGAAGTATGCGCTCCTGTTCGTTACATTCTATTTTTCGGTGAGCAGCAGCGAACTGTTCTGCAAAACCTTCGATCCCTACTATGCCGTTTTTTCGGGTTTCAGTTCTGATGTTGTCGTCAGCTATGCTGTACTCGCTCTGCTTCTGGCTATACCGGGTTCTTTTTTTGTAAGGCAGTTCTGGTGCAAATACCTCTGTCCGCTGAGCGCCGCTTCCAATGTTTTCTCTTTCGGATACCTGTTTGCAGCAATCACAGCGCTTTACCTGCTGCTTACCATGGTTTTCGGTTTAACGGTCAGCTGGGTATGGCTGCTGGCTGCCCTGAGCCTTGCCGGAGTGGCAACCGAATCATTCAGAATGCGGTTTCTGGGTTTTCCTCTGTTCAGGATAACCCGCAACCACGACACCTGTACGTCGTGCCGGTTATGCGACAAAGCCTGCCCAATGGCTATAAAAATATCCGACAAGCCGGTAGTGAACCATATCGATTGTCATCTCTGTGGCGACTGCATTGCAAGTTGTCCGGAAAAAGATACCCTTCAGATAAACCGCCGCAATCTTGGTTGGCTGCCAGCTGCAGTAACTGTATTGCTGGTTGCCGGTGGCCTGGTATTCAGTGCATATACGGATATCCCTACGGTTAATCTCCGCTGGGGTAGCGCTGACAAGTTTGCCGATGCCGGTATTTATGAGCAATCCGGGTTAAAGAGCGTTAAATGCTACGGCAGCTCCATGTCATTTGCCAACCACATGAAAGAACTGCCCGGTGTGCTGGGTGTGGAAACCTTTGTGGGCGATCACCGGGTTAAGGTCTTTTACGATAAATCAGTGCTTACAGACAACAGAATCCGCGAAGCCATCTTTTCCCCGGTGAGTCTGGTGATTGCTGCTCTGGAAGGTAATCCGGCTTCGCTGTCAGTGGCTGAAGCCGCCATCGACCAATTTTTCGATCCTCGGGATGCCGGTCTGCTGGCTACCCGCTTCGGGCAGCACAAGGGAATCATGGCTATGCAAACGGTCTTTGGTGAACCGGTACATGCCCTGATTTATTTTGACAAACAGTTTATTTCTGTTAAGGAGATAGGAAAACTCATAGAAGAAGAGCGGGTACAGTGGACATCGGATGGAGAAACTTTTGCGGCTGAAACCGATTTCATCGTGGCGTCATTGAGCGAACAATCGGCACAGCTTTCACTGCCGGATTACCTGAACAAGATGTATGAACCGGTAGAAATGGGTTTCAATGCCATGGATGATTACAAACCAGCACAGCTCGATTCGCTGGAGGTGAACTTCCCGGGATTTACCGACCCTGACCTTACCGATATGCCCTGGTATCTTCTCAGCCACCTGAGCAACGACAAGGGCGTGGTGAAATTTTCAACCCTGTTTACCCCTCAGGGTGTAAAACTCAGGCTGCTATATGTCAGGGAGCTGACCAATCCTGAAAAGATCATGAAGTTGCTGAACTCACCGGAGCTGAACACCCATATGAGCGACGGAACCACGAAAATACTTGAGAATCCTTACAGATTCTGAGTCTGTTTCGCCGGGTTACGGGCTTATTGAACCATAAACTTTCCTGCTGCGGTTTTATTGCCTGAGGAAACAATGGTATATCCGTATAAGCCGGGCTCAAGATCGTGCACCGGGATGGAAATACTTCCCGCGTGAGGGTTCAGCATGTACCGGATTTTCTCCTTTCCGGAGGCAGTATAAAGGATGATCTCTGAACTGCCGGCTGATTCGGGCAGCAAATAGCCGATAGTGATTACATCGCTGGCGGGGTTTGGATAAGGGCGGTGGCTGGCCGACTCTGGCAAATTATCAGGCATTCCGGTAATGTTGCCCGGAAGGTTGTAAATTCTTGTTTCAACAGTATAGGGGGAAACACTGTAATTGTAGCAGTAAGCCAGCAGCCTGATGCCTTCCCCATCCAGGTCTTTTACCTCGATGTACTGACAATAGGGAACTGAAAGGAGTTCTGTGCCGTTTTCCCTTATCAGGCGTGCGTTGTATGTATAAACACCGCTCGTTTCATCATAGGAATAATAGATGTAAGCCAGGCTGAGTGAATTGTCGCTGGTGAGCAACCCCTCCGAAAGCAGTTTTATATCGTACAGGTAATTGCTGGCAGGGATACTCAGATTGATGGTTTTCCATAATGTATGATTGGTATTGTAGATTCTGCATTGCGCAAGTCCGATATCCATCAGGTAGAACTTGTATCCGGAGACTGCAAGTTTTGTGTAGGTCCCCGAATAACTGTAGTTGTTGTCGAGCGTTATCTGTCCGAAAGTCAGGTTGTAAGACAATAAAATCAATACTGTCAGCAGTTTTTTCATACGAGAAAGGGTTATTGGTGTTTGCTCTGCAATATTACCGGGGTACGTTCATCAGAGGCTTACACAATTCCCGGATTATTGTGCAAGATTTTTTAAAGAGGGAAGGAATGCCTGGTGTTCGTACTATGTTTGCAATAGGTTTTCAAAGCAACGGATTATGAAAAGTTCCGGAATGGTATCATCTGATGGAATAAATGATGGCAGGTTGATGCTGCCTGATGTACTAAAAGGCATTGCGGTACTGCTGATGATACAGGTTCATCTGATGGAACTGTTTGCTTTGCCGGATATTTACACCAGCCGGTTGGGAGTTGTATCACTCTTTCTGGGTGGCCCTCCGGCAGCTCCCGTTTTTATGGCGGTGATGGGTTTCTTTCTCGCCAGGTCTGCAGCAGGAACCGGAGCAATGTTGCTGCGCGGTTTAAAACTGATCTTCTGGGGTTTATTGCTGAATGCCGGATTAAACATGAATCTGTTCTATCATATCTATACAGGCAGTGCAGCACTCAACCCCCTGGAATACCTGTTTGGCGCTGATATACTTTTTCTAGCCGGGATGAGCACCATACTTATTGCACTTTTCAGAAGGGTAGCCAGTACAAGGATCGTATGGTGGCTTGTGCTGATGGTGGTGGTTGCCTCAGCCGGAGAATACATCCCTCAGCCGGAATATGGCCATGATTTGCTGACTTACTTTCTGTCATTTATCTACCTGAGAACACCATGGTCTTATTTTCCGCTGCTACCCTGGCTTGCTTATCCCCTGGCTGGTTACAGCTTCTACCTGATCAGCCTGGAAGCAGAGCGGTTGAAGGTTCCTTATGGTAATAAAATCACTGCCGGTTTTGTATTGCTGGTGCCGCTTGGACTGAGCCTGCGTTATGCCACGGACATTACCTGGGATCTTGAATCGTATTATCACCACGACCTTTTCTTTTTCCTGTGGGTTCTTATGTTTTTGATTTTCTGGACGGCTTTGTTCAGTTTAATTACAGAGACTCGGCTACTTGCCCGTGTGAATGGCTGGCTGCAATGGGTTGGCAGAAACGTTACCGCGTTCTACGTTATTCAATGGCTGCTTATAGGGAATCTGGCAACAGTATTTTATAAGTCTGTGGATTTGACTGGTGTTCTCGTGTGGTATGCAGGAATAACCTTACTCACCGTTTTGTTGGTGAAGTTATACAGACTTTTTGAAAAGCGGTATTTGGGTCGTACAACACCGCGGATTACCTGAGCATTGGTGTAATGCGTTGTGCGGTTGAGAGTTTAACTAATTGAATATCAGAATTAACTGAGTTGATATCGTGTTGAGCTTGTATGCACAAGTAGAAATGCCAGGGTTACTCAGTGTAAGTATTACAGTAATTCAACCGCACCACAGCCTGGTATAGGTTTAGCGTCTTTATCTCAAAGGAGAGCGCTGTAATTACAATTCGCTGATGCTCACAATCTTGTTTTTCAGGGCATAGAGTACCAGATTAAGGGTGTTGGGAACCCTGGCTTTTTCAATCATCCGTGATTTGATCCCTTCAACAGACCTGGGCCTTAATTTCATAAGTTCTGATATTCCGGAATTGCTATACCCCTTACAGATATACTTTAAAACTGATAACTCTTTCTCGGTGAGGTCTGCATCTTCGATTCCCGGATTGCCGGATCTGCCTGAATGGGCCTTCAGAATGTAAGGTAAAATCTCCTGAGAATAATAGGGAATTCCTCTTTTTATCTGAAGCAGAGCAGTCATGAGTTCTTTTTCATCGATGGCTTTGTGGATGATTCCATCAATACCCTGGTTATAGGCAGCGAACAATTCCGGGCCCTTGATCGAAACAGTCAGCAGGGCAATTTTCAGTTCAGGAAATTCATGTTTAACCGATCCGGCAATACCGATGGCTGATTCGAATGGAATGGTATAAATGATGAGCAGATCTGGTTTAACTTTTTTCAGGTCTTCGTTTAAAAGGTCTGTATTACCTGACTCTCCTGCAAATACCAACTCAGGTGACTGTGAAACGATTTTCCTGATTCCCTCCCTGAAAATGACGTGCGGATCTGAGATAAATATTTTGAAAGTACTTGTCATAGCTGTTAAAATTGGTTCATGCTGTCGTTCATGAATCTTGTTTGTTTCCCGGGTTCTGAGGTTGCATCAACCCATATTCCGGTGTCCGGGCAGCCTCATCAGAATCATACTCAGAAAAACGACTAAGAAACTGACTTATGATCAATGCTGTTATAAGGAACGATGCCATTTTTTATCGCATACAATACCAGTTCCAGGGTTGATTTCTTGTTTGCCCTGGAAAGCATGTTTGTTCTGTGTTTTTCAATGGTCCGGCTACTTACAAATAGTTCTCCGGCAATTTCTTCAACGCTTAAACCTTTGCACATAAATGCAAGTATCTCTGTTTCCCGGGGGGTGAATTCAACTTTTTCAGTATGCACGGTATTTCTCATCAGCACCTGACCGACAAGTTCCGGTGAAAAGTAGGGTGCACCCGTTGCGGCATTGGTCAGCGCCTTTAATATCTGATCGAAGCCTTCGGTTTTAAGAATATAACCAAAGATGCCCATTTCAAGCAGCATGCTCAACTCGCTTTTGTCAACATAGGCGCTGAATATCATGATCCTGAGAACGGGATTGATCTCAAGGGCCTTTCTGGCAACAACAGTCCCGTAGAGGCCAGGCATACTGAGGTCAAGAATGGCAAATTCTGTTTCAGGCTTTTCCTTGATCATTGAGAGAAAGTCATCACCTCTGCTGGCTTCCCCATTGATGGTAAAAAGCCCCGACAATCCAATCAGTTCCCTTAAGCCTGCTCTGACAACAGCATCGTCGTCAACGATCATGATGCTTTTTTTCGTTTCCATTATTGCCTCCTGCTGATTCAGATAAATATCAGCTGATTGAATATCGGGTTCTCTGGTTATGCCTGAAGTTATATTGTTACAAAGTTAATACGTAATTTCAATTAACGACAATTTTTATGCAACGTATTTTCGCTTACTTAAAATGGCGTGTATTTGCTTTGCACTATGTTGCATTACCGGCATAAATTGCGTACTGAATCTCAGAGGGCTTATAAAGAGTTATTCAGCTTAAAAATAGTATGGCAGCAATTATTCAAATGAAGAATAATTAAGCATTAGTTTCCGGGAATTCTGTTTTCCGGTATTTGATATTTTTCCCTGGCAACCGCTGAAGGTTTTATCCTTTTTGGGTTCGCCATTTTCCAAACCCCACTGTAATCCGGGCAGGTTAACCCGGGAATTGTCTTGTTTAAATTGACAGGTCAATTATAGGAACTGTGCTCACCACACAGAAAGAAAAACCAGTAGGTATATTCTATTCAGGAACCATTCTGCAATCTCTGCTCTCTCTCCCGAAATGATTTACTTATCTGGTGTCAGATTCCAGTCTGATGACTCATACTTCAGTATAGACCGTATTAAAATGAAACAAAATTTTCAGTCATGAAAACACTTACTAACTTCACTACAGCCAGACTCATCTTCATTTCAATTTTGTTTACATGTATTGTTAATGAGCAGGTTATGGCACAATCGGGTAAAACCGGAAGAATCAGCGAAAGAAAGCCGGATATGAGATCAGCGCCCGGTACATCGGTTAAATCGCCATCTGGTTCCATTGCTGTTAATGAGAATGCTACCTATGCCGGGTATTCTGCAGCACAACTGGTGCAGAATCTGCTGGTAAAAGGTTGTCTCCAGGCATCCAATGTCACGTATACCGGCTTGTGGAATGCTTCCAACACCGACAGGAGAGGTCTTGGCTATTTCAGTAAGGGAACTTCTGATTTCCCGATTCAGGAAGGTTTAATACTGTCATCAGGCTATATCGGTGATGCAGAAGGCCCCAACGACAGCCCGAGTACAACCCGGGAAGTGGGTACGAGTGGTGATGCAGATCTGACCACGATAGCAGGTTACACCACCTACGATGCTGCTGTACTGGAGTTTGATTTTGTTCCTGCCGGTAATATTGTTGAGTTCAGATATATTTTCGCTTCTGAAGAATACCTGGAATGGTCATGTTCCCAGTATAACGATGTGTTCGCATTCCTTCTGAGCGGCCCCGGAATTACCAACGATGCCGGACTTTCAGGAAAGAATATTGCCCGGCTACCCGATGGTGTAACGCCGGTAACCATCAACAACATCCACGCTCAGGGCAGATATTCCCCCCTTACCAACACCGGCAACTGGGCTCCTGATCCTGCCTGCCCGGCAATGAATCAGATTTATTATGTTGACAATGGTGACGGAACCACTTCCAGTGGCGGTAATGGTGGCGGTATCTATATGGAGTATGATGGCCGGACAGTTGTTCTTACTGCCTACCATGAAGTAACCCCCTGCGAAACCTATCACATAAAACTGGCACTGGCCGATGGATCTGACAGAAAGTGGGATTCAGGTATTTTCCTCGAAGGGAACAGCTTTACCTCAGAACAGGTTGCCATTACCCATATCGGGAATGGCATTGAGGATAACAACAATATTTTCGAAGGCTGCCCCGACAACAGCATTACCATCACCCGGCAATCAACAGATATTTCACAGGACTACACTGTAGATATCCTGCTTTCAGGCAGTGCTGTTAACGGTTCGGATATCCTTACGGCCGACGGACAGCCTTTCCCTGCACAGATTACGATCCCGGCCAATCAGGCCTCCTATACCATACCTTACTATGCCGTGAATGATGGCACCGGTGACAATAATGAGACCTTCATTGTAAGAATCCGAAATTCCTGTCCCTGTGATGCAAACATAGTGTACGTAGAAAAAATCATTCATATTTATGAACAGGTAGTTATTTCATCGATTTCAGCCACCAATGCACAGTGCTCCGGCCAGAGTAACGGGGTTATAACGGTAAATGCCACAGGAGGCAGCGGTGCTTACTTGTATTCCGTGAATAATGGAAGCAACTGGCAATCCTCCAATACTTTCACAGGACTTTCGGCAGGCAACTATACCGTTCTGGTAAAGGATCCGGGAAGCTGCTATGCACCGGTCTCAGGAGCTACAACAATCGGAAGTCCTTCACCCATTGTCGCCAATGCAGGTTCTGATGTTACCATCTGTTCCGGATTGTCTACCCAGCTCAATGGTTCCGGTGGTGTATTGTACTCCTGGAGCCCTGCTACCGGGTTAAGCAATCCTTCCATTGCCAACCCGATGGCCAGTCCAGCTTCGACTACTACGTATACCCTTACTGTTACCAATGCATCCGGTAACTGTCCCTCTTCGGATCAGGTAGTTGTTACGGTCAACCCTTCTCCAGTGGTTGCCATCGATCCGCTTGAGGTTGAAATTTGTAATGGGAATTCAGTTTCTATTGCTGCTTCCGGGGCCAATACCTACTTGTGGAATCCCGGAGGTGCAACAACCTCAGCCATCACCGTTTCTCCGGCTTCCAATACCTCTTACACAGTAACAGGAACAGCCCTGAACGGATGTTCTGCCTCTGCAACTTCAACGGTAGTTGTGAAACCGAAACCAACAGCCGGCATCAACGCACCTGCTACCATCGAACTCACCTGTGCCGTCACCAGCATCAGCCTGACAGCTACCGGCGGAGGTAGTTACTCATGGTCGGATGGCACAAATATCGTCGGAACCTCGGCCAACCTGAACGTTACCGCACCGGGCACTTACACCGTTACGGTTACATCAGCCAATGGATGTTCGGATGGGGCTTCGATTACCATCACTCAAAATATC
>JAEUTG010000035.1 GCA_016788045.1 Bacteroidales bacterium
GTCTTTACATTGTCATTACATTCCCCTTATGTTTTTTTATGTTTGGGGTCTGTGTTTTGGGCTGCCCCCCCACCAACGCCCCCCTACCTTAGAACCCATGTAACTCATTGTCATTCTGAGCGTTAGCGAAGAATCTTAAAATTTAACCGGACAACAATGAATCCTAAACAATTCTCCTGAAAAATGATTCATCAAAGGGTTCCAACCAGAAAAAACTAAGTCTTATCATTGGGTAGTTCGATGCAAAGACTTTATATTTTTCAGGTTTAACCTGTTGCTTGTCGAATTTGGCTTCAACTGCCAAAGGTTGATCATAATGGGTCAATACAAAATCAACTTCATTTCCGGCAGTCGTGCGCCAGTATCTTATTTCATCCGGTTCATTGGTTTCAGTTAAAAGCCTGAAAACGCTATTTTCCCAGAGCTCCCCTTTATCTGTTCGCACACCAATAGGTTGAAAGTTATTCAGGAGGCAATTTCTCATTCCGGTATCCATTATATAAACCTTCTGCATTTTGGTTAACTCTTTCCGCAGATTGTTGAAGTAAGGCTTTATCAGGGATATATGAAAGCACTTTCTAAGAATAGACAGGTAATTGTCGACTGTTTCATTCTTTATCTGCAGTGAAGATGAAAGCTCATTCACGTTTATGAGGTTTCCGGTTTGTGAAGCCAACAATTGAAAGAGTTTATAAAAGGCAGTTTCATTTTGAACTCCCGATTCAAGAATATCCCTTTTAACAAATGAATCTCTGATTTCCCGCAATCTGTATATCTTTTCCTTAAGATCAGGTTCAGTAACTACTGCCGGATAACCTCCATACAGCATATACTTTTCCCATTCAATTCTCAGCAACTCAGTTTGAGTACTTTTATAATCAGGGCGGGAACGGATATTCGCCAATTCTTCAAACAGCGTGGTTTTCCCGGTGAGTTCCAGATACTCATCAAATGAACAGGTGTAAAGATGAAACAATCGCTTTCTACCTGCCAATGAATCGGCAAACCGGCTATCAATATAGAAAGCGCTGCTGCCTGAAGCTATTATCTTCAATTTGGCTGAATACTCATCATAAAGAAATTTCAGAAAATTGGATGGGTCATCCAGATACTGGATTTCATCAACCAGAGCTACCACCCTTTGCTCAGATTCGGGCAGGAATTTCAGTAAATTTACAGGGCTTTGGTTCAGCTCTGAAAGAATAGTCTTGTTTTCAAGATTAAGAAAAACAACCGGCAAGGAATTCTCCCTGCAGTGGTCTTCAATTTGTCGTAAAATTGTTGATTTTCCGGTTTGCCGTGCACCTGTAACAATACTGAACTCCTTCTTCTGCAAATGATTCAATAATTTCCAGAATATCTTTCTTCTTACCATAATCTTTAACTTTTCACAAAGATAACTAAAAAACAGATAATTTACCCTATGCACCGGTAATTTTATCAGATAATTTACCCCATATACAGGTGAAAATATCCCATAAATCCCCTAAGCCCTTCACCACCAATTCCTTCCGGGGGATCAGGAATAGGCGTAAATATTCAGCACGATTTACACCCATTGGGGATAAAGCATTGTTGAAACAACCAAACCGGCTGAGGGATGGGATGGAGAGGATGCACCGGCAGGGGTTATAAGCCGGGTGATCAGTTATACTAATATGGTGGAAAAGGTTGCGAAGATGAAGGGATTGTGATAATTCAGAGATGAACTTCCCAGCCTGCTCTCTCCACAAAATGGTCTGACATTCTGATATTTTGATAAGGAATGCCAAATATAGATGTGGTCAAACAAGAAAAATAACCAATCATCCTCCTTCTGAGGGGGCGGGGAGATTGAGGTGGAAAACCGTTCATCGAAAATGGCTCCCACTGAATCATTCGCTGGTTTCATGATAATTTATACTTTTGCATAAAAATAAACACAGCAGTATGGACTTGAAAGAGATTATGGCCATCGGCGGCAAACCGGGACTTTACAAAATGGTCGCCCAGGCTAAGAATGGAATCATCATTGAATCAATCCTTGACCAGAAGCGGACACAGGCCTTTGCCCACGACAAAATCAGTTCGCTCGAAGAAATCAGTGTTTTCACCGACACCGAAGACAAACCGTTGAAAGAAGTGCTCAGAAGTTTCTACGAAAAACTTGAAGGAAAGCAAACCCCCGATTTCAAAAATGACAGCAACAAACTGAAGGCATTTTTCGGTGAAATGCTTCCGGATTACGACAAGGAGCGGGTTTACACTTCGCACATGCAGAAAATCATCAGCTGGTACAACCTGCTGATTCAGCACAACCTGCTCGATTTCTCAGAAAATGACGAATCGTCCGGTGAGGCTCCTCAGGAAGAAACGAAATCAGAATAAAAAACAGGGTCCGTATTTCAATGCGGACTTTTTTTCTACTTTTAATCTCCATTCCCGGACTGATGAAAAAGCACATTATTGATTTTAAAATACTTACCAACACAGCGCTGAATCACAATCACAATCTGCTTGAGATGGAAAGCGCTGTTCCCCTGCCGGAGATGCTTCCCGGGCAGTTTGCCGAAGTGAGGGTCGATGGCTCGGAAACAACCTACCTGAGGCGGCCTTTCTCCATCCACCGTGTTGATTACAGCAGCAATACAATGCATCTGCTGATCAAATCGGTAGGCAAAGGCACCGAAACCCTTGCCGGACTGAAGCCCGGCGACAAGCTGAACGTCATGCTGCCTTTGGGAAACGGGTTTCCGCTGGAAGAAAACAAAAAGGTACTGCTGGTCGGCGGGGGTTGCGGAATTGCGCCGCTATGGTTTCTGGCAAAAGAGCTGAAACTGAAGAATTGTTCAACCGACCTGCTGATCGGTGGCCGTAGTGCCCGCGATATCCTGATGGCCGACGATTACCGTCAGTTTGCAACGGTTCACATCGCCACGGAGGACGGCTCACTGGGGGAAACCGGCATGGTAACCGGGCATTCAGTGCTGAAATCTGAATCACTCCCCTACCGCTCCATCTACTGCTGCGGCCCCGATGGCATGATGCGGGCAGTTTCTCACATCGCTGAGAAACAAGGCATTCCCTGCCTTGTCTCACTCGAGAACACAATGGCCTGTGGCATCGGCGCCTGTCTGTGTTGCGTGGTTGATACCAATCAGGGGCATCGCTGCGTTTGTACCGACGGACCGGTCTTCAACTCACTGGAGCTCAAAGGCTGGAGCGCAGAAACCGAAGTCGGCTGTTCGCTGGATAAATAACCAATACAAAAATCAATGGTCACCAAAAAACAAGGTGAAAATCAAACAATAATCCCTGAATCCTTGAATCCTTGAATCTTTGAATCTTTGAATCTTTGAATCTTTGAGCTTTAAACTTTGAGCTTTGAGCTTTACTTTTTACCTGTCTGCCTGTGGCAAACAGGCAGGCTTTTTACTTTATCCTTTTTACTTGAACCATGGTTAATCTCGGCGTAAAACTTCACAAACTGAATCTCAGAAATCCGGTAATGACCGCTTCCGGAACTTTCGGATACGGAGAAGAATTTGATGATTTCATCGATGTAAATGCCCTTGGCGGCATCATTGTGAAAGCGACTACGTCGAAACACCGCGAAGGAAATGCCTACCCACGCATGGCAGAAACCCCCATGGGAATGCTGAATGCGGTCGGTCTGCAGAACAAGGGAGTAGACTATTTCGTTGATAAAATATACCCTAAACTACTGAAATACAGCAACTGTATTGTTGCCAATGTTTCCGATTCCACTGTGGAGGGTTATGTGGAAGTAGCCGAAAAAATGAACCGGCTCGATCACATTGCGGCCATAGAGCTGAACATCTCCTGCCCGAACGTTAAGGAAGGGGGGATGGCCTTCGGCACCAGCTGTCCTTCAGCAATTGCGGTTACCCGGGCAGTAAGGGAAGTCTACGACAAGACACTGATCGTGAAGCTTTCTCCCAATGTAACAAGCATCACAGAGATTGCTCTGGCTGTGGAAGAAGCAGGGGCTGATGCTGTTTCGCTCATCAACACCCTGCTGGGAATGGCCATTGATGCGGAGAAAAGAAAACCGGTGCTGTCGACCATCACCGGTGGGTTATCAGGGCCAGCCATCAAACCGGTAGCTCTGCGTATGGTCTGGCAGGTAGCCAGAGCTGTGAAAATTCCGGTTATCGGAATCGGAGGCATCACCACTACTGCGGATGCCATCGAATTCATGCTTGCCGGCGCCAGTGCCATTCAGGTGGGGACAGCCAACTTTGTGGATCCTCAGGCAACAGTCAAAATTATTGCAGGAATCGAAGATTACCTTGTCCGCCACCGGATAAACGATGTCGGTCAACTGATCGGTGCGCTCAATACCTAATCCCGCAACAGACATCAACAGCCGGTGCTCCGGCTCATTGCAGGACCCGTCTATTCAACCAGAGACTTTGCCAGAGGAGCTACTTCATTGGCTATCTGACGGTTGAATTCAAAGGCCAGCGACTGGTAGTTCACCGCATCCACGATTGTTCCGATGAAACAGATACCGGCGGTAAAGAAATAAAGAATCCCCATGCCGATCTGGTTGATGAGAAACCGGTGAATACCGGCAAAACCCAGCAAACCTACCAGACAGGTCAGCAGAATGATCTGGGGATCTTTGCGCCTTGAACGGTAGATAAAAGAAAACTGCTGAGCCTGTTTGTCGCTGAAATCCTTGATCAGCATCTGAACATGGTTAAGTTCCATCCCCTGCAACTCGGGCAGGTGTAAAAGTACATTGGCCATTTGATTGTTGTTTTTGGTTAGTAGTAAAATACTGGTTTTCTGAAAATTACAATTACCCTCCATAGAAGAATAGCCACAGCTGCCATGCCCAGGGGATGGGTATGAAACGAATGCAAAAATTCGCCCCTGAACAGCCATGAAACCGAGTGACCCAGGCCACATCCAGGGCAGAAACTAAATCCGGCAGCTTTGAGCGGGCACAGACTGGCGTGCTCATCTGTCGGAGGCATCACTGCCATCAGCGTCAGCCCTGAAATCCAGATAAAAGCCTCTGCCCTTGCCCTGATATACTGCAGCATTCTTCTCATAGCGAAGGATTGTGATTGACTGAGTCACAAATATAGGCCAATATCGTTCAGTCAGGCAAAGTTAAAACCATGAACCGGGCTATTGACGGCATGAAAGGTTGAGAATTCAGGTTGAAACGCGCCAAAGGCAGGAATAGGAATCCACAGGACCCATGCCGGAATCAGCCAGGTTTCTGTGTCGACCCCAAAACTATCCGGACGGGTCATTCAGTATTTGATGAGCCAGAAAAATATATTACTTTTAACATAACCTTAAAAATTGAAAAATATGACACCATCCCGATGTCCATCGGGATCCAAAACACTAATTCTCACCAAAAAAATTTAGAACCGATTCCTGAAGAATTGGATGCAATTGGTAAACAAATAGTTGATGCTGCTTACACAGTACATAAGAAACTTGGACCTGGACTCCTTGAAAAAGTTTATGAAATATGTTTTTGTCATGAATTATCAAAAAGGGGCTTATCTTACCAACGCCAGATTGATGTTCCAATCATTTATGATAACATTGAATTCGACGAAGGGTTGCGTTTAGAC
>JAEUTG010000047.1 GCA_016788045.1 Bacteroidales bacterium
TGCTCACCGATCTGAAGAAAATCAGAATCAACGACAAATGGTACCTGAATGAGATTACAAACCACGCACAGAAGATGATCGGGAAAATCGGACTGTCCATCGAGGAGTATAATACGTAATTCTTTCCAGGTTAGAGATTAAAAGTAGATACGAGACCACAGGAAATCCAATAACCACAAGTGGATATTCTATAATAAGTCATGATAATGGTTATTATGCTTTTGTAAACGGGTTTTCATCTTATTACCCAACGCCTGGATTGGGATTTAGTGAAAGACTGGATATGGGGTAGTATCGCTTTTTGTGTGTAATAAATGCGAAGATAAATCAACAAAAAGAGTACTGGTGAATGAACCCTTGCATTTATTTAAAACAAAGGAGAATTATGTGTTTAAAATCGGCTCGGTATTGAACCTTCCTGCTAACAAAAATTAATTGATGTGGGGCATGGATATGAAAAATAGTTAATTTCTGCCAATACCGAAATTATTATCTTTGAACAAAAGACAGACACCATCACCTTCATTACCACCCCCGGGGGCCTTACGGCCATTGTTGTTGCCTCATCGAATATTGCAGGCAGGGAATGGTATTTGGATATTTACTGGCCACACTTTGGCACCGCCGAAGCATCGGGCGGTGGCAGTTCGCCACAAAATCTGTACTTTCCCAGTGACAATATCGCTGCTGCAGAGGCGGCGGCAGTGAATTCGATTGCCAGGATAGACAGAAGTGAATATTATCAGGGTACAAGCAATTATATGGATTTTTTGATTGCACAATATCAGGATCCTACCACAATGGCAATGGAGTTGGGGTTAACTGCCTGTGAAGGTTGTGGTGGTAATGCCGGAAAAAATAGAAATCTGCAACTTGCTTATTATTTAAGGAATTCAAGATGGATTTTCGGATTTCCTACCTTTGCCAACCCTTTAGGAATTTATTTCAACCCATTTAAAGGTGCTGAAGCTGCTTTTGGTGATATAGGGATGATGCTTGTTGGTGCTGAGCGCGACTTAGGCGGTGTGTTTATTCTGGCGGGAAATGAAGCAGGGTATCTATACGGATATGATGAGTTGGCGGGAGGGGTTTCAACAGATGGTTCAATTGGGGGTGAAATTGGCCGGATAGACATATATGGAATAGCTGCTGAGAAGTTTGAGTCAGATTTCCTGCGCGGTAAGTATTTTAAGGGATGGACTTCAGTGGGTGAGGGGATTTCCGGGGGGGTAGGTGTGGCAGTCAGTTTCCCCAAAGTAGGAAACATATCAATAACATTGGTTGCGACTTCTTTTCAATTAGGATTTGGTGGCACCCCGTTCATCATTCCGGTTTCCGGTGGATATAATCATGGCAATTTCAATTTATGGAAATAGCAGTCATTCTTAAGAAAATCTCTTCGATATTGATAATTCCAGTGGTAGTAATTGGCGTTTTGCTTTATCAAACTCATCGGATGAATCGTAAAAGCAAATTATTATCAGAAGAATACTTGCTGATAAAAAAGAAGGATTCAATCTATGATGTTGTAGTTAGTATTTATTTTCCTGATGGATTTAAGTCCGTTCCTTCTACCAGGTTGATTGTTCTCTCAAATATCGGGAAACGTACATTATATACAGACAAAGACGATGCCTGTAAATCGATTGGTGATGTGATTCAGGTAGGCACGCTTATATCAAAACAGAAAGACAATGATACAGTTGTACTTAAAAATATAAAGGCTTCTGATACAAGTGTTTACTATTTCAGGATACTGGATCCGGATTTCAGGTAGTTTAGTATTTTCTATGAACCGGAATGAAGGTTCCTGGCTTTGTATTAAGCTTGAAAAATAATGATATGAGGGGATGCACAGGCAGACAGGTGTGAGGCCTTTTAATCCGCAATCCCTGCCTGTCTGTCGTCAGGACAGGCAGGCGAAATCCGAAATCCTAAAAGGGACGAGGGACGCGAAAAAGGGACGAGGGACGAACCCTTCGATCAGGGTTGCAATCCGCAATCTGCAATCTGAAATCCGAAATTTAACCCTAACTTCGCATAAAAATCCAGCCAATGAGTCAACACCTGATCGCCCCTTCGATGCTTGCTGCCGATTTTACCCGCCTTGGTGAAGAGGTCGGATTGGTAAACCAGAGCGTAGCCGACTGGTTTCATCTTGATGTGATGGACGGCGTGTTTGTCCCAAATATTTCATTTGGCATGCCCGTAATCAAGTCTATAGCCAGGGTCGCCAAAAAGCCGCTGGATGTTCATCTGATGATCGTACAGCCGGAGCGCTATTTCGAGACCTTCCGCGACCTTGGTGTTTCGTACCTGAGCATCCACTACGAAGCGGTTACTCACCTGCACCGTGCGGTACACCAGATCAAAGAACTGGGGATGAAAGCCGGCGTGGTACTGAACCCTCATACCCCTGTTTCCGTGCTTGAAGAGATCATCACTGAAGCGGATTTCGTGTTGCTGATGTCGGTGAACCCGGGTTTCGGGGGGCAGCAGTTTATCCGAGCCACCTACGACAAAATCAGAAGGCTGAAGAAGCTGATTCAGGAAAAAGGCTCGCCGGCGCTGATTGAAATAGACGGCGGGGTCGACCTGAACAATGCGGGTAAACTCTTTCAGGCCGGAGCCGATATCCTCGTAGCCGGTAACACCGTGTTCTCTGCTGCCGATCCTGTAGCTACCATCGCTTCGCTCAAAAACGCCGGGTAGCTGAACCCTGATAACCTTTAGTGCCAGTTGAAACCCTTATTGATTCAGGTTTGTGATCAATCTGTGGTTCAGCCATGGTACGGTTTTATTTTACTTAAGGTCGCATGAAAAACTCAATTTTAGCCACTACTGTATAACTGATTTTTCGTACGTGAAATCTCCAGATGTATATTTTTGATCTTTAATGATTTGTGACTTATTAAAGAATATAAATCTGGCTTAACCCACACCTGTTTCAAATAGATGTTCTTAAGTTGCTTTCGGACTGTGCATCAGCTATAGTAGGTTAACTTTTTATCTCTACCTGATTTCATCCCAACCTATATACATAAGAGCTCTTCTTTGTTTTCTGTACTTTTTGCTTGATCAAAAAGAACCAACTTAGCGAAGCGATCTCAAGCGCACAAATAAAATAAGAGATATGCGCTTAAAAAATCAAGGCTTACTAAAAATGGCTAAAAACTGGCGAGCGATTTTGGCCGGAAGAAATGAGCCTGCCTGTATGCTCCAGGCAGACAGGGTTGCACCATTGTTTCCTCTACTGTAAACCGTTGTACACTAATTCCCTGAGCTCTGCTCTATTTCTTCGGTTGCATTTCTTCTTTATTTGCTCGCTGCCAGTTTTCTTAACGCCATTTTTAGTAGGCCGATCCTTCAATTTGTTGGAAAAAATTTATGTTGGTATTTAATTGAAAATTATGGGCATAGTGTGTCCTGATTTTTCCAGTCTCTTGTCAATTAAATAGAAAATGCATCTGCGAAACTTCAGATGTTTAATGCTTCGGTGCTCCTGTCTGCCTGGTTGCCTCTGTTGTAGCTCAACACGCTCAAAATGATGTGGATTTCATATTCCAGATGATTGTTGTCCGGTTAATTACAAAATGATCAATGTGATTACCTTCGGTGAACCTGTCTGTCTGACGCAGTCAGGCAGGCTCCTTTTGATAGGCACTTCGCTAGACTTGTTACACTCAGAATAACAATCAGTTAGGATGGAAATACGGGGACTTGGTTGCGGTTTCGCCACAATCAAGCCCCCATATTTCAAAAACCACGTAAAACAGAGATGTTTACTGTGATGGCGAAGAATCTTGTAATTTACCCGGACAACAGTGATTTACATTGTGATCCGGACTTACAGATGGTTCCGCCGTAAATAATTCCGGCAGTTTCTTTTTATTTCCGTTTTACATACCCTACTTTTGGGTCATATTAAAATCATCTGCATGAAAAGAATCTGTCTGCTGCTGGTGATTCTGGGACTATATACGCAATCAGAAGCCCAGATCACTGATTTTCCTTACAACGAAGGGTTTGAAAACACGCAATTTCCTCCATCTGGTTGGACGCAATACGCTCTGGTTCAGGGCGACATGGAATTCATCAGGGTTACCGAAGGCGAATGGCCTGAGTGCCTGCCGCACGACGGGAGTGAGGGCATGGTAAAATACAATTCGTTCAGCGCATCGGCAGGGGAGGCAGCGGTACTCATCAGCCCCGGACTCATGCTGACCAACGACAATGTTGTCCGCTTCTGGTTTTTCCGGTCTGAAGACCCGAGCAACAACCGACGCGATAAACTGGAAGTTTACTACAACTCGGTGCCTGATCTTTCCGGTGCCGTATTGCTTGATTCGGTAAGCCGCGCGGTGAATTTCTATCCCGAAGTGCCTTATGAAGGCTGGTACCAGTATGCTTTTACGTTTGATCACCCTGGAATTACCTACCTCATTTTCAAAGCGGTAAGCGCTTATGGATGGAGCATGTATCTGGATGATACAGAGGTGAATACGACCACCCTTGACCAGGAGGCCCCGGTTGTGGTTTCCCTTTCCGGAACGCAGCAGTATGCCCATGAACCGATGAACCTGGTACTTGTCGCCCGGGATGAATCGGCCATGCCCCAGACCCTTGACGGGGAAGTGGTAATTGATGGTGACACCCAAGGCATTGTGATGACAAAAACCTATGGTTTGCAGGGCGATCTTACCTATGAGGGAATGATCGCAGGCCAGGCTGACCATACGGAGGGTGAAATCAGGTTTCACCTCACTGACGAACACGGCAACACGGCCTGGTCGGGTTATTATCCCCTGCACTGGGACTGGAACAAGCCCATCCTGGAAGAGGGCTTCGAAGGGGAAGTTTTTCCTCCCGCTGGCTGGACAGTAACCGGGGAACCCCTTACCTGGCTGGGTTGGGACGACTATGGCCTGGTCTATTACACCGACAGTGATGAAGTGGAATACGAAGTCTATCCGCCCGAAGGCGAAAGGCAGGCTGCCGTGGAATGGGATTTTCAGGGAAATGAACAGAACGAATGGCTGATCACACCCGAAATTCCGTTAACCGAAGCAGCCGTACTTACGTTTAAAACATTTGCCCGCCTCAGGAGCTACGATTACGATGAATATCTGGTGAAGGTTACCACCGACGGATTCAACTGGGAGACCCTCTGGAGTGCTTATGATTACGATGCCGGAGTCACCGATTACAGCGAGGATATCGAACTGGATCTCGGAAACTATGTGGGTGAGGAGATCCGGATAGCCTGGCACGCATACAATCTTTATGGCGGAAACCTTTGGTACTCCTGGTTTGTTGATGATGTGAAGATCATGGCTACGGATACGATTGTCGGTGTTAAGGAGCGGCCCGTACATCAGGAAGCACGGATTTACCCCAACCCGTTTACGACCGGTACCACCCTTGAATTCACGACCATCAGGCCGGGACTTGTAACATTAACCATTTTCAGTAGTGACGGAACCCGGGTTGAAGAACAGATCATTCAGGACTGTCAGATCGGGCAGCACGAAATCAGGATCAACGGAAAGCAGTGGGCGCCGGGATTTTACTTCTTCACACTGACTACCCCGGATGGCACAACAGGAGGTAAGCTTATCCGGAAACGGAACCCTGCCAACGGTTGAAACGGAAGAGAAAGTGATATATACTGATATGCAGAGCGCTTTAATACAGTTCTGCGGAATTTTTATCCTGAATTTGTGATTTCCTGCAAAAACGTGTAGGTTTGTAGGAGCTAATTTTTCACCAAAAGCATAAAACAAATGAGCAAAGAACTTGACAAGCTGCAACCCTCCGGGTTATGGAAGTATTTTCAGGAAATCTGCGAAATTCCGCGACCTTCAAAGAAAGAAGAGAAAATCGCGGCTTATCTGGTAGCCTTCGGTAAGCGGCTGGGGCTGGAGACCATCGTGGATGAAACCGGCAACATCCTGATCCGTAAGCCGGCCACCGCGGGCCTTGAACAACTTCAGTCAGTGGTGCTGCAGAGTCACATAGATATGGTTTGTGAGAAAAACAGCGACACCCTTCACGATTTCGATACCGATCCCATTCAGCCATACATTGACGGTGAGTGGGTGAAGGCCAGGGGTACCACCCTGGGTGCCGATGATGGCATCGGAGTAGCTGCCCAGCTGGCTTTGCTCGAGGCAACCGACATTCCTCATGGCCCCATTGAATGCCTTTTTACCATTGATGAGGAAACGGGCCTTACCGGAGCTTTCGGCCTGAAACCCGATCTTCTGCAGAGCCGTATTCTGCTGAACCTCGATTCGGAGGATGAAGGGGAGATATTCATCGGATGTGCCGGAGGGAAGGATACGGTGATTACCATGAAATACTCCAAAGTGCCTGTGGGAGCAGGTTGCGCCGGTTACATCGTGAAGGTGAGCGGTCTCAAAGGCGGCCATTCGGGCGACGACATCAACAAAGGTCTTGGCAATGCCAATAAAATACTCAACCGCCTGCTGTGGGAAGCAAACCGCCGGTTTGAACTGCGGCTGTCGCGCTTCGACGGGGGCAACCTGCGCAATGCCATTGCCCGGGAAGCCATGGCAGTAATCACTGTGCCGAAACGTTTTGCAGCTGATTTTGAAAAATATGCCAAAGATTATAACCTCACGGTAAAAAAGGAATACAAGACCACAGAACCCGGGCTTCAGGTGCAGTTTAAAGCTGCCGACCTTCCCGACTACCTGTTTGATGTAGCCACCCAGGAGCGGCTGATCAACGCCCTTTACGCCTGTCCGCACGGCGTGATTGCCATGTCGGCCGATATCCCCAATTTCGTAGAGACCTCCACCAATCTGGCTTCGGTAAAAACATACGACGCAATGATTGAAATCACAACCAGCCAGCGCAGTTCGGTTGAATCGGCCAAGGATGATATCGGAAATATGGTGGTTGCGGTGTTCAATCTTGCGGGTGGCAAAGCCGTACATTCGGATGGTTACCCCGGATGGACCCCCAATCCGGATTCCGCGGTGCTGGAGATTTCGCGCTCAGCTTATCACAAACTGTTTGGTAACGAGCCTAAGGTACTGGCCATTCATGCCGGGCTGGAATGCGGACTGGTAGGGGAGAAATATCCCGGGATGGACATGATTTCCTATGGCCCTACCATCAAAGGGGCACATTCGCCCGACGAACGGCTTTTGATTCCTACAGTTCAGAAATTCTGGGACCTGACCCTCGAAATACTGGCCAACATTCCGGCCAGATAAGCAAATGGATCAACGACCGGCTGAGAGGCCGGTTTTTTTTAACTACCGGATGAAACAACCCATTTCTAATGCATTCCAGGTTTCTGGCTTCAGGGTATTGTTCCTCTGCTTCCTCATGGTGGTTGTGCCGGCAAGCCTTATGGCGCAACAGGCAGAACGGCCGGATTTCTGTACACAGAGCCGGCTGGAGTCTCTTATCCCGATCCGTCCGGGGATTCCCGGGAAACGCCCTTTCTGGAACGGGCATGCCGGCAAGTTCACCTATGCCCCGGCCTTCAGCAATGAAAATAAAAACTGGATCGTTCCCGATCCGGCGTATTACCTCTACACGGCATTTTCATTTACCGACAAACAAACCCGGTCGTTCAGGGATACATCGGCACAGAGTGCGCTTACACCCATATGGGGTGAATTGCCTGCAGGTCAGGTATACCTTACCACGGAAGCGGTTTCGGGGGATGGCAAAAACCGGGTGTTGGCCGGGAGCAGGCTGTTTTTTAAAACCTCGAGTTTCTGTCCACCCTATCCGGCAGCCAGGGTGCCGTATACTGATGCCCTGATGAAAGGCCTGAAATTCATGTTTAATCAGCCTCATATACAGCATTGGTATTCAAGCGGCAAACCTGATCATCAGGAACATGAGCTTTATTGTTATTCAGCCGTGGAAGTTGGTAGTGTGATCAATGCCATGTTGCTGTATCACAAGTACTTTCCGGATAACGATACCGCCCTCACCATTGCAGAGAAGGCAGCGGGCTTTATCCTGGAAAACGCTGAACCGGCCGGAACTCCGCTGGCACACTTTCCGATGGCTTATGATGGAAATGCCAAATTCGCCGGGAATTACCGGGGTGAGATCATTATGCACGAACCGGCAACCACAGGACTCACCTTTCTGGCTCTTTACGACAGAACGCACGACCACAGGTACCTTAACGCAGCCGTACACATCGCCGATACCTACCGGAAAACACAGCTGGACTGCGGAACCTGGTATATCCGCATCAACAAAGACAGTGGCAAGCCTGCGGCAGAAACATTGTGCATTCCGGCCAACATCATCAATTTCCTGAGTGAACTGACCGGCCGTTATCAATATACGGAATATACTGCAACGCTGAATGCAGCGACCCGCTGGATGTGGGAGAACCCTATGCAGACCTGGGACTGGACCGGACAGTTTGAGGATGTGGCAGCACAAAAGCCTTACGAGAACCTCACCAAGTACGAAGCATCCTGGTTTGCCATGTACCTGCTCAACCACGCCACTGAGAACCCATCCTATGCGGATGCGGCGCTTGAACTCATTGCCTTTTGTGAAGATCAGTTTGTGGTCTGGGATAAGCCCGGAATCTACGATACCTGGGGAAATGCATCCGATGGGTGGCACACGCCTGCAGTACTGGAACAATACAAATGTTATGTGCCCATTGATGCCAGTGCTGTTCAGATGATCACAACTTTTTCGGTGGCATTTCAGAAGACCGGCAACCCGTTGTACCGCGAAAAGGCGCGGGCACTTGCTGCCAGCGTAGTCAATACGCAGGAAGAGAGTGGGCGGATTCCTACCTTCTGGGCCCCTGGGTTTACCGAATTCTGGAATAACTGCATGACCAGTAGTCTGGGTATGCTCGACAGGGTTAACTCCATTTCCGGTTTTTAGCGATTGCCGGATCCATTCAGGTACTACCCCCGAAGGGCAGGAATCATCTGAATAGATTTTCTTCACAACGGGCTGATGTATTTATATCAGACCGGTTGTACCCTAAAGAATATTTCGGTAACATTGTCGTGAAATTGATCTGTAACCTGTCCAACAATGAAAAATACAATTCTGGTTGCCCTGGCATTGCTTGCATTTACGGCAAGTGGCCAGGAAAAGGCTGCTGAGAGCAAAATGCAGTGGTTTGACGATGCGAAGCTGGGAATTTTTATCCACTGGGGGATTTATGCCGTGGATGGCATCAGCGAATCCTGGTCGTTCCACAACCGTCGTGTGACACACGAAAATTACATGAAACAGCTCGGAGGTTTTACAGCTGCAGCCTATAAGCCTGAGGAATGGGTCAGGCTGATCAAAAACAGCGGGGCCCGGTATGCCGTCATTACGTCGAAACACCATGATGGGGTTGCCCTCTGGAATACAAAAATGAACCAGCTGAGTATTCCGGCACAAACCCCGGCCGGCAGGGATGTTTTGACACCTTTTGTTACAGAACTGCGCAAAGCCGGCCTGAAAGCCGGTCTTTACTTTTCGCTCATCGACTGGACACATCCCGATTACCCGGGTTTTCTGCGCGATTCGGGCAAATACGTGCTGGCTGAGCAACCGGATCGCTGGTCGCGCTTCCTCACCTTTATGAACGGTCAGCTGCATGAGCTCAAAACGGGCATTAACCCCGATCTGTGGTGGTTCGACGGAGACTGGGAACATCCGGCTGATGAATGGAGAGCGGCAGACATCCGTAAGTCGCTTCTGGCAAACAACCCGGCAGTAATCATCAACGGACGGCTTGCTGGTTATGGCGATTATGATACCCCGGAGCAGAACTTTCCGGTTACCCGCCCCGATCTTCCTGCCTGGGAACTCTGTATGACCATGAACGATTCGTGGGGCTATCAGGGAAGGGACATGAATTACAAGACGCCCTATGAGATCATCAGCATTTTTGCCGATGTAATCGGGTTTGGCGGTAACCTGCTGCTCGATATCGGTCCGAAAGCCGATGGGACAATTCCGGCTGAACAGGTGCACATTCTCGAAGAGATGGGCAAATGGACCTCTAAGCATGAAGAGGCCATCTTCGGAACCCTCGCCGGGCTGCCCCAGGGCCATTTTTACGGACCTTCCACGCTTTCGGCTGATTCGCTCAGTCTCTACCTCTTCGTGAGCGGAGGTTCCTGCGGGCAGGTTGTACTCAAGGGCCTGATGAACACCATTAAGACATCAGAAGTATTGGGAACCGGACAAACACTGAACCCCAAAGTCGTTGGTAAAATTTCCTGGAGTCCGGTACCAGGTCTCGTTTATCTGGATGTTCCGGATGGAGCCGCCGACGCTTATATGACCGTGATTAAACTAACATTTGAAAAGCCGGTAGCACTCTACCGGGGCAAAGGAGGATTGCAATGAAAACACTCTGCAGGTTTTTACTTCTGGGATTTCTGGCAGCAGGGTACTGTCTGCCTGCAGAAGCGCAGCATGAAGGCGACCGGGTTTATATCTGGCCTGAGGATTCGCTGGTGAAAGGAAAGCTTGCCTGGTGGCAGGATCAGAAGTTCGGGCTGTTGATGCATTGGGGCCCATACAGTCAGTGGGGAGTTGTGGAGAGCTGGAGCCTTTGTCCGGAAGATGAGGACTGGTGTAAGCGACGCGGGCCATATGCTTTTGATTATACTGAGTACAAGACTGCTTATGAGAAATTGCCGGCGACTTTTAATCCGGTGAAATTCAATCCGGAGAAGTGGGCCAGGGCTGCTGCTGATGCCGGTATGAAGTACATGATTTTTACCACCAAACACCACGACGGGTTCTGCATGTTCGATACCCGGCAGACCGATTACCGCATAACCGGGCCGGGCTGCGCTTTTGCTGCCAACCCGAGGGCGGATGTTACCCGGGAGATTTTCAATGCCTTCAGGAAGGAAGGATTTGGCATCGGGGCTTACTTTTCGAAACCCGACTGGCACTGCCCGGATTACTGGGATCCTTACTGGCCACCGCTCGACCGGAATGTTAATTACGATCCGCAGCGGTATCCCGAAAAATGGAACCGTTACAAAGCGTTTACCCATGCCCAGATCAGGGAATTGCTCACCGGCTATGGCAAGGTGGATATACTCTGGCTTGATGGTGGTTGGGTGCGCAAACGCAGCGATCTGCGTGAAGGAGATGGCCGGCGGCTGATCAATCAGGACATTGAGATGGATGCGATGGCGGCAGAGGCCAGAAAACTTCAGCCCGGTATTCTGGTGGTTGACAGGGCGGTAGAAGGACCCAATCAGAATTACCTCACCCCTGAACAGCAGGTTCCCGGGAAGCCCCTCGCATTTCCGTGGGAGACCTGCATGACCATGGCCACTTCGTGGAGCTATGTGCCCGGTGACAGCTATAAAAGCAGCCACGAACTGATTCATCTGCTTTGCAGGATTGTGTCACGCGGGGGCAACTTCCTGCTCAATATTGCGCCGGGTCCTGACGGGGAATTGGACGCTGAAGCCTATGCAAGGCTGAACGACATCGGAACCTGGACTAAACGCTACGGGGAATGTATTTATGGTACCAGACCTGTTGCGCCGTATGAAGAAGGGAGCCTTGTTTACACAGCTAAGGGCAAAAGCATCTGCGGAATCTTTCTGATTGATGAAAAGACCGGGGAAATTCCGGAGGTGGTTGATCTGCGCACTTTCACGACCGGAAAGCCACGCATTGATATCCCCGGGCTGAAAGCGAAACTGAAATACACCCTGAATGAATCCCCGGATGGTGGCCAGCTGATCAGGGTCAGCCTCCCGTTGGGAGTGAGGGAACAGTTAAAAAATCAGGCTGCATTTGTTCTCCGGTTGACATACTGATTCCGATGTCGTTTAGTTAAGGGATTGTTAGTCTTGGACTATGCCTGCTTATTTGCTTGTGCCAACAAGCAGACAAGTTCAGTGTGACCCGCTTTTTATGTTTGCCATCGTTTTTTTCACAGGCTTACTATGGCAAATCGACCAAACAGGCATAACAACACCTATTGCGGTTCTGGGTGATCTTTCCCACCGGTTGCCATCCTGAGGGGTTCTCCGGTTGTCATCTTTTGTGTCCCCCCCCGGTTGTCATCCTGAGCGGAGTCGAAGGAAGACAACCTGCAACAATCTCACAATCCCGCATTTTTCTGGGCTCGTGTCGCACTTCGACTTCGCCTGCTTGTTTGCTTGTGCCAGCAAGCAGACAAGCTCAGTGTGACCCGCATTTTACGTTTGCTATCGCTTTTTTCAATTTCCAACCATAACTAAACGAAGTGATACTGAATCTGTTACTTTTACCTTCCGAGGATTACCCCCATTCTCAGCACAGGATTGGAATAGGGCGACATGCCGCCGTCGTTGAGGTTCCACAGGGCCATGATAAAGAAGTATGACCCTTCTGAGATGGGTTGCCGGTAGCCACCGCCGATGAATATACTGTTGATCACTGCCGTTCTTTTGTCCGAAAGTATGCTGCCCCCGTAACTATAGTAATCTTCGTAGCGGTAGTTGAGGGTTTCATATTCTGCATGGGCGAAAATGCTTTCCGTGATGTGGTACCTGCCAAACACACTGCCGCCCAGGATGTTGCTTTTCAGGTCGTAGGATGTACCGGTGTTCAGGTCAACATAATAGTCCTTGTATTTATAATACTTATAGGTGAATCCGAGACCGGCTTCGAACCGTTCAGTTACCCTGTATCCGATGACGGGAGAAACGTCGATCAGCGTGAGGGTTCCGAACTGCAGGCCGAGTCCGCCTCCGAAAAACACCCGGTCCATAAAGCTGTTTTCGGGTCGGTTGCCGGAGTTTTGTGCTGATGCCGGCGTATGGGCAAGCCACAAAAGCGGGAGAGTGAGTAGAAGGCAGAACGCCCGGAAGGGTTTCATAGCTGAAGATTTACTGCTAAAATACAACAAACGCATGAATCCGTCAGAAAATTGCAGTAAATTGTACATTGTTGGATAACAATCAGATAACGATTATTCCATTTTTGATGCAATGAATATGGGGCTGCCGGTATTTTGTAAAGGTATTTTTTTTTGATTTGAAATCAGCTGTTTGTGAGGTGGTTGCAGGAAAGTTTGAAAATTTCTTTAACAAATACTTGCCAGAGTAAAAAAAGGTAGTACTTTTGCAATCCCGTTTACACAAAAGGTGTAAAAAAAGGAGGGTTGAGAGGCTGGCGGATGGGTTGAAAAAAAAAGTTTAAATTTTTTTTCAAAAAAGTTGCATGATTCAAAATAGTTAGTAATTTTGCAGCCCCAAACGAGAGGAAAGAGATTAAACTTTCTGAGAGCGGGAAAAAGAGAAGAGTTCTTTGAACTAATGGAGCAAGCAAATAAGCAGCAATGCAGTATAGTATGTGAATACGTATACTGAGAGTAGATCTTGAGAACATTTAACTTTTCAATTACAATGGAGAGTTTGATCCTGGCTCAGGATGAACGCTAGCGGCAGGCTTAATACATGCAAGTCGAACGGGATTCGGTGTAGCAATACATTGATGAGAGTGGCGCACGGGTGCGTAACGCGTATGCAACCTACCTTTAACAGGTGAATAGCCCCGAGAAATCGGGATTAATACACCGTAACATTGCGGGATGGCATCATTCTGCAATTAAAGATTTATCGGTTAAAGATGGGCATGCGTGACATTAGCTAGTTGGTGAGGTAACGGCTCACCAAGGC
>JAEUTG010000044.1 GCA_016788045.1 Bacteroidales bacterium
GATCAGGGTATCGGCATTGCCTACCTGAGGCAGCCCGATATCCAGATTGTTGTCTTTTACCTGATAAGAAACCCCCGCCTGGGCGTTAAACAGGGTAATGGAGGAGGCACCGCCCCGGCAGAGGGTGGTTGCGCCCTGTGAGGCAGCGAGAAACAGCTGCTGGCAGTCGCCGGTGTAGAGGCATTGGACTTCTTCGGCGGTGAGGGCACGGTTGTATATGCGGATGTCGTCGATTTTGCCCCTGTATGTTTGCCAATTACCATGATCGACAGAACCAATCATATTCCAGAAGCTTGATGTCGGGTAATCAGATATGCCTGGTAAATAATCATTTTCAACTATTATCCCATCTAAATACAATGACATTTGACCGGATAACCCATTAAAGGTTCCTACAACATGATGAAAATCTTCAAATGAGATTGAATCACCATTGTGGTTTAAGGAATTTGATCCACCGGAAACATCTCTTCTGAAATGGAGGTTTCCTTGTGAAAAACAAATTGAATATGGATCAAGACCTCCTTGTAGATCACCCCTCCAAAGAATTTGTTGTTGACCTGATAAATTGTACTCTGATGTTACAAACCAGGCTGAGATCGATAAATCATTAGTAATGTCTAAAGAAACTGAAGCAGGAATGTAAATGTTGGTTTGGCTTCCATCAAAACTGTAGGCATTGTCATTGATGCCAAATCTATCTGTTGTCAATACAGCTCCATTCACCACCCCATGGTTCCCGTTCCCGCTTTCGTCGTTGGCGTTGCCATTGAAGGGATAGTAAGCTACCAGGCCGGTTTGCAGATCAACCGGAGGGTTGATGGGTTGGCCAAGGTCGGCGGGGAGGGGGCCAAAGGTAACATAAACAGAATCGCTTGCTTTACAACCGATAGAATCAGTAATCTGGCAGCTATAAATACCGGGAGACGTCACCTCAAGTATGTTGTTATTTCCGGGAATATTCCATTGATAATTGGAATACCCACCCGGCACGGAGATAATTCCAGAAATTGCTCCACATACTGCAAGTGTGTCAGGACCAAAATCTATAGCAGGTAATTGCTGAATATTGATTTTTATAGTATCTGATAACTGGCAGGAACCAACACCCGCCTGTACCCAATATTCACCAGGAGTATTTACAGATATAGACCTTGCTGTCGATCCTGTGCTCCACAGGTAAGGTTCCATTCCAAATCCTGCATCTAGGATGGCTGTATCACCTGCACAAATTGTAAGGTCGGAACCTAGTTCGAGGCTGTTGAAATTGGAGAAGAAACCGTAACTACAGCCAATATCCGAGCCTCCATTAATTAAGCCCATGTGAAATAGACCTATTCTGTTTGAAATTATACATGTTGTTCCCACAGGAACCTGTGCTGTAGATAACACAACTCTCGCAGCCAGCCAATGTCCGTTAGTTCCAGGAACTTCAGAAAAATCATTCACTAACACAGTGGTTGAATCTCCATTAATACGAAAACCAGTTTCATTTCCTGCTTCAGTAATAAGAAGTAATCCAAACTGATAATCATTTGATCTGAAAACAGAAACAGATTTTGAGCCAGTGCACTGAACCTGCGGCAAGACAGCCGAGCCGAATTCACAACCATAACCACTAGTTTGGTATACTAGAACAGGCGAAGAAGTTGATAAATGAGTTGAGTAGTTTTGAATCAAATGATTAAAGACTTCCCCTCGATTAATTGATACAGGAGTGGTACTGCCATCAAAAAACAACTCTGTATTGTTTGCTAAACCAAGTACATAAAGTCGATCACCTCCATTTGTTAAAAACCCCCTAACTCCAACGAATTCATTTCCAGCCATATTAACCGGAATAATCTGATCACCTATAAGGTCCCCCCCACACCTATTATTCGGATCATGTAATAAGTCATCAGTAACGGTTACCGCTATTAATTTATCAGATAACAACTCTGTACCATGTAAATGTGACTGAATAGATTGACCGGTTGCAACACCCGACCAGGTTTGCCCTTTGTTCAAAACGATTTGGAAGACTTCTTTTTCAGAATGGCCTACAATATCCTTTGCAGGAGTTATTGTCACCGTCGTATTATCTTCAGTGGCAACAATATCAAAAGCATTGTAAGGTGTAGGAGAATAGCTGGGTTCATTAATGAATTGGGTTTGCCCCGGAAGCAAAAACTCTTTCCCTAGTGCGTTCTTACCCTTCAGTGAATACAATTCAGGGTTGCAATTACAATAACTGCTTACCACATCATAATAGGCAGTGATGGGAGTTGTTGACTTAATATGGATTCCTTTATTCAAAATAGTGTTGGCTGGTTTATTCTCCAACAATTCAAGCCATGGTGAAAGATCTACTGAAACAGATGTATCAGCCCCAATCGAAACCTGAATTGGAATAAATGAAGTTTCGGCCGGCATTGAAATATTGACAAAAGCTGGTATGCTCAATGTTGTTAATCGCAAAACGATGGGTTCATCAAACCGGTAAAAATCATTTTTTGAAACCTCGGGCGCAGCAAACCAGAATTCCGTATCAATTTGCCCGATCAGTGCAACCGAATATAGAATAAACAAAACGTTAAGAAGGACTTTTTTCATAAAACCTTTAGTATTCTTATTCCTTGATAAACGAAACACTTTGACTTACAGTTCCATTGCTGATTACCAACAGGTAGAAACCGCTATTCATTTTGGAGATATCCAGCACCAATTCATTCTGATCTGGCACTAACTGATTTAGAACCAGCATCCCGTTTGCAGAAAAAATGCGTAAACTTCGTTCACCCGGCAACCGCCCGTTCATTTTAATCACCAGCTTATCCTTTGCCGGATTGGGTGATAAATCAATCAGGTCACGGATCAGGTAAACGACGCCGCTGCGCTGAAGCTCTGTTCCGGAATAGTCTGTGGCAATAACATTATAATAGTAAGACCCCGCAGAAGCTTCTTTCCCGGAATTGGTTTCCCCTCCCCATTTTGCCGTTGACATATCGTAAGCAAAGACTTCCCTACCCCAGGAATCTCTGATCCAGACTGTATAAGCAACGATTCCCTCCGCGACAAATTCAAAGTAATCGTTAATGCCATCACTGTTGGGGGTAAAGGAGGAGGGAATACTCAGGGATACAACCCGGCTTACAACCTCAATGCTCCCGTTGTCAATGTTTCGGATGGTGTCGAAATTGAAAACCACTTCTGATAAAACCAGCGGGCTGATTCCCTTTTCATTGGCCAGAAAGCTTAAGTTTAGCAACGGCCCGGAACCACTTACAGGAAATTCAGAATTCATGGAAATATTCAGCGTTCCCGGGCTAAGTTCTGTTATCAAAGTATAGGCACCTGCAGCGATGGTTCCCTCTGTTCCATAAGTGCTGTACGTAACTATTTGCGGATCATACTCAAGGTTGAAGCTGATTGCCTGAATGCGCTGGTTCTCCGCTAACGGCCACTGCGAAACAACCGGCATAACTACGGAATTTCCAGGATCCGTGATGGTATCACCAATAGTGATCATTGCCTGAATCGCCTGAAAATCTATTGTAATACTGCCGTTTTTGAGATTTTGAATTGTATCCTGATTGTAAAGGAAATCAGAAATCAACAGTTCGCAAAACCCAGGCTTAAGTGAATTAAACCCAAGGTTGATCAGAACGCCCTTTCCGCTGACCGGTTCCTGGGTAGTACACCTGATATTTAAATAACCTGGCTGTGATTGGGTAATTTCAACCAATGCTGCCTCCCCCGCAATCGAGCCTTCGAGATTGTAATCATCGAATTCAGCAATCTGAGTGTCATAGCGAAGATTAAACTCCATCGATGTTATTTTATCCAGCGCTTTGAGTTCATGATGATTCTCAATCTTAACCATGGCTTTCTCTGTATAGGTAACCTGATTATCTGAAACAGAAACGGAATCGTTTATTGAATAGAACTTGTCAATTCTGACAACATACAATGAGTCAATCTCCCAATAATTGCTGGTCCCCTTATCCCGGAGTAACCCCATGTAAAAACGATGATCGGGATCAGGCCTGAAAAAATACGGTTTGTATAATGAATTTTTAATGATCGTATCTGTCTTGTAGAAATTCCCATAACCATCATTCAGGAGAACACATCCGGTGTACCGGAAAGGTGGTTCTGGGCCCTGCCTGTAGCGGTATACCAGATCGGTAGAGCCATCTCCGTTGTAATCAACCGGTGAGATAAGCTCTGTTTCTACACCCTCGTTATCGATTTCAAGCGTGGAAAACCTGAATGAACCTGTATTATCATCCCAGAAAGCCTTATACAACCTGTGCTGGTTGGTGCCATCGTTGCTGGCTAAAAAGGCGAAATCAAGCACATTATCCTCCAAAGGGTTTAGTGAGATGGAAACAACGTTCCAGTCACTTACCCGCTCATCCTGAAAGTAAACCTGTGTTGAAGGATCAAAATCGCCGTTCCCGATCCCTTTATTAAACCTGAACCCCCACTGTCCATCGGCCCATCCATTCTTGCCATAGATCAGGTCTTTGAATCCATCGCCATCCATATCACTTAAAAACATGTTTATATCACGGCCGGTTGGGAACGTTGGTACTGGTGTAAATACCCTGTTGCCTTCGTTGCGCAGCATGGTATTTGTTCCGCTTGCACTTCTGATAAATACATCTGTCTGGCCGTCATTGTCAAAATCCACAAAAATGGATCCGACACAAAACGGGTTGTTCATCGGCAATTCTGCAAAATCTTCACTCCTGAACCAGGTCAGGGCATTACCCCAGTATATTCTTACACTGTTTTCGCCGCAGTTCCAATGGTTTGCAGAATAAACCAACAGATCGTTGTTACCGTCTTTGTCGGCATCCTGATAGTAAAAATGAATTTCATCCCCGTAATAAGTATGAAAATAGGAATTTGAAAAAGCATGTACCTGTATGCTGAAATCGTAAATCATCGCTTCACCTTCGTTCCTGTAGAAATCGATGGAATCACGGCTTTTTGCAAATACCAGTACGTCGACCTTCTGATCTCCGTTGTAGTCAAAGATCAGGTGCTCATAATCCGTAATCTGGGCCAGCTTCAGGCTCAGCATTTTATTTACAACTTCCTGACCAGCGGTGACGGAATAAAATGCCATGAAAACAAAAAGAAGGATATATCTCATATTGATACGGTTTTAACCAGCCGGAAAATAAGAAAAGGAGATAGTTTAGGGTTGTATTAAACCCGATAATGATAAAAGATTGCCTTTGCCTTTGCGGATGTCTGTTAACTGAGAATTTTAATGAATAATACCAGCCTGAGTTCGATTAAACTTATATAATTGATTTAAAGACCTTAAGAAAGAGAAGATTTCCTGTGCAAATAGCCGATGCAGTATATTCAGTTATAAAATTTTTGCTTGGTAAATTTATCAAGTAAAAATGAATAAACAAAATCATTATTCCCGAATCACCATTTTCCAGCTATTTTCTTTGAAACTGCTGAGTTTCCCTTTAAACACGGCTGAATTGGTTAATAATAACTCATTCTATGCGTTTACGTTACATTAAATTGGAATAATGTAATTTTGCAACAAATTCTGTTGCCTGCATTAAAAGGTAAACCTGACTGCAGTTAACGGTTTATGCAGCTTTCCTGACCGATTGTATCAGGCAATGACTTTGAGCCTGCCTGACTGCCATCAGCGCAGGCAGGCTTTGAGTTTTACCTGTCTGCCTGTATGCAAACAGGCAGGCTTTTTTACTTTTTACCTGTCTGCCTGTGGCAAACAGGCAAGCTTTTTACTTTAGACTTTTTACTTTTTACTTGTATGCCCATCGCCGCCCTCGTATCCGGTGGAGTTGACAGCTCCGTAATGCTTCACCTGCTGAAAGAGCAGGGCCATGAACCTGTGATCTTTTATATCCTGATCGGGATGAAAGACAAGGAAGGATTTCTCGATTGCCCTTCGGAAGAAGACATCGAGATCACCACCTGGCTTTCGAAGAAATACGGGCTGCGCATGGAGGTTGTTACCCTGCAGGAAGAATACTGGGACAATGTGGTGGCCTATACCCTTGATGCCGTTAAAAAAGGCCTCACTCCCAACCCCGATGTGATGTGCAACCGCATGATCAAGTTCGGTAGCTTCAACGACAAATACGGCCATGACTTCGATTTTCTGGCTACCGGCCATTATGCTTCCACACTTGTCAGGAACAACACAAAATACCTGGCCACCGCCAAAGACAAGTTCAAGGACCAGACCGACTTCCTCGCCCAGATCACTTACGCCCAGCTTCAGAAGCTGATGTTTCCCATCGGCGGGCTCACCAAGCCGGAGGTGAGGCAGATTGCCAACGATGCCCGCCTGCCCAGCGCCGGCCGTAAGGATAGTCAGGGCATCTGCTTCCTGGGGAAGGTCAATTACAACGATTTTCTGCGGCGCTATGTGGGAGAAAAAGAAGGAAAGATCGTCGAACTGGAAACCGGCAAAATCCTGGGAACCCACAGGGGTTACTGGTTTCACACCATCGGGCAGCGTAAAGGGCTGGGATTGAGCCAGGGTCCCTGGTTCGTGGTAAAAAAAGACACCGGCGAAAACATTGTTTACGTTTCAAACGGCTACGATCCGCTTATACAGTACAGCAACACCATACGGTTGTCGGGATTTCACTTTATCTCGGGCAATCCCTGGCAAAGCCTTGAATCTCCGGTACCGGTACAGTTCAAGATCAGGCATACACCCGATTTCTCCAAAGGAACCCTTCAGCAGATTGACGGTCAGATGATTATCCAGGCAGAAGAACCCGTTTCGGGCATCGCTGCCGGGCAGTTCGGAGTGATTTACGATGAGCAGTGCGAAATCTGCATCGGCAGCGGGGAGATCGGCTGGCAGTAATCCGTTGATTTTTTACAATTCCTTAAAATACAAGTAACTTTAATTTAACCGGCCAGGGATACTTTTGTACTCAAAATCATCCTTTGCAAGCGGTTCACCACAAAACCATTGTTGTTTCTGATCTCCACCTGGGAACCAGAAGTTCTGCGGCGAAGCAACTGGTTCGCTTTCTGAGGTCGAACACCTGCGATACCCTGATCCTCAACGGTGATATCATCGATGCCTGGCAACTGAAACGCTCTGGCAAATGGAAGAAAAAGCACAGCCGGCTGATCAAGCTGATTGTAAAACTGATTGATCAGAAAAAGACCCGGATCATCTACATCCGGGGCAACCACGATGACTTCCTCGATGAGTTCCTCCCGTTTGAATTTGGCAGTTTTTCGATTATCCGCGATCTTGTTTACGAATCGAATGGCCGGAAGTACTACATCTGCCATGGGGATGTGTTCGATTACATCACCACCCGGCTCAGGTTCGTTGCCAAACTGGGCGACATCGGTTATACCCTGCTGCTCAGGATAAATAGGGCCATCAACCGCTACCGCACCCGAAGGGGGCTGCCTTACTACTCCTTCTCACAGAAAGTGAAAAACAGGGTGAAACAGGCTGTATCCTACATCAATGATTTTGAATCAGAGATGTCTAAAATTGCCGCCATCAAGGGTTGTGAGGGGGTCATCTGCGGTCATATTCACCACCCGGCCAACAGGATGGTCGATGGTATCCATTACCTGAATTCGGGCGACTGGGTCGAAACCATGAGTGCGCTGACCGAAGATTATAATGGAAACTGGGAGATTGTTTATTACACAGCCTGGGCTGAACAATATATCCCTGAAGAAGATCAGCAGGTACATGAAGAAATTACGCCTGAAATTCTGCTCAGAAACGAAATCCCATACACTTCGGTATAAGTCCCTTTGCCGTTCTGAACGGCTATCCGGGCATTTCTGTTGTACAATCCTGCCATGCACAGGCTCGATTCAGTCAGCTGAAAAATCCTATTTAGATTAATTACAAATAGACTCCTGCTATTGCCAGAGGCAAACTGATATGGTATTTTTGTTAATACTTAATTTCACCGTTCAGCTTGTTTTCTCAGCTTTAAGCCAGTGCCGGACAGATACTCCCGAAGAAATTTTTATTAACCCATAAAAACAAGACCATGAAATTTTGTACAAGTTGCGGAGCAGAATTAAAGCCAGGGGCAAAATTCTGCGCTTCCTGCGGAACACCTGTCGTAACATCCGAAGCACCCTCTGTCCAGTCACCCCCACCCCCACCCCCTCCGGCATATCAGCAGCAGGAGCCGGTGTACAATCAGGCCAGGGAAGCAGGCAATACCTTTGCCAATGCCGTGTCGGGCAATACCAACCTGATACAGCGGGTGATCGGGATTCTTGTCAGGCCTAAACAGGAGTGGGCTGTAATTGCTACGGAGCAACCCAACACGACAAAACTGATTGCCGGATATGCCTTGATCCTTGCTCTTATACCCGCTCTTTCAGCGCTGATCAAATTTGGCGTAATCGGTTCTTCCTTCATGGGGTATACTTACCGTAGCCTTTCAACCGGTATCTCAACCGGACTCATTCAGCTCTTGTCTGCGGTAATCGGAGTTTACCTGCTGGCCTGGGTTATCGATATGCTGGCCCCTTCGTTTGACTCTGAGAAGAACTTCGGACGCTCACTCCAGGTGGCTGTTTATTCAAGCACCCCACAATGGGTTGCAGGGATCCTGTTGCTGCTTGGCAATTCAATGAGCATTCTGATTATGCTGATCGGGCTATATGCAATTTACCTGTTTGCAGTCGGACTTCCGGTAATCAAAAACACCCCGCAACAGAAAGTAGTGGGCTATGTTGTGCTGACCATCATTGCCATGATTGTAATTGCCGTGGTTCTCGGACTGGTTCTTGCAGCGGTGATGGGACTGTTCTTTGCCGGCGCGACAGGCGGGTTCAATTTCTGAAACTGACTGACGCAAGATAACCTGTGGCCGATGGCCTTGCTGTCGGCCTGACTTATGAATCCTAATCACAGAAAGCTATGAAATTCTGTCCACAATGCGGAGCAACCTTTGAACAAGGTGCCCGATTCTGCCAGGAATGCGGTTTTGATGCCCACAGCATAGAGCCGGAAATTCAGGAAACCACTGCGCAAACCAGTCCCGGTGAAAACAAACTCCCGGAAGTGGAAACCAGCCCGGTGAAGAAGTGCAGGCAATGCGGCAGCCCCATGAACCTTGAAGACAGGTTCTGTGAACAGTGTGGTACCGACAACGCCCTTCCTGCTACTGAGCCGGCTATTACAGCTGTTGTTCCGGAACCAGAACCGCCGGTTGAAACGGTGAATGATCCGGTTCCTTCAACTCAGCAGCCATCGGCTGATGGTGGTGGATTCTGCGAAGAATGCGGATCGCCCATGGAAGCGGGAAGCAACTTCTGTGAACAATGCGGAGCTGATAAGACCCAATCCATCGCTGAACCTGTGGTGCCTGAACCCGAACCCCCGGCTGCCGTCGTGACAGAACCTGCTCCTGTTAATCAGCCACCTTTGACAAATACAGGCGGTTTTTGCGAGGAGTGCGGTTCACCCATGACCGAAGGAAGCATCTTTTGTGAACAATGCGGGCACAGAAACGGAGGGGAAACCATGACTGCCCCTCCCCTGGTTCCGGAACAAAAAGCAGCCTTTACAACGCCTCCCGTTGCTCCGCCTCCACCACCTACGGCACAGCGCAGGAGCGAAAAGCCGGCGCAGGTTAAGCCGGAAATCCCTGTTCAACAAGCTGACAACAAGAGAAAAAAAGGAATCCTGTTTCCGCTGCTGATTGTGGCAGGAGTTCTGGTTCTGGGGGCTGGTGGCTGGTTTGCCTGGGATAAGTTCCTCAATAAGCCCGATGAGCCGGTTGCCGATACCACCGCTGTAGCTGTAGTTCCTGAAACTGAAATTGCAGATGATTTTGTTCAGGAAGATACGGTACAGCAGACTGAAGTCCCTGTAGCTCAACCTGAGGTCACAACCCCAGTGAAGGAATCCGCAAAACCGGCTGCCGGTAAGCAGAATACTCAAAAGAAAACACCTCCGGCAAAAAAAGCAACCGAGCCAAAGAAAACAGAACCCACACCACAGGAACCGGCTCAGACCAACGAGCCGCTTAAAGTGAAGATAAAGCCATCGGGCACCAAAACCGGCAGGACCATTCTGAGCATCCACAACAACGATGAGGCGAAGAGCGGACCACTGTTTGCCAGCAAACTAAAACTCGATAAAGCCTTCGTCATTACGAAAATCACCACCTACCACCACAACTGGGGCAAGGGAGCCCAGCCGGGAACCATTTCCCTTCAGCGGAAAAAGGAAACATTTGGCCCCTGGCAGGCCCGGGGAGTGGCTGGCGACGATGGCACCCCCAATGGCAAATGGATTTGCGAGCCCAACGTGAGGCTGGAAGAGGGAACCTACAAAGTGGGGGTTTCCGACGAGAAATCATGGTCATACAACGGGCAGTCAGGACAGAAAGGATTTGTGGTGATCGAAGGTTACGAGGCTGATTAGTAACGAATCTCAAGTAAAAAGTCTAAAGTAAAAAGTAAAAAGTAAAAGTCAGGGATAACTGGTTGAGCCTTTTATCAATGTATCCTGTTTTCTTGTACAGAACACCTGCCAATGGCTGAACAGTTCAACAGACTTAAAAATCATGAATGGGAAGTTGTGAGGATGTGGGTCATCCTTGCCTTCCTGTTTCTGGTTGCCTGCTTTGTGCCAGGGCTGGCCGGAATCGATGGGATGGACGGTGGCTTTGCCATCATCACCCTGTGCGGTTTTATGGTAGTGGTCTGTATCGTAGTGCTGGCATTTTACATTCCGCGGGCAAGGCGGCAGGACCGGATGATGAAAAGCGGCGGGTACCTGGCCTGGTGGGACATTTCAAAACCGCTGTGGAATGAATTTGTAGCGTACGATTTCGCTGCTGACCGAATGATCAGCAAAGGAACTTTCACCCTGATTTCAATTGTCAGTCTGGTAGTAGGCATTGCCCTGAGTGTGTGGGCACAGGACATTCTAATGCTCTACATCTGCCTCGGAATCATTGTTATGCTGATTTTTCCCGCATTTGCGTTTCCATGGTTCCGCAAAAGGAAAAAGCTCCGCAACCCTCCGTTGGTAGTCTTTTCAGCCGAATCGGTCTATGTTGGCGGCAGCTTTTTTACCTGGAACATGGCTGGAGCCCGGCTCGATTCTACTGAAATTGAACAGATCGGATCATTGACCATTATGAAAATGGTAATGACCTATCCAACCCGGACCGGTATGGAAAGCTGGGAGATTCGTCTTCCGGTACCACCTGAAAAACTTGACGAGGCACAAAAACTTCTCGGGAAATACAACGGTTTGTAAACAATAAAAACAATCAATAACAACTAAAACTTAACACCTATGGCTTTTTGCGGAAACTGTGGCACCCGGTTGAAAGATGGTGCCGTTTTTTGTCATGAGTGCGGTTCTCGACAGGATGCCGGGGCTGCACCTCCGGTTCAGCAAACGATGGCACCGCAGCAACCCCCTGCAGCAGCACCAGCTTACCAGGCGCCTCCTCCTGTGCCCTCTATGCCTTCAAAAACCATCTTCAGCATTGAAGAAATAGAAATGCTGAAAATGGTAAAAATTGAAATGCAAAACGCCTCCATCCGGTGCGAATCAGGAGCCATGTATTACATGCAGGGCAATCTGCAGATTGAATCTAAAATGCCTTCTGCCGGAGGCCTGCTTAAATCTATGGTTACGCGCGAAACCGCCTTTAAACCAACCATTTCGGGAACCGGAACCGTTTACCTTGAGCCTACTTTCGGTATGTTTACCATTATGGAACTCAACAACGAAGAGTGGATTCTTGATAAAGGGGCCTATTATGCCTCCGAAATGGGTATCGAAGTTGGAATGTGGACCAATAAAGCGATTTCTGGCTTGTTTTCAGGTGAAGGATTCTTTCAGACTCAGGTGGCTGGAACAGGAAAACTTGTTATTGTTTCGAACGGTCCCCTTGAAGAAATTGTGCTCAACAACGATAAACTGGTGGTTGACGGCTCTTTTGCCGTGGCCCGAACCTCAGGCATCAATTTCAGCGTAAACAAAGCCACCAAAGGGTTGTTTTCGTCGTGGACATCGGGCGAAGGCATTGTAAACACTTTCACCGGAACCGGCAAAGTGCTTATTGCACCGGCCGCCAACCGCTATGTGAGCCTGATGAATTACCTGGGTGCCATTCACACCCGTGTGATGCAGATCAAAAACTCCTGATCTGAAGGATACGGATAACCATTCAAATGCCGACGGAATCAGTACTGCTCCGGTTTCTGAAACGTGATTTTCCAGGCACCGCGTAAATCGCCTTCCCGGTATCCGGTAGCGTTGTCTGCCGGATACTTTTGCTTTATAACCTGCATTGTGTTGGGGTCAATCTGACCGTTTTCACTGCCATGGCAATTTAGGCAGGAAGGCATGGCGATTTTTATCGGTTTGTAGTAAACGATGTTGCCGGCTTCGCTCAACAAAACAGGCTTTGCCTGATCCGGTAATTCCATACTTTCAAGTACCGCCAGGTCAGCCGGTGCAGGTTTATTGGCCGGATTGCGGTATTTGTCCGATATCCGCTGAATCCTGCACTTATAAATTTCCGACAGGGAATCGCTAAGCGGCACAGCCCGCTCGTTACAGAACTCAACAGCAAACACGGGACCACCGGCTTTTGTTGCCTGCATCACATTTTTCAGCAGCACCTCCTGCATAATCCCGGATATAGAATCACCTGCTTTCATAAAGGCTAGTGTATCAATGGAATCCGCAGCTTTCTGTTCTGCTTGTTGTCTGCTGTTGCAGGAAGCTGAACCCAGCAATGCAACCATTGCCAAAAGGAATAACTGAGCATTTATTTTCATGATTGTTATAATTGATCGCCAGGTTCAAAGTTCGTGAAAATCCTGAATGTTGTTTCAATAATTTCCGCCCTCCTGATATTCGCCCGATCCGGTGATTTTGGCAAAGTAGTCAAACACCTGTCGGGCTTCTGCCTCTTTCTCTTCCGGTACCGGCACCCTGGCAATCTGCTGATCGCGTCCATTGCGCGTTGGCATGGAATACGTGAACTCAATCATCCGGGTGCCCGGATTGTCATCGTTCCAGCGAACCCCGTCGAGCGAGGCACCCAGCTTTACCCACAGATGAAACATCCGGCCAACTATTACGCCTTTGTCAGCGATCAGCGCCTGAGCTTTGGACTTGCGGAGTTTCTTAAGCCTGAAGTAAGGGGCAACAAAGGCAATAACAGCTACAAACGCAATCAGTCCGAGAATAATTTCGGCAATCAGGATGTCCTGGAACCGGATGGTAAGCAGAATGCCTACCACCACAGAGACTCCTGAAATAATGTAAAAAATCGCCTTTTTAACTTTTTTGTCTTCGGCAAAGTCGCCTTCCACAAACCGGGTCCATTCATCGGGCTGGTAAAACCAGACAGCGATCTGCCCTTCACCCGAAAGAATGCTGTCGAGTTGCCTGGCCCTGGAGCGGTAGATGAAGATGATAATCACACTCATGATTACCATAAAGAATGATACAAACCCCAGCGCAAATCCTCCATCGAAGCCATCCAGCCCGATGATACCGGGGAGAAAAATCAGGAACACAAATACAAATAGCAGAAACACCCACAGGTTCATGATGCGCCGCTGAGAATTTTTCATCTCAAATTTATTTCCTTCTGTAAGATTCAACCCTTGTCGGGAATTTTCGCTGTGAGGGCCGGCGACTGCCCCATCCACAGCCTGCGCTTCGATTTTCTGTCCGCAGTGGTTACAGAATTTTGCACCGGATTTCAGCGGGTTTCCGCAATAACTGCAATAGTTCATTTTGTCAGATAATAAAGTCTATCTCAGTAATAACCTCAGCAAACATCCATTCACAATGCTTTTAAGGCCGGAAAAGTGATTTTAACCTGATCAGGGAATCGGAACTGCCTGTTCGGAATCAGGTTGCCTTTTTTGTGTTCCTCTCCGAAGCCTGAATAAAGACACTCTGAAAAAGATCACGTAAAACAGGAGAAAAGAAAACAGGTTAAAAACCAACAGCCCCAGAAAACCACCCCCGAAAACGAGCACAATGGCAGCCAGAAGCAAGAGAGTGTTGAGCACCGATGATCGGAATAATGCCCTTAGTCTTAACAGGTCAATGCCGGCCGGTTCAATTTTCTCTCTGGTAAAAGCAATCAGGGCCAGGCCGGATAACAGGCTCAGCAGAACGAATTCATCCGCCACGTTGGTGTGAATCATGGTGAAAAATTTCGTTTCGTAAAACGCAGAAACTGCTGCAAAGACAGGAAGAGTTACCCTGAAGTCGAACCAGATGTAAAGGGTCGCGAGAACCAGACCTGCCAGAATCAGTATGGTTCCGGCAGGCCTGAATTTATAGGGAAGAAGCACAATTTCAGGCATATCTTTTCAGAAAATTAAGGATTTAACCGTGCAAACCAGACTAGTTCTGTGCACTCGTATACAGCGGATAGGTTACACTGGTCCCGTCATCAAAATCAAACCTTACGCCAACCAGTCCGAACTTGTGATTGGCAATGTAGGTTGTTTTAAGGATTCCGCCGGTATTCTTGAGAAATCCCATGTTTTCATCTTCAACCTGAATGGTTTTGATCAGATAAAAGCCATAGGAATAGTCATCGGTAGTTGATTTACTCACCACCTTTCTCACTTTCCCGGTATTCCCGATCGGATAGGTATCTCCTACCTTGGAATCGTATTTTACGAGGACCCCTGCGCCTGGCCCGGTGATACATTTGATCCCCTCCTTGGTTTGCTGCATTTTCATATCGGTGATTGTTACGATATCACCGTTTATACTTACGCCTGGGAATCCGGCTACCATGTTCTTAAACAGTGGATTCGTGATGGTAGCCGAAGCACTGTAACTTGAGACACCATCAGCCAGTCCGGTTATGACCGCTGTAAAATTACTGATTCCGGCAATTTCAGCAGAGCTTGACGACACGGTAACACCTACATCACCCATTGGTGACTGGTCACCACTGATGTCGTCCTGTTTGTCGCTGTTTTTTTCGCAGGAGACCATGATCATTCCCAGAATGATGAGTAAAGTGGCAATTGATTTTTTCATTTTTGCTGATTTTTAGTGTTATTACTACGATTACAGGGGTTGCATGGGACATCAGCGGTAAATCGAAACAGAAATGGCAGATTGCTGGTTGAGGGGGCTCACCGGAACCGAAGAACCGACAATCTGAGTATTCCAGCCTGTCTGTATCAGGTTGCGGGTCTGGCTTCGGTTCTCGATATTCACTTCTTTCAGTTTCATCATGGACACATGGGCCGACATATCAACGCCGGTGTGCTTGAAATCTTCATAAGGCCGGAGCTGATAAAGCAGGTTGTCGTCATCTCCGATCCCCTGATTGATGCGGGGGATATTTTTTATAACGATCTCCCACTCCTGCTCCCGGCAACCCAGACTTCCTTTTCCCTTATACCGCATTTCAATGAGCTCATCTTCGGTTGCCTTACCTGAAACTTCAACATAGTAATTCCCGATTTTCTGATACCCCTTAAACGATCCGGGAATCGATGAAATGCTGATATTGTATGATTCAAGATCAAGCCATGATCTGTCATCGATCACATAATTGCCACAGTTAAAGGTTCCGTCAAACTGGCTCTCAACATAAATCAGAATTCTGGAGATCACGGGGCCGGAAGAAACCGGTTTCTTAGGTTCAGCAGGTTCTTCCTGAACTTTTATGCGGACATCTGCAGATTGAACCCTGATGCCGCCAAAGTCGATATAAGCTGTGATGCTGCCTTCTTTGAATAAAGCAGGATCGAAGCTTCCGTTGAATTTTCCTTTCCTCGCGACTACATCTATCTCCTTCACTATCTTCTCCTTTTTATCCTTTACCTGAATCTTAACCGGTCCTTCGTAAAATATTTCATCAGTATACTCCTGATCTTTCGTGTGTTTCACCGAGCCCGAGATCCTTGATCCGGAAACCGGATCCAATTGAACTTTGATTTTCGGGATATACAGTTCTATCACCCTCGATCCTGCCTCTACAATGTTCGGGAAAAGTGCTTTTGCCTGGGATATCACACACTCAACATCCACGTAAGGGTCACACAAGGCCGGAACAACATCGGCAAAATAATACCGGTCGGTACATTGCCACACCCCGTTGGGTGAAACATAAGCAAAATCAGCACTTTCATAGGTGAGATGCTGCAGCAGCGGAGCGGAATACGGGGCTGACGGATGGGTGAGCTGGCTGATGCGTTTCCCAAACCGGTTGGTTCCGGAAATGGTTTCGTTGGTTACAAAGTTTTTATTTGTAAATACTGCCAGCTCGTGGGCGATCTTCTCGGCTTTCTTCAGGCCGGTGATTGACGAAATAAATCCCGGGTCGGGTGATCCTGCAGCGAAATCCGCAAACAGCGCAGGATCGGAATTGCGGATCATGTCCACCAGCTCTTCGTAAGGATCTGGATTCCCGAACCAGGTGTTGTTGTTATACAGTGGCGAGGGATGTGCATCGTTGCGCACATGCGATGGACAGCCATTGTCGGCAATCATGTGCAGCGTTTCACCCAGTGAACGCCAGGCTTTGGCCATGAATTCATCCCGTTTGTCCTTGTCTTTCTCAACCAGGGCCATGTTGATCCAACGCTTTCCCCGCTCCCAGGTGTATAGGTGCGACTGGGCATCGATTGAGAAATCGCCGGGTTTGCCGATGGCCCATTCCACCCCGTCGATGTGAGGGTTGGTAAGGGCATATTTCTGCAGCGACCCCATAATCGTTGCATTGGCGATGTCGGTGAGGTAACGGTTGCCGGGTTTTTGAGTAGGGTCATAGAAATGCCTGAGAGATGCCGGAACTTCGGGAACATCTGCTGTAAAGCCACCCCTGACAATCCAGTCTCCCGGCGTTCTTGAAGCACTTCCTTCTTCCGAATAGTTGTAACCCCAGCCGGCGGCAGCCACATCCGTTGCACTGAAAAGCCCGTCTTTGATGATGTCAATACCTTTCAGAACCACCCCTTTGTCGAAGAAAAAGGTATAGTGCACAAAATCCTTCTGTGAGAACTGACCTTTGTTGTTGCGGTTCAGAAATTTATCAAGCATCATCCTGTTGAGGTCGGGATGCACTTTCTTGTTTCCGTATCCTGCAAACAGAAGGATGAGCCCCATTCCGGCATAAAACAGCAAAAGTGTCCGGTATTCCTTTATCCGTTTCATGATCTGTCCGATTTAAAACCTCATGAGTTTCCAGGTGCCGTCTTCACCCAGACAAAAATCCACCGTAAACTTCCCGCGTGAACATTCAAACTCATATACGGCATAGAGTTCATTCGCATACAAGACTTTTCTGTTTCTGAAATCTTCACCGAATGCTTTCATGTGGGGCAGCAGAGCAGCAAAATGAGCCCTTTGCCGTTCAAGGGTTGTTGGAGCAAGAATGCGTGCGAGTCCGGCGGTGTCGGCCTGCAGAAATACCTGCTCGGCAGACTTCGCTATATCTTCAATACTTGAAACAGCATACTCATTAAGCGTATCGGCCATGGATTCAGTAATTGAAACCTGTTCAACCGGCAATGTTGCTTTCTGAGGCTCTATTTCAAATGTACCCAGGAAATAAAATACAGCACCCACAGCTGGAAGCATGAAAAGGAGAGTGATAAGTACAGGCACCCATTTACGTTTTCTCTTTCCGGGAACAGGTGGCTCTGGAGCAGATGAGGCCGAAGGCCGCGGATTTCCCGCTACCTGCGTTGCTTTTGAAAGGGAAGCTCCGCAAGATTTGCAGAAACGGCTTCCTGGTGTGACGGGGTACCTGCAAACAGGACATGAGGGTTGGACTGACTTCTGTGACATATCAGCCGGATGATGACCCTGAATCACCTGACCGCATTTGCTGCAAAACCTTGCTCCGGGTTTTAGATGATTTCCACAATGGGTACAATAGTTCATAGCAAATCACCATCAAAATTTAAACAATCAGTTTATGTCCGCACCTGGCGCAAAACTTTGCTCCGGGTTTTAACGCAGCACCGCATTTCGGGCAGAACATAGAGCCATGCAGATTGGTTTCTGCTTTTACAGCCGGCCGGGATGGTTGTACCACATTTTGCGTTAGGGGAGCTGCATCCAGGCGTTTTTTATGTTTGCTTCTGCGTCGCAATAACAGTAACAGCATTAAAAGAATCAAAATGCCGGCTAATGACCCCAGCGCAATTTTCTGGTATAGCGGATTTTGCCAGACAGCCAGCGGGGAATTCTCTTCGGTTACAGCTTCGACAGGCACACTCTCAACAGCTGGCAATGTTTTAATCTCCTCGTTTGCCTTTGCCGTGGATTCATTCAGCGATGCGGCACCCTTTTTCAGGTATCCGGCAACAGCATTATAGTCTTTTGCTGCACTGGCCGACCGGCTTTCAGCATAAGCCAACGCATTTACGGTGAGCAATGCCATCTGGAAGTTATAATCAGAGGATGCCGAAAAAACTGAACCTGCGCCAGCCGGATTGTATCCTCCGAGTTTTGAAACCTTCTCAGCATTGGTTTGGAGCCAGTTTTCACAGGCGAGGGATGCTGCAATGGCCTTATTAATATTTTCGACCGGAAGCCGGCCATTCTGAAGTGCAAGATCCAGATTCTGAATACCGGCAATACCGGGTACAGCAACACCACCCGGTAAGTCTGCTGCCACAGCCTCATTAAAGAAACTGAACGAATAATGCGGCTCAGTTTGTTCACTCACCAGCACTCCCTGGGTTACACTGCGATTGGCAAAATCGAACGCACCACGGGCTTCGCACCAGAGATTGTGATAACGCCACAACTCCTCACAAAACTTAGTGCCGGTATAGGCCGCGTCGGTAACTTTATTGAAATTTTCAAGTGCTTTCAGATGTTTTTTTACGCTTGCCCAATTCAGGGTTTTCACATCGTAAATGATAATGGCACTTTTAATTACCACATCCCTGAAATAGTCCCAGTCGGCCTTGTACATTTCCATATTAAAGCGCGAAGAGGCTATATCCTGATAATAGCTCCGTATTTCAGTTGAACGATCGCGCAGGGCCAGCTGCAGTTGAGGATAAATGGCATGCACCTTTTCGGGTGGCTGTGCCAGAAATTTATCCACTTCAGCGCGCAGTCCGGCATAGAATGTTTTACGGAGTTTTTCAACAATCAGATCAGGTATTGGATTTGCACCTGACAATGCATCCGAAATTCCGCCGGTAAGCTGATCAAAAACATAGGCTGAAACAGCGTTGGAGGCCTGACCCATCATGCGATAATAGGCAGCTGATGCTTTGTTTTTATTTGGGGCATCAGAAGCCAGAACGTTCTTTTTAATCAGATCCAGAATAATCCGGCGTGTGCCTGTTTTCTGATCAACCCCCTTAAGATAACTCCAGACTCCCAGATCGATTTTCATGCCGATTTTTGCCAGTGAATCGCTTACTTTATCAAAACCCACTTTTTTACCGAGCCTTTCTGTTATCTTAAACTGTTCGTTGGCCAGGTCCCAGGCCATTTTGAGCAATGCCCAGCCATTTTCGATGATTTCCTTACCGGTATCGCCCATAAACCGGGCGGTACCTTTGGCATTTGTCATCAGCATTCCTATTATATGAAGCTTTTCCTCAACATAAACAGCATCGGTATGGCTGCCCGATACGAGCACCCGTTCCATGTTAAGAAGCTTTGTCAGCACTTCCTCCTTGTAATTAAAAGAACTCATGCCCTTGCCGGCAAAAGTGCCATCATCGGCCGGTAAATTACCTGAGGCATCGGCGCCGGCCGACAGCAATCCAAGTACCTCGCTGAGAGCTCCGGTACGTTTACCGGTAAGATCAGAAATTTTAGCCTGAAGCGTTTCAATGGCTACCTTGCGGTCGTAACCGCCCGAGTACAGCCGTTTTTTTCCTTCAAAATCCCTGACAATCAGTTTAAACCTTCCGTTTGCATCTGTTATGGTGGTAAATCCACCTTTTTCGTTTTCGAGAAAGGTCATCAACAGTTTGCGGTCTTTTTTAAAGTACATTTCGAACATCCTTAGAAATCCGGCTTTGTCGAAATTGCGTGAAGGCAGGAAAACCATCGCATCGTTGAGGGGCGTTTTTTTGTTGGGGACGCTCAGGAAATATTCCGGAAGCAGGGCATAAACACTGCTCTCGAGGTTATAATATTCAAGCTGCGGCAAAAGCACTTTATAGGGAAATGGCTCAAGACCGGCTTTCAACAGATACAAATCCTGCTCAAGTGTTTTGAAAACAGTCAGATACGAAAGAGTTGATTCAGCCTTCCCCTTTGATGAAGTGTAGTTTGCCTTAATGATAAACAAGTCATAATTCTCGATAAGCGCCCCTGTATTTTCGCCCCTTTTTTCGGCACCGGCTTTAATAACCGGCACCTCAAGTTCGGCCACTGCATTGCCTGAAGCATCGGTTACTGTTTGCATCGAAATCACTTTAAAGCTTTTGGGAATTTCCCAGCTGAATGCTTTGCCCGAAACGGGGACACCGTTTTCATCTTCGTAATGAAAAACTGCTTTCGTGCGGCTTCTTCCATCTCCGACAACTTCCTTTTGCGAAAAAACGATACCGGTTTTTTCAAATTTCAGATCTTCCTGTTTATCGCCTTCGTCTGTTCCGCCATTTGTCCGGCGACCTGCATATTCAAAAAGGATCGGTGGAACGTACACAAACACCCCGTTCCTGGGCATCGGCATATAGGCTGATGGCATGCCTTGTTCACGGATGTTGAAATTTTCGAGGTATTTGGTTTCGCTTTCCGGAGGCCCAAGGTAGGCTTTCATAAAGCCGGTCATGCCGGCCATTTTACCCATGGCATCGTTAAACTCGGTAAAATTTTCGGTGGTAAACATAATTGTATTTCCAACCTCCTGGCTGGCGCCCGCTTCACCAAAAACACCCTGTCCGCCGCTGCTTATATCAAGATACCAGTCGCTTTGCCCGGTTATATCGCGTCCATAATACATCCCCGGAATAATATTTCCGTTGGGGCTGTCAGATTCTTTGCTGATTTCTATTTTGGCTTTTCCTTTTACTCCATTCAGTTCGCATACGATATACACAAAATTATCGCCGTCCTTTTTCGGGATAAGGGCAATCGGGTTAAGCCCTTCCTTAATCGTTTCCATGGCGATATCGGTAGCCAGTTTCTGATTCGCCTGATAATTGGTTGATCCGGCTGACCGGCCGATGAATTTCTGCATGAATTTAAACATGAAATAAACCATGCGTTGCGATGATTTGATGGGCGTTCCGAACATAGGACTTGTAAACCTGATCATGGCTACGCCTTCATCCATTTGCGCAATGGTATCGTCCAAAAATCCCGAGCTTACACGTACCTTCACTTTTCCGGAAACGGTAGGGATCACCTGCCCGTCGGCATCACGGGCAGCTATTACCAGAGTGGTATAATCTATGCCATCGCCGGGCATACTGAGTTTCCCGGGTTGAACATCAAGCCAGAATGCCTGTTGCGGAAAAACAAACAAAACCATGACTGCAAACCCGATTGATAAGAGTAATTTTTTCATATTGATCAGTTTTGATAGCGGTCAGGAATTGAGTTATACTCTTTTTCAACGGCTGATTTTTTAGGAAGACCCTGATACCAGTAGTATCCGAAAGTGCCTATCAAAAGGACCACAAGAATGAGAATCAGCATAAGACATCCGAAACAGCAACCCCGTTTCTTCTTTTTGACTGGTTTTTCCGGTTGTCCCTGTTCTGTCTGAGGGTTTGTCATAAGCGCATTGTTAAATCGTTCAGAAAATTGTTTTAAAAAGACAGGCTACTGAGCTGAGGGTGGAGAGTGTGGGATTAACATGGAATATTTATCATTAACAACTGTTTATCAGTAGTTTGCCACTTATATCGGAAACTATTTGATATGTCGGAAAGGTACGATATGAGAATACAATTGTCAATAAATCCGTCACTATTTTTAACAGTATTTTAACCGGAAAAGCAGCTGTGAGCAGCCTTTCGGAAAACTAACACAAGTATAGGTTCCCGCAGATGATAAAAAACACCGGCAGTGATTTGGGCCATAAAAACATGACATAAATTTAAGCACATTTTAATGCAGAGAATTGGACTCTGTTAACTTATTGTATATCATTTTGTTGGATAAATTTGAGTGAATATATGTTAAGAATCTTCATGAGTACATGTAATTGTATATCTGCAAATTACAATTGAAAAAAATTGCGCCCGGGTTCTTTTTTTTGTTTGTTATTTGAATAATTTGTTTCTTTGCAGCCTCAAACCAAAAAAAGAGAAAAAATGTCAGACATTGCAACAAAAGTAAAAGCTATCATAGTTGATAAGCTTGGCGTTGATGAAAATGAAGTTACTCCCGAAGCAAGTTTCACCAACGATTTAGGTGCAGATTCTCTGGATACCGTAGAACTGATCATGGAATTCGAGAAAGAATTCAACATTGCTATCCCTGATGATCAGGCAGAAAAAATCGGTACAGTAGGTGATGCCATTGCCTACATCGAAAACAACACCAAATAAGGAAAAACCTGAATGAAGTTACGACGAGTAGTAGTAACCGGACTAGGCGCTCTTACTCCATTGGGCAATACTGTCCCAGAATACTGGGATGGTTTGGTCAATGGAGTAAGCGGTGCTGACCGTATCACACGGTTCGATGCAAGTAAGTTTAAGACTCAGTTTGCATGTGAAGTCAAAAATTTCGATCCGTTGAAATTTTTCGACCGGAAAGAACTCCGCAAGTACGATCCCTATGCCCAGTACGGTATTGTTAGTTCTGACGAGGCTATTGCCGATGCCGGAATTGTACCGGAAAAACTCGACCTCGACCGTATTGGTGTTATCTGGGCTTCCGGAATCGGCGGCCTTGTTACCTTTCAGGATGAAGTAAGCGATTTTGCCAGAGGCGATGGAACCCCGAGGTTTAACCCCTTCTTTATCCCAAAAATGATTGCAGACATTACTGCAGGTCACATCTCCATCAAACATGGTTTCCGTGGCCCCAATTTTGCCACGGTATCAGCCTGCGCTTCTTCTGCCAATGCCATCGTGGATGCGTTCAACTACATCCGCTGGGGAAAAGCTGATATGTTTGTCTGCGGTGGTTCCGAAGCTGCTGTCAATGCCCCGGGTGTTGGTGGTTTCAATGCCATGCATGCCATCTCTACCCGCAACGATGATCCCAAAACCGCCTCCCGTCCTTTTGATAAAGAACGTGATGGTTTTGTAATCGGCGAAGGTGCAGGCGCTTTGATTCTTGAGGAACTGGAACACGCAATCGCCAGAGGGGCAAAAATATATGGTGAGGTTGTTGGCAGCGGATTAACCGCTGATGCTTACCACATGACTGGTCCCCATCCCGATGGAGACGGAGCCCGCAGGGCAATGAAAGCTGCCATCGAAGAGTCCGGCCTGAGCCTGACAGATATTGACCACATCAATACCCATGGTACTTCTACCCCTTTGGGTGATATCGCTGAAACCAAGGCCATTACAACCTTGTTTGGTGATCACGCTCCCAAAATCAACATCAACAGTACCAAATCAATGACTGGTCACCTGCTGGGTGCCGCCGGTGCCATTGAGGCCATCGCCACTATCCTGGCTGTACAAAACGACCTCATTCCTCCAACCATCAACCATTCTACCGACGATCCCGAAATCAACAACAACCTCAACTTCACATTCGATAAGGCTGTTAAAAGAACCGTCAATGCTGCCATCAGCAACACTTTCGGCTTCGGAGGTCACAACGCTTCTATTCTCATCAGGAAATTTGTGAAATAAGTGTGGTTGCTCTGAAATTAAAACCGCTCAGGTTTTATCTTTCCGGTGAAAAACATTTTTTTGAAGCCATAAGAAATATTTTCGGGTTCTACCCCGGAAATATTTCTTTGTATAAACTCGCCTTCACCCACAAATCACAGGCTGAAGAACTTCACAACGGAATCAGGATCAGCAACGAACGCCTCGAATTTCTTGGTGATACCGTGCTGAGTACCGTAGTGGCCGATTACCTCTTCAGGATGTTCCCCTTCAAGGATGAAGGCTTCCTCACCGAAACCCGTTCAAAAATTGTCAGCCGCACCCAGTTGAACAAACTTTCCCTCAAATTGGGCGTTGACCAGCTTATTATACATACCCAGGATAAAAACAATGTTTACAAATCGATAAAAGGTGATGCTTTTGAAGCACTCATCGGAGCAATTTATCTGGATAAAGGATATGATTTTACCCGTAAAATACTTATTAACAGGGTTATAAAGAATAATTTCGATCTCAATGAACTCATAAATACTGACCTGAATTTCAAAAGCCGGCTCATTGAATGGGCCCAGAAAGAAAAAATGCCCATGGAATTCGTGGTGGTAAAAGAAGTTGGAGCCGGGTACCAGAAACAATACATCGTTAATGTTATGGTAAACAATGAGCTTGCCGGAACCGGAAGAGATTACTCCATCAAAGGTGCTGAACAGAATGCCTCAATGAAGGCTCTTGAATTCTTTGGTATAAACGGCAACACGAAAAGCTGAATTCACTGAATCCTGATTTCTTTCGTATCAAAGGTTCTTGCACGACCACCTGAATACTCAGCCTTATCAAAGACAGATAAACTGCTAAAAGCAAACTGTTCAGTTAAAGAACAGCCTTACAACAATTTACCAGAATATTAAAGATTAGTACATTTGCATTAAAGTCTGATTATGGCAAAACGAAAACTGATCAGTGAACCTGACCTTTTTCCCGATCTGTTCATTTTCGGGATCACCAGTCAGTTGAAAGATTACCGCCTGGCATACTATGTCAACCGCGATTGTAATTTCATGCTGACAAAACTTGAAGATCTGCCATTATTTATCGAGAAAGAAGAAATAACCATCAATTACAGCCTGTATGCTTATGTCAATACAGCCCAGCATCTGAATTATTTTCTTCTCATAAACAACAACGAGGGCAACAGGATTTTGCCCAATTCGAAACAGGCTGATTATTTGCTGCTGGTTAACGGACAAACCGGAACCCTGAATGCTGCTGATCTTATTGCGGATCTGAGAAAAATTCCCGGGGTGCAGTTTGCCTTCAGTATTGAAAAAGAAAAAATTAAAAATCTTGATGGGATTATGTCTGATCTGGAACTTCACCTTGTGGAGAATAAATAATGGCCGGGCTGACAGGGTCTATTCAAATCCATTTGATTCCGTGAATTGACAGGATCGGTAACAACCTCTGATATGGTACGTGAGAATACTGGCAAAGCCATACTTTCAGCTCTGATATTAAGCATGTTATTGTTGATGAATGCGCGGATTGTCCATTCACAGACCAAAGACCTGAAACAATTTCCTGCTTCGGTTTCAACGCCGGGACTAACCCTGAGCGGAGGAGGTGCCAAAGGGCTGGCCCACATCGGGGTATTGCATATTCTCGATAGCCTTGGCATTGAAGTAAAGTGCATCTCTGGTACCAGCATGGGCAGTATTATCGGTGGCATGTATGCGGCTGGATACAGTGCCCGGGAAATCGAGGAATTTGCCACCACCATTGACTGGGAAATTCTGTTTTCACCTCGGCCAGCCCTCGATTACCTGCCACCACAGGAACGGAACAGAGCCGGAAAAAGCATCCTTGAACTTTCGGTTGACGGCAGGAAGATAAAGCTGCCGACCGGAGCCATTGAAGGCCAGCAATTATGGAATACCCTGAATGAGATTTTTCTTCCAGTATACAGAATCACAGATTTCGAACAATTACCGATTCCCTTTGCCTGCGTTGCCACCAATGTTGAAAACGGAATGCCGGTGGTTATGAAATCGGGTAACCTCTCAGGGGCTATCAGGGCATCCATGGCAATTCCGTCCGTTTTTACAGCTGTTAAACGCGACAGTCTGAAGCTGATCGATGGTGGAGTGGTAAAAAACTTCCCGGTAAGTGTTGCCAAAGATCTGGGTGCTGATTTTGTGATCGGAGTAAATGTTTCACAAGGGCTACGGACTGCTGAACAACTGAATACCCCGGTTGATATCATCTACCAGATGGGATTTTATGTTGATGCCCTGAACTTTGAGAAAGATAAAGCCCTTGCTGATATTTATATTGAGCCTGACCTTACCGGTTTTTCTGCAGCCAGTTTCACCAGTGCTGCTGAGATTATTGAACGGGGAAAAACCGCCGCGCGGAACAACCTGGAGCAGTTAATCCGTCTGGCTGAAATTCTGAATTCTTCAAAACAAAAGAATCCCGAAGCTTCAAAACCTGATTTTACGAAGGTTTTTATCCTCAATAACATTGAAATCACCGGCAACAAACAAACCGGCAAGCCATTTATCAAAGGACGTCTGCAGTTGCTCCCGGGAGATACCCTGAAAGCTGCTGATTTCTCCAGGGCAGTAAACCGGCTGTTTGCTACCAACAACTACGAAAAAATAAATTACTCCCTGACACCCTCATCCGACAAAAACAAGGTACAATTGAACCTTGATGTTAGTGAAAAACCGGTCAACCGGCTGTTGTTAGCGGTTAACTTTTCATCCTTCAACGGAATAGGTCTTATTGCCGGTTGGAAATCCAGCAAATTTCTGATCGACAACACCAATGCCTATGCCAGAGTCCTGATCGGTAAAAATCCGGCCTATGAAGCCGGAATCTCAGCTTTCACCAGCTACAACCAGCAGAGCTGGATAAACCTGACTTCCAAAGGTTTTTCCCTGGAATTTCCTGTTTACGAAAACTTCAACATAGTATCCAACTACCGGCAGTCGAGGGTTGAATTTATTCTGGCCGGCAATACCATTACCGGGCAAAACAGTTACATCTCGTTCGGAACCTCCTTCTTTCTTCAGAACCTCAACCCCAAAATACTTTCAGGACTGACCATCAAAGGGCATAACAATGGCTTTGAAAGTTTCACAAGCTGGACCCACCATACCCTGAACCGGAATGCATTCCCGCTGAGCGGAAAAAAAATCAGACTGAGACTATCCGTGTTTCACAACCAGAACCCTGACCTTACCGCAACCAACTACGAAGGCGATGCAGTCTCATTGAGTGAACTTGATATCCATATAAACACCTTCATCCAGTCCATCCTGAGCTGGGAATCCTACATACCTGCAGGAAACAAAACCACCCAGCTTCTGCGCTTTCAGGGTGGATACAACTTCAGCAATGACGGAAGTTTCATCAATAGCTTCAACGTGGGAGGCACCTCAGAATTTCTCAGCAAGCAGTTTCTTTTCAGCGGGATCAATGAGTATGAAATCATTACCAATGCTTTAATCTCAGGGGCCTGGGGATTGCAATACCATATCGGCAGCAATGTTTATGCAACAGGACTAATGAATGCCCTGGCCTATGATTTTTCCCTTGATAAACTCCCTCAGGCAACCTACAACCGGAATATCGTGCTGGGAACCAGCCTCAGTCTGGGCTACCTCTCACTGCTCGGCCCTATTGAACTCACCTTCTCCTACAGTCCTCAAACAGATGCCATCATCGGATATGTCAACCTTGGCTGGTCATTCTGAAAAAAATCAGAATTTTCTTGACTTTTGTGTTATATAATTCTAACTTTGTGTTAGATTTAAATAACATTATCATGAAAAAATCGTTGTTGGTATTTCTGGTTGCCGGGCTGGTATTGCTCACAACCTTGCTTTGGTTGGTTAATTCGGTAGGAATGACTGACCTCACAGACACCATTCAGTTTGGTGTGATCGGACTATTGGTTGCGTTCGCCGTGTTCATCGGGTTCAGACGCCTCAACAGCGAAAGGCGCGGAGAACCTGCTGAAGATGAACTCTCGAAAAGGATCCTTCAGAAAACCGCTGCCTGGTCATATTACATATCCTTGTACCTGTGGGTTGCCATGATTTACATTAAAGACAGGGTAAACATGGATACCGAGCAGCTATTGGGCACGGGAATTCTGGGTATGGCTATAACATTTGCTTTATGCTGGCTGGTACTCAATTTCAGGGGAATCCGTCATGAATAACCGGATACGGGAACTAAGGGCGAGGAACAACATGACCCAGGATGAACTTGCCCGTAGAGTTAATGTCCGGAGGGAAACAATTGTATTTCTTGAGAAAAACAAATACAATCCTTCACTCCGGTTGGCTTACGATATAGCCAAAGTCTTCGGTACCAGCATCGAGGAGGTATTTCTGTTCGAATCTGAGCCTTAACCTGCCAGGCTAAAACACTTTGCTGATCCGGTTTCCGTTTCTTCTCAGGGATTTGGTTATTGGTTTCTGGAAATTGGTTTTTGGAAATTAAAAACTCACATATTCCTCCTGTACTGCCCTCCAACCCTGAACAACTCACGGGTAATCTGGCCCAGGGAGCAGAATTTTACAGCCTCCATCAGCGATTCAAACACATTGCCGTTGGCAGCGGCAGTATGGTGAAGATTCTTCAGGGCAGCTTCCGCTTCGGGCCGCCAGGTTTTCTGGAGCTGTCCGAGCATCTGAACCTGATAATCTTTTTCCTCTTTTGTTGAACGGATCACCTCTGAAGGAACAACTGTTGGAGAGCCTTCAGAAGACAGGAAAGTGTTCACCCCCATAATGGGGAGAGATCCGTCGTGTTTGAGTTTCTCATAATACAACGATTCTTCCTGAATCCGGCTTCGCTGGTACATGGTTTCCATGGCCCCCAGCACCCCTCCCCGTTCGGTGAGACGGTCAAACTCGAGCAACACGGCTTCCTCAACCAGATCGGTCAGTTCTTCAATGATGAATGATCCCTGCAAGGGATTCTGGTTTTTAGCCAGCCCCAGTTCATGATTGATAATGAGCTGAATGGCCATGGCCCTTCTTACCGACTCCTCAGTCGGGGTAGTGATGGCTTCATCATAGGCATTGGTGTGCAATGAGTTGCAGTTGTCATAAATGGCATACAGAGCCTGAAGTGTGGTTCTGATATCGTTAAAGGCGATTTCCTGGGCGTGTAGCGAACGTCCCGAGGTCTGTATGTGGTATTTCAGCATCTGGGAGCGCTCGTTGGCCCCATACTTCACCTTCATGGCCTTTGCCCAGATCAGCCGGGCCACACGACCCATCACGGCATATTCCGGATCAATCCCATTGGAAAAGAAAAACGAAAAATTCGGAGCGAAATCATCAATCTTCATTCCCCTCGACAGATAATATTCTACGTAAGTAAAACCATTGGCCAGGGTTAACGCCAGTTGGGTGATGGGATTGGCCCCGGCTTCCGCGATGTGATACCCCGATATGGAAACCGAATAAAAGTTCCTGACATTGTTCCGGATAAAATACTCCTGAACATCACCCATTACCTTGAGCGAAAAGTCGGTTGAAAAAATACAGGTATTCTGTGCCTGATCTTCCTTAAGGATATCTGCCTGAACAGTCCCCCTTACCTTTGAAATGGTGTCAGCCTTAATTTTTTTATATACCTCTGCCGGAAGCACCTGATCGCCGGTCACCCCCAGCAGCATCAGCCCCAGACCATCATTTCCTTCAGGCAGATTACCCTGATAAGCTGGTCGTTGTGTGCCCCGCTGTTTATATAAAGCGGCGATTTTTGTTTCAGCTTCAGCTTCCAGACCATGACTCCTGATGTAAAGCTCACATTGCTGGTCAATGGCAGCATTCATAAAGAAACCTACCAGTGCAGGTGCCGGACCGTTGATGGTCATGCTTACTGAGGTGGCGGCATCTACCAGGTTGAACCCCGAGTAAAGTTTCTTGGCATCGTCAAGACAGGCTATCGAAACGCCGGCATTGCCGATTTTCCCATAAATATCAGGTCTTACATCCGGGTCGGCACCATAGAGTGTCACAGAATCAAAGGCAGTTGAAAGCCTGCGGGCAGGCATCCCGGCTGAAACATAGTGAAAACGCTTGTTGGTTCGCTCAGGGCCTCCTTCTCCTGCAAACATGCGGGTGGGATCCTCATTTTCACGCTTAAACGGATACACACCGGCTGCATAGGGAAATTCACCGGGCACATTCTCGCGGAGGTTCCACTTCAGAATGTCGCCCCATCCCTTGTAGCGCGGCATCGAAATCTTCGGAATTTTCGAATGGGAAAGTGATACGGTGTGCGTTTCAATGCAGATTTCCTTTCCTCTGACCGTGTACCGGTATTCTGCCCTGCTGTAATTGTTTTTCTTTTCTTCCCAGTTCTCAAGAATGCCAATGTTTTGCTCTCCAAGTGACTTTCTGAGCTGTGCTATCTTTGATGCCAGGCTTTCTGACAATACAGTGCCCTCGTTAATCAGAAGTGTTGATGCTTGCTGCAGCGACTGAAGCTCCTGTGCTTTATCGGCCATTTCTTCAGACAATGCGTTGTATGCCCTGATGGTTTCCGAGATCTCGGACAGGTAACGCACCCTGGCCGGAGGAATGATCAGGCTCCTGGATTGTTCATCTTCAGCTCCGATGCTGTAAAGTTGAAACTCCTTACCGGATTTCTGATTGATCAGGCCGATCAGGTGGTTGAACAGCTGATTGACTCCCGTATCGTTAAACTGCGACGCCATGGTTCCGAAAACCGGAAGTTCGTCTGAACCGGCTTCCCAGAGTTTGTGATTGCGGGCGTATTGTTTTTTAACATCCCTCAGGGCATCGGCAGCTCCGCGCTTGTCTGATTTATTGATGGCAATAACATCGGCAAAATCGAGCATGTCAATTTTCTCAAGCTGCGATGCCGCGCCATATTCTGGTGTCATCACATAGAGAGAAAGGTCAGCATAATCCACAATCTCGGTGTCGCTTTGCCCGATGCCGGAGCTTTCGAGGATAATCAGGTCAAATCCGGCATTTTTTACGATACACACCGCATCGCTGATATACTTTGACAAGGCGAGGTTGGCCTGACGGGTGGCCATGCTGCGCATAAAGACATCCGGGCTATTGATGGCATTCATGCGGATACGGTCGCCCAGCAGGGCACCACCGCTTTTTCTCCGGGTTGGATCAACCGAAAGGATGGCCATGCGTTTTCCGGGATTGGCCTGCAGAAACCGTCTGACCAGTTCGTCTACCAGCGATGATTTCCCGGCACCGCCGGTACCGGTGATTCCTAGCACGGGGACTGATATTCCGGCACAGTTTTTATTCAATTCCCCTGTCAGTTCTTTTACTTTTTCAGGATGGTTTTCGGCCAGGGTAATGAGGGAGGCCAGGGTCCGGTAATTGCCGTTGTGCAGTTCCTCCGGTTTGATTTCTGTTAAACTGCCGACCTCAAAATCCGATTTGCGCAGCAGATCATTGATCATGCCCTGCAAACCCATCTGCCGCCCGTCATCCGGTGAATAAATCCGGGCAATGCCATACTGATGCAGTTCTTCAATCTCATGCGGAAGGATGACCCCACCGCCACCACCGAAGATCTTTATGTGTCCGCAGCCTGCTTCTTTAAGCAAATCACACATATATTTGAAATATTCCATATGCCCGCCCTGGTAAGAGGTGATGGCGATGGCCTGCACATCTTCCTGAATGGCGCACTGTACCACTTCCTGCACTGAGCGGTCGTGGCCCAGATGAATCACTTCTGCACCCGACGACTGGAGAATCCGGCGCATAACATTGATGGAAGCATCGTGACCATCGAAGAGTGAGGCGGCTGTAACGATGCGGATGTGATTTACGGGTTTGTAAACGGTAGTTTCCTGCATGGGGAATATTTAAATAAGTAAATATATCGGGTGGAAAGATAATAAAGAATCGCGCAATGACGCAAAGACTCAGGGATTTTTTTAGACCGGATCTATGGTTGTCAGCTGAACAGGGAGAATCCTGTTGCTGCCAGGCCGACTGGTAAAAACAAATTTCTTGCGAAATGCTCCTGCTATACAATTCCAAAAACATAACCATTCAGGATTCTATTCCCGAAAAGTTATAACTTTACGGGAATGCGTCTCTCTGAAGGGTTGGATCAGATTCGCAATCGGTCAGCCTGATACTTGATTATCAATACATTGCCGGGATGAGGTGTTGCAGGAAATCCCATCAACCGGATTTACAGTTTTTAACATTGAATCCTCTCCGAAAACTGTTTTTTCGACACCAAACCACAAAAACACAAAACTGTCTGCTTGACGCAGTCATGCAGGAATTCACCAATTTTAATGTGATGAAATACAATACTTTGTGTAAATTGGTGTCCTGGTGCCTTGGTGTCAAATCTTCATTTTTGACTTTTCGGAGCAGGCTCAACATTAATTATGTGGCATTGATTCCCTTCTGATTCAGTTGGAGTAAACCCGGAAATTCATTCCTGCAACGACACGATTTCAGGCAGATTATCTGCCGGGTGCACCTTCTCATGAGTCAGCACAGAAAATTCTTCCCCGGGCAACACTTTATCCCAGGCAAATCGCTGATTCAGCTTTCTGCCGATAAGGGAAATCAGGCTGCTAAAATATTCATCAACCAATATCCCAATCCCCGTAAAATTGGTTAGGTTTGCATTGAACTACAAATCCATTTAATATCCCAGCCTATGAAACGTATTCTTACCCTTCTTCTTCTGCTTGCATTCACCACTGTTATGGCCCAGCAGGAGAAATACCGGCAGGTTAAAATCCGGATTTCACCAGACCAGCTTCAAACAATTGCCAGGGCAGGCATTGCAACCGATGCCGGTTTTTACAGCCAGAAGGAAGGCACATACACCGTGGCGTTAAACACGTCAGAATTCGGTAAAATTCAGCAGCTTGGCCTTGATTATACTGTTGAAATAGAGGATCTGGAGTCCTATTATGCTTCGCGAAATGCCGGTTTTGACCCTGAAACTGTTAAGCAGGAAGCCATGCGCGCAGTCTCTGATTATCCGGTACCGGCAAACTTCACCCTGGGATCGTGCGGAGGATTCAGTACCATCGATCAATGCTATGCCCATCTCGACAATATGGCGGCTCTGTTTCCTGATCTGATAACCGCAAAACAGCCTGTTTCAACCACCACCACCATCAACGGGTTACCGGTGTATTATGTAAAGATCTCTGACAATCCGAACGAAACAGAAAATGAACCTCAGGTGCTTTACACAGGCATGCATCACGCCCGCGAACCCATCGGCATGCAGCACCTCCTGTATTTTATGTACTATCTGCTTGAAAATTACAGCATCAATGACGAAGTACAGCAATTAGTCGACAATACTGAATTGTACATAGTTCCGATTATGAATGTTGACGGTTATCAGTACAACATCAATACTCAACCCAATGGCGGCGGCATGTGGCGGAAAAACCGCCGCAACAATGGTGACGGATCATACGGGGTTGACCTGAACAGAAATTACGGATTTTTCTGGGGCTATGACGATGAAGGATCCTCACCATATCCTTCCGATGACACCTACCGGGGAACTGCTGCTTTTTCTGAACCAGAAACCCAGATGATGAAGGAGTTCTGCGAAACACATGATTTTAAGATTGCACTCAACTACCACAGCTATTCCAACCTGCTGCTGTACCCCTGGGGATATGTTGAAACAACCTGCCCCGACGATATGGTGTTTGCTGAGTATTCGCGCCGGATGACAGCCGACAACCAGTATACCTACGGACCGGGAAGCACCACCATCTATCCTTCAAACGGTGGTTCCGACGACTGGATGTACGGTGAGCAGAGCACCAAGAATAAAATTCTCTCCTACACGCCGGAGGTGGGAGGAAACGGGGACGGTTTCTGGCCGCAGTCATCCCGGATTATCCCGCTATGTCAGGAAAACATGCTGCAGAGTATACTGGCTGCCCGTTTCTCTGGAACCTATGCTGAAATTGTGGACAACACCCCGCTGATTGTTCCGGACAAAAGCTACAATGTTCATTTTTCATTGACCCGACTGGGACAAACCGATGGAACTTATACTGTTTCACTCGAGCCCCTGGGTGATGAATTTGCCGAAACCGGAAACCCGGTGGTTTTTGAAAACCTTGCAGTTCTCCAGTCCAAAGTTGATTCCATATCATTCCTGTTAAGTGACGGGGTTAAAAGCGGCGATACCCTGCGTTATGTGCTCATACTGGATGACGGATTTTCGGTTACCCGCGACACCATTGAACGGTATTTCGGGACACCGGTAGTGGTCTTCTCTGATGATCTCCCTGATCTCGAAAACTGGACCGGCGGCTGGGGCCTGTACGGGATGTTCCCCTGGTCAGCACCCTATTCCATGGCTGATTCACCATCAGGAAACTATTCGAACAACACCAACAGTTCAACAACCTTTTTACAGAGTGTTTCGCTGGCGAATGCTTCGGTAGCGGTATTGAATTTTTGGGCCCGGTGGAAAACAGAAGCTGGCTTTGATTATGTACAACTTAAAATCTCCACCAACAACGGCAGCACCTGGACCCCGTTGGCCGGGAAATACACCCACCCCGGAAGTGATAACCAGACACCCGGACCAGTGTACGACGGAATCATGAATTCATGGGTTAAGGAAGAAATTAACCTTAGTCAGTACGCCGGGCAGAACATCAAACTCCGCTTCACCCTGCGCAGTGATGGCGGGGTGGTTGCCGATGGCTTCTTCTTCGACGACCTGACGGTCACCATCATAGATGTAACAACAGGGTTATCTCCTTCGCAAACTGTTCAGGAAGTCTATCTTTCAGATCCGGTTCCGAATCCGGCATCCGCAAAAGTCCGTTTCAGCACTGGCTGCCCGGTTTCTGCTGCCAATGCCCGCCTGGTTGTCGCTGGTACTGAAGGTAAAGAACTGATATCTATGCCTGTTTCAGCAGGAAATCACGAATCCCTGATAGATGTTTCATCACTCAGCCCGGGCTTGTATTTTTGTTCGCTTGTTGTCAGCAATCAGATCATTGCAACAAAGAAACTGATCAAACTGTAAGGTTTATCATTGCACCAAAAAGGGATAGCCTGTAAGCTATCCCTTTTTTAATGCCCTTATTTTCAACCTGTACTTCCGCAACTACCTGATTCAGGGCGGGTTAAGTTAGTTATCCCAGCTCACTGATCCTTTGCAGGCGTTCCTGGTCAACTACTTTGATGGATTTCCCGTCAATTACAATCAACCCGTCGTCGGTGAATTTTTTCAGCATCCGGATTACCGTCTCCGAACTCATGCCAGACAATTCGGCCAGATCTTTTCGCGATAATGGTAAATCAAACTCAGATTGCTTGAAAACCCTGTTAGCCAGACACAGAATGATATCGGCCATACGACCAAAGGCCTGTTTATGGGTAAGGCAGAAAAACCTGCCGTAAATCTGTACACTGTTTGCACTCAGTATATTAATCACCTCCTTGGCAAATTCAGCATTGGTGCTGACCAGCTTACGAAACACATTTACATCAATCTGCTTGATGTCGGAATCAATGTAAGCCATGGCTGAATACTGGTAGGTATTGAGATCCTCTGAAAGGGATGTCAGCCCCAGCAGGTTTTTCGGAGGGATGATTTTCAGAACAAGTGAATTAACCCCATCATCGAGAAACGCTTTGGCCAGACCGCTTTCAACAAACATCACATGCGAAACAAACCCTCCTTTTTTGCAGATTAATTCACGTCTTTTATACTTGATTATCACTGAATTGGCATTCAGGTAATCCAGTTCATCCGGGGTCAGTTTCTCAAAACATCTGCAAACATGAGAACTTATCGTACAACTTGAACCTTCAAAACTCATCTTTTCCATCATAGGTCTCCTCTCTGAGCAAAAGTAATAATTAATCATATAAATAACTGTTACAGATCAGTTTCTTAACCAACTTATAGCAAAATATATACAGACGGATGCCTGCTGTTAAATGGTTAACAATGATTTGAAAAATTTAATCTTTGTTGACCAGTAAAGCAATCCGGGTAAAGTCCTGATTATAAGTATTTACTAATATAACTAACTTGATATGAAACTACTTACAAAACCACTGAGCGCAATCAGTCTCCTTGCCATCACAATATTTTTACTTGTTTTTGCCGCAGGATGTGATAAAGACACCCCTCAGTCAGGGGAAGAAACATCCGTTGCATCGTGTGAAGGCTGTCACACCAATTATGCGCATCTGCAGAAAGTATACTCCCCCGATACGGCTATCGTAGGTGGTGGTTGCGGTGGAGAGGCTCCTCACTATGAGCCTTACGATCGTGTTTTTATGGGGGGCGATGGTTACAAGGAGTATAAAAAATCAGGGCATTATAAGATAGGTTGCGTTGGTTGCCATAATGGTACTGACAATACGGAAGATAAGAAACTGGCCCATTCCGGTGATTTCATCAGGCATCCGTCGATGGTTGCCGATGTAAAATGCGGAACCTGCCATCAGGAAATCGTAAAAAATTTTGAAACCAGTATTCACAATGGAACAGGGCAGAAGCGGAAAGTAACCATCAGAAGCGGTTTGAACGGACACGAAGATTTCGACAAACTACCCCAGCACCAGATTGAAGGGTACAATGCCAATTGCGCAACCTGCCATGGTACCTGCGGCAACTGTCACATCGTAAGGCCTTTGGCCGGCGGTGGCGGATTGGCAAAAGGTCATATGTTTACCAAAACTCCCGATATGGTTACCGGTTGTGTAGTATGCCACAGCTCAAGGGGAGGTCATGCATACCTCGGAGTTGCCGCCGGAACAAAACCTGATGTGCATTTCTCTGAAAGCGGATTCAGCTGCCTCGACTGCCATAGCGGTGCAGAATTGCATGGTAATGGTAAACCGGTTAACCAGCGTTATGCCTATACCGAACTTCCCAAGTGCAGCGATTGCCATTCAGGGGTCGAGACATCCAATTCGTTCCACTCCATGCATTACAATGACTTTAACTGCCAGGTTTGTCATTCACAGGACTATAACAACTGCGGCAGTTGCCACGTGCATGGCGAGGGCGCGAGAATTCCTTCGTACCTCGGATTTAAAATTGCTGTGAATCCCATTCCTGACATCAAACAGGGATTTGATTTCACACTTGTCAGACGTACCCTGGCAGCCCCCGACAACTGGGAAAAATACGATGTTGCTGAATATGCCAACTTCGATGCCTTCCCAACCTACAATTTCACAACTCCCCACAACATCCTGAGGTGGACTTCGAGAACCAAGGTTTCCGATGGGAAATCCTGCTCATCGAACTGTCACATCAGAAACGAGAACGGCGCACTGATCAATTATGACCTTTACCTTTTTGAAACAGACCTGCTAGAATGGGAAAAGAAAGCCTCTGAGGGAATTGTTGTTGACAATCATTTACCGGCTTCATGGTTCACAAGATAGATTAACAAACCAAAATAAATAACAAACACTAACCAAAACCAAAAAAATGAAAACTGCGAAATTATTACTGTACAGTGTACTCATCGGTTCACTTATATTCACCTCCTGTAAAAAGGATGAGGAAGAAAAAATAGATGAATCACAGGTTCTTACTGAGTATCTCGAATCGGCAAACTCACCGCTCGGAAAAGATTATGTCAATTCCGACATGCCTGCCATCATTGGTGCAGCAGAGGTAAAAACCCTGAATGAAACCAATCAGGTGTACATTATGGACATCCGGTCGGCTGCTGACTTTGCAACCGGTCACATTGCCAATGCGCACAATGTTGCTTTCGCTGATATTCTTACCCACATTAAAAATGTAAACCTTGATTCATATACCAAGGTTGCCATCGTTTGCTATACGGGTCAGACTGCTTCTTATGCTGCCAGTATTCTGCGCCTGATGGGTTATGGTAAAGTTTACTCTATGAAATGGGGAATGAGCTCATGGAATGTTGCTTTTAACAGGTGGTCATCCAACCTCAGCAATACCTATGCTTCGCAATTTACCTCAACAGCTACGGATAAAGGAGCTGCCGGTTCTCTGCCAACCCTGAGTACAGGCAAAACCACCGGACAGGAAATTCTCGAAGCAAGAGCAGCTACCATCATCTCTGAAGGATTCGATCCCGCAAAAATTACCAATGCGACTGTATTCGGAAGCCTCAGCAACTATTACATCGTAAATTACTGGCCAGCAGCCCAGTACGCTGCACCTGGCCACATCCCGGGCGCCATGCAGTACACCCCGAAAGAATCCATCAAATTGTCTGCCGATCTCAAAACCCTTCCGACCAACAAAACCATCGTGGTTTATTGTTATACAGGCCAGACCAGCGCTCACCTTACTGCCTACCTCCGTCTGCTGGGTTATGATGCCAAATCACTGTTGTTCGGAACCAATGGTATGATCTATGACAACATGGTTGCAACTGGTGGTATGTCAGTTTTCAAAGACACCGAAATTATGGGTTATGATTATGTAACCGGTAAATAAGTAAAGGACTACAACACTCCTGAAAAAGGCCACCAACCCGGTGGCCTTTTTTTATACCATTCCAAATCTCTGACAAAAATGAGATGCTGTCTGCCCGCTCGCTATAAGTATTCATTCCTTAAACCATGGCTGACATCCATACCGGCCAGTTAAGCTGAGAAGTTCATTGTTGCTGTATCTCTATTCAAAGAAAATCAAAAAAATGGCAGCCCGATTTATGATTTACTTCAGGGTCAACATTCAATGAAATCCGGTACCGTTAAAATGTACCACAATATAGAATAGTTAACACTTTAATAATCAAGGCATTTACGCCTACATTATCATGAATCATATTTAGAATGAGTATAAATTACTGTTTAAGAAAGAAAAAACCTTCAAATAATTTTGCACTAAAAAAGTTTGATATAGTTTTGCAAGTAAATACTTACTTACATGATTAAATTATCCACGGAAATCAGAAAGGAACAGATCAAAGAGGCTGTACTTGAGATTATCTACCAGGATGGAATCAGCAAGTTCACCACCAAAAGGCTGGCTGAGAGAATCGGGATCAGTGAGGCTGCAATTTTCAGGCATTTTGCATCGAAAAAAGAGATTTTCATAGAAATCCTGAGTGATGTTGACTCACAGCTTCTTTCAGAGATGAGCAGAATAGAGCACGAAAATGCATCTGCTGACGTACGGCTGCACAAGATTGTGTGCCGCACTATACATTATATAATAAAGAATAAAGGGGTAAGTGTACTGATGCTGTCGGAAATTGCCGAAAACAATCATCCGGAGATCCGGGATAAAGTACAGTGTATCTTTTCAGGACAACGTAAGATTGTAGAAAGGGTGGCGGATGAAGGCATTCAGAAGGGAGAGCTCAGCAATGCAACTGACCCGAAGGCCATCTCGTTGCTTTACATGGGTATTCCTGTAGCCATCCACATCGAGCTATTGCTGAACAAGACTGAATTCTTTGAAGAAGGTTTCTGTGAGCGCATGAGTACAACCTTCCTTCAAAGCTATATCAAACCTGATTTTAAACCACGCCATAATTCAAAACACCTGTTATGAAAAAACTGAAAGGGCGGATTCTTCTGTTCCTGATCCTTGAGTTTTTCTGGATCATCTGGAACAATTCGTGGGATTATACAACCTGGCTCTATGGCCTGATCCTCGTAATACCTGTTGTATTGCTGTTTGGCAGCGGAACATACATATTTGAGGGTGTTAAACTCACCCCCAGAGGACTGATGTATTCTTTTCAGTATGTTGGTGTTTTCGTATGGGCACTGATAAAAAGCAATATAGATGTTATGTTCAGGGTTTTGAATCCCAGGCTCCCGCTCAGGCCGGGAATCGTCAGGGTAGAAACTAAGCTGAAGAGTCCGATGGCCCGTATGATTCTTGCCAATTCCATAACACTTACCCCGGGGACTTTTGTGGTAGACATCAGGGAAAATATCATTTATGTTCACTGGATTGAGGTTTGCTGCGAAGAGGATGCGCTGAAACTGACCCAACAGATTGTGGCTCCATTTGAAAACGTTTTAATGAAGATTTATGAGTAACCTCGTATTAACCCTGCTTTATGCAGCCGGAACCATCATGCTTCTGGCTCTGGTGCTCACATTCGTAAGGTTTGTTATCGGCCCTTCGCTGATCGACAGAACCATTGCTTTTGATGTGCTCACGGTCGGCTCTCTTGGGCTGATGGGGCTGATCGCACTCTTTGAAAACCGTCAGATTTATCTGGATGTAAACATCATTTACGGGCTGCTCAGTTTTGTGGCCGTGGTAGTTGTTGGAAAGTACCTCAGAAAAACACTATAACCATGGAAATTCTTCAAATCACAGGTGCCTCTATGGTTCTGCTCGGAGCCATCATACTGATGATAGCAGCCATAGGGCTGCTGCGTATGCCGGACTCATACCTCCGGGTTCAGGTGGGTACCAAAGCTTCAACGGCGGGAGTCGCCTTAATTATGCTGGGCATCGCACTCATTATGCCCTCATGGTTCGGCAAACTATTCATTATCCTGCTTTTTGTGATGATGACCAATCCGGTATCATCCAATGTACTGATGCGTGCAGCCCACAGAAACGGACATCCATTGTCGGACAGAACAGTGGTTGACCATTTGTCGGAAGACGAAAAAACCAACTAACGATGGAAACATTCAAGATAATCATGATGGCCACGCTTGCTGTGGTTATGATCATTTCGGCAATCATGGCAGTACTGTCCAAAGAGATGCCATTGGCAATTCTGGCCAGCGGGGCCATCAGCCTGCTGGCGTCAATCTTTTTCCTGATACTGGCCTCCCCCGATGTCGCTATGACTGAAGCCGCCATTGGCGCCGGGCTTACCACTTTCCTTTTCTTTATCATTCTCCGGAAAACCGAACAAAACAGCCATGAAGATAAAAAATAGTCTGGTCATCCTTCTTGTAATGGCCTTTGGAGTGTTTCTTTTTCAGGTATATAAACAGCATCAGACCCAGGGTTCGCTGAATAAAACTGCCGCCTATTACAATACCAATACCCCGGATGAAGTCGGTGCTTCCAATGTGGTTACAGCCATCGTTGTTACCTACCGCGGGCTCGATACCCTGGGTGAGGTTACGGTTTTATTTCTGACTGCCATGATTGTCGGTTACATCCTCCGGCATGGCGGAAAAGAGAAACCCATGAAAAATAACACTTCAGAAATCCTGATTACAGCTGCCAACGTGCTGATTCCGGGAAGTATCATTCTTGGAGTATATGTTTTTATCAACGGTCACCTCACCCCAGGCGGGGGATTTCAGGGTGGGGCCATCATCGGTACAGCCATAACGCTGATGATTCTGGCCGATCCGCTCGGATCGGTGAAAAAAGCTGTACTTCACATTACGGAATCGTTGTCAGGCTTTACCTACATCCTGATTGGTCTTGCCGGCTTGCTGTTCGCCGGAGGGTTTCTCGACAACCGTATCCTTCCGTTAGGCAATCTCGGCAACTTGCTGAGTGCCGGTGCTATTCCTCTGATATACAGCTTGATCGGGCTTAAAGTCGGCACCGAGCTCTCTTCCATCATTGCATCTATAAATGAAACTGGAAACAAAACTGCCTGATCATGAACCTGACCATTGACAAAATTGCCCTTCTGTTGGGCATGTCCCTGATGCTCATTGGCCTCTGGGGCGGATTTACTCAAAAAAACCTGCTGAAAATTATCTTATCATTCAGCATTTTCGACACAGGGTTAAACATCCTGATTGTTGCCCTGGGCTATCTTCCGGGCAGAACAGCACCCATCATCGACGGATCAGCGGTAACCCCTGAAAACCTGGCATTGGTCGCCATTGACCCTGTTCCACAGGCCCTGGTCCTTACAGCCATTGTCATCGGTTTCGGAACCACGGCTCTCTTGCTGGCTTATGCCCTTAAACTGAATCAGCACAAAAAATCTCTGGATATTAACCAATTTACTGACTTGAAATGGTAAGCCCTTTTTATATACTGATCGTTGGCCTGGGCCTGGGATTCCTGCTGGGTATGACCGGGAAAAAACAAGCAGCCTTGACGAACATGCTTACTTTGTTCGCAATGGCCTTTTTTACGGGTGTCTCACTACATTGGATTCAGGGTCTTTATACCGGAGCATTTCAGCCATCCATGGTCTTCTCAGCAGGATTCAAACCTCCGTTCTCAATCAGCCTTTTTCTGGGGATGCATGAAGCAGTAATCTCACTGATGATTAATGTTTTGGGGTTGATTTCAGTATGGTATTTCAGGGAGTTCCTGCTTCGCGATTCAAAACCTCTGGGCGCTGTCCTCCTTGTAATGTTCATGGGTCTAAATATGCTCGTATTCACCAGAGACCTGTTCAACATATTTGTCTTCCTCGAAATTACCGCTATCTCAATGTCGGGAATCATCCTGATGAATGACAATCACCATGCCCATGCGGCCGGATTTAAATACCTTCTGGCATCATCGCTGATTTCAGCTTTCTACCTGCTGGGTGCTGTACTGATTTATTTCAGCACAGGCAGTCTTTACCTCGATGATATCCTTACCATGAAATCCGCCTTTGCCCCGATGGCATTGATCGCTGTATTTCTGATGGTAATTGCAATCGTCATCGAACTGAAACCGTTTCCTGCAAATGGCTGGGCTCTTGATGTTTACGAAGCAGCACACCCGGGAATCGGAGCCATTGTGTCGGGAGCCGTAACCACAACCATGTTGTTTCTGCTGAATAAAATTCTCGTTCTGGGCTCCGATAAAATTTACCTGCTCACAGCTTCTGTCGGGGCGCTCACCTTTTTGTTTTCAAACTGGATGGGTTTGCAACAGAAAAACCCGAACCGTCTGCTTGGTTATTCTTCAATCGGTCAGGTTGGTCTGGTACTGGCAATTCTGGGTATGAAACCGGTTTTGGGTGATGGCGTTGAAATGATCGGATTTGGAGTGCTGTTAACCCACTTTCTTGCCAAAGCCGGGTTGTTCTGGCTTTCAGGAACTGTGAAAGGGTCTTCCCTTGAATCCTGGGCAATACTCCGCAACAACCCGGTAATCCTTACCATTTTCGGTATTTTTGTCTTTGCCCTTTCTGCCTTCCCTCCATTCCCTTCATTCTACGCCAAATGGGAACTGATCATCGGGCTGTCGGGCACAGGCAATTATCTGCTGATTGCATTGATTCTTCTGGGTTCGTTGTTTGAGGTTATATACCTGTTCCGGTGGTTCGGTATCGTTGTAAAAGCGGAATCTGAAGAAAGCGATTCCGGAATAGAATGGGGCAAAGCAGCCGGGCCAGCGCTTTTTGCCCTGGCATTGCTTGCCGGTGGTTACTTTGCCCGCAATTACCTGAGTGCACCGGATATGATGAATTTTATACCGCTCGTGGCAGTCGTGGTGCTCTGGGTACTGGATTTTATGCCGGCATGGGCTAAAAACACGCTTCTGCTAGCCATGGTTGGCATTTATTCATGGTTTTATCTGCCACAATACAGTGATTATCAGTTAATCTTCGGCATTATTTTCATGGCCGGAGCGGTGCTGACATTATTGTACGGGTATTCGGAGAAAGGGAAAAGACCTGGATTCTATCCATTAACCGCCATGATGTTTGCCGGACTGATCATGCTGGTGGAAGCAACGACACTTTTCGGTTTTTTCTTCGCGTGGGAAGTGATGACCGCCGGGTCATACTTTCTGATTCTGAGAGGGAAAAAATCACAGCCCCATGCACTCAGCTATATGCTTTTCAGCTTCGGCGGGGCATTGCTGATTCTGGCAGGATTTGCCATGGCCCACGCGGTAACCGGTTTATGGACACTCGACGCACTGGTTATGGACAGCCCGCTTTCTCCCGTGATTTTTATCATGCTTACCCTTGGCTTCCTTACAAAAACGGCAGCCATTGGCCTTCACATCTGGTTGCCCGGTGCACACAGCGAAGCTGAAGCCGATGTTTCACCCATGGTCTCAGGTATTCTTCTGAAAGCCGGTGTTTACGGACTGATCGTCTTGTTTATGCGCATGGGCACTCAGTACATCGGAGGTGTTGACCTGATGGTCATCCTGAGCTGGGTGGGGATCCTTTCGGCCCTGATCGGCAACCTGATGGCAGCCATGCAGGAAGACATGAAACGGTTGCTCGCTTACTCCAGTGTTGGTCAGTTAGGCTACATTCTCTTCGGGCTCTCGATGATGTCGAACCTCGGATGGCTGCTGGCTATATCCGGAGCCATCATGCATTTTCTTTACAAAACCATGTTGTTCCAGGCCGTTGGCGGCGTTTATTCGCGTACCCACGACCGCATGATGTACCGTATGGGTGGCTTGATTTTCAGAATGCCCATGACCTTTATTGTGGTCCTGATCGGAATTATTGCACTTTCGGGTGTGCCTCCCCTTTCCGGATTTGCCGGAAAATGGCTTTCGTTCAATGCGGTGCTTCAAAAAGAATATTATCTGCAGGGAGCTCTGGCTGTGCTGGCCGGTGCAGTAGCTTTCCTTTACCTCTTCCGCCTGATTCATGCGCCTTTCCTGGGGCAGCTCAAGGATAACCTGCGAAAGGTAAAGGAAGCTTCCCTATGGATTTTGCTCCCCCAGTATCTGGTAATCGCAGTGATCATGGCAGTTTCAACAGTGCCGGGTTTATTGCTCGAACGAATCGGCAAACTGCTCGCAAAAACTTTCCCTGATGGGGGTTTACTCTGGGTTGACAGTAAGATTCCCTTTGGAGCAAGAACTGCTATCAGCGAATATGGTTACTGGAACGGAACCTACGTGATGCTGGTGACTATCGGAATTTTCGGAATCCTGCTGATTGTTCAGTTGCTGATGCAGCGCAACAACAAGAAAGTGGGTCAGTTCAATATTGTATACTCCGGCGAAAGACCCTCTACACCCGAAACCACACACCACGCTTATAATTTCTACGCGCATTACTCAAAAGCCCTCGGATTTCTGATGGTTCCGCTGGCAGAGCGGTTCTGGACCTGGATTTCAGAGCGCGTACACGACATTGCCCATCAGTTGAGGCAATTATACAATGGCAATGGTCAGGTTTACCTGATGCATATTATGTTCTTTTTTCTGGTTTGTTATTTTCTGATTAACGGAGGGTTCTGATTATGGGCGAAAAAATCGTATATGCCATCATCGCAGTGTTCATCATGCTGAATTACGGCTTCCTGGTAAACGGGGTTATCCGGCGGATTTATGCCCGGGTAGGCCGGCGTATCGGGGTTCCCATTTACCAGATGTACATCGACCTGTTCAAGAGCTGGGGCCTCAGAACCAATATCCGTCACGGAACCATGTTTTACCTCGGACCCATCTTCCGGTTAACCGGAGGTATCGGGCTGTTCCTGTTTATGCCGGCTGTGTACGGGTTGGCTTTGTTCACAAATTTCTCATTCTCAGGCGACCTCCTGTTGCTGCTGTCGTTCCAGTTTTTCGGAACCCTGGGTATGGCTCTGGGTGCCAGCGAAAGCGGTCACCCCAATTCAGCCATTGGAGTGACGCGCGGACTTGCACAGATGACAGCAGTTGAAGTGCCGTTTATTCTGGCGATCATGGCGGTTGCCATACAGTATGATTCACTTTCACTGACTGAAATTATCGCTCAGCAACAGGGCGGCTTCCTCAACTGGACCCTATTTACCAATCCCCTGGCAACTGCCGCAGCTTTGCTGGCGATGCTTGGTGCCATGATGCGGGCGCCTTTCGATGTGGTGCTGGCCCCTCAGGAAATTCCTATAGGACCACCAACCGAATACCATTCGAATTATATGGTATTCCTGCAGAGTAACCGCGCCATTTTTCCACTGGCAAAGTCAATTCTGTTTATGAACCTGTTTTTTGGCGGTGCTACCACAATCGTGATGATGCTGGTAAAAACCTTTATCCTGCTGATGTGGCCGGTACTGGTTGGAGTTTCATTCCCCCGTTTCAGGGTGGAGCAGTCGATACGCTGGTTCCTGAGGGTACCGATGATTATCGGGCTGCTCGGTATTGCTTATGTTCATTTTTTTCTCAAATAGTGTGGTATGAGTCTCGATGACCTGAAAAAAAAGATAGTAACCTCCCCGGACGGTGAGCAGTTTGAAGTGAATCCGATGACGGATTACTTCTGCACCGACCGGCCGGAAGAAGTTAAACCCGTAAAGGGCATTCTTGAAAAGTTCTATAACTGGGCCCGCTCTGAAAGTATATGGATACTTGGGTTCGGGACCGGCTGCGGCGCCATTGAGATGCGCCCGCTGATGACGCCCCGCTTCGATGCCTACCGATACGGAATACAGTGGAGGCCGACTCCGAGGCAGGCTAACATGCTTATCGTATCGGGATACCTTTCGGTGAAGACCCTGAAGCGCGTAATCCGGGTGTATGAGCAGATGCAGAACCCGAAGTACGTGATGGGGCTCGGCAGTTGCACCATCAACGGCGGAATGTATTTCGACAGTTACAACACCATCAAACGACTGGATTATTACCTTCCGGTAGATGTGTATGTTGCCGGATGTATGCCCCGGCCCGAAGCCCTGATTGCAGGCTTCGAAAAACTCAAACAACTGATCAGGGAAGGAAATGCTGAAGGGGCTAACGATTATGCCAACCGTTTCGACTGGTATAAAGCCAACCAGAAAGCTGTGATTCTCGATTGGGATATGCCTGATTATAACTGGTAAACTAGGAAAGTATGTTCGATCATGTGATTTCTGAATTAAAAAACCTGTTCAGCGCCGGTGAAATCAGCGGTACAGAAGCCCGTCTCAGGTTTGTTACCCTGCCGCAGAATCAGGCAGTAAAGGCGGTGAAATACCTCAATGAGAAGCAGGGTTACCGGCACCTTGTGCTGCTCACCGCTGTAGATTATATTGAACAGGGACAGTTCCAGCTCACCTACCTGTTGCACAATCCTGAAAACAGGACCGATATCGGTGTCAGGGTATTGATTGACCGTGAAAATGCCACCATGGAGTCAGCTCATACCCTGTGGCCAACCATCGCCACGTATCAGCGCGAACTCAGGGAGATGTTCGGTATTCAATTCCCCGGTAGTCCAGGGGTTGACGACGATTTTATCCTGGAGGGATGGAGAGGCCTTCCCCCCTACCGCCGCGACTTCGACACCAAAGCATTTGCTGAATCCTTTTTCCCGCAAAGGGAAGGCCGGGGCACCAACGACCCGGCAGCATTTATGAAAGAAAAACTCTATCCCAATGAATAAACAGGGCGTATTTTCTCTTGAAGGGGATCGTTCAAAGTATCCCCAGCCCGGAGCCGATGGAAAGCCGGAGATTGACCTCTCCTCGCACAAATACATGAAGATGTGGCAGGGGCCTAACCATCCGGGAATCACCGGCAATATGTCGGTTGAACTCACGGTGTGCGCCGATGAGGTGGTGGAAGCCAAAACCCATGTGGGCTACCTGCATCGCGGCTTCGAAAAGTTGATGGAGCGCAGGAAATACATTCAGAATTTTCCGCTCGTATGCCGGATCGCTGTGCCGGAGCCCGATTACAACGAACTTAATTATGCCACAGCCATCGAAAAACTCACAGGCATTGAAGTCCCTGAAAAAGGATTGTGGCTTCGCACGCTCGTGGCAGAAATGGCCCGGTTGCAGGGATACCTCATGTGGCTGGGCGGAATGGCTGGTGCTGTAGGCTTCGGCACCGTCGGACAATGGTCAAATTACCTGCGCGACCTTATCCTCGATCGATTTGAAGAACTTACCGGTGCCAGAATCTATCACATTTATATCCTGCCGGGCGGAGTCCGCAACGATCTGCCCGAGGGATTTGCCGACCGCATGGAAGCCAACCTGAAAGAAATTGAAGGTTTTATGAAAGACATCAACAGGGTGCTTTTCAACAACTATGTTTACAAAAAGAGAACCGTGGGCATCGGCTACATCGATCCGGCATGGATTTATCCTTACGGAATCGTGGGACCCAATGCCCGGGCAGCCGGCTCAAAGAATGATGTCCGCAAAGACAGCCCCTATGTGAAATACCCTGAACTCGATTTCGGGGTAAATACAGCGACTGACAGTGACATATATACACGTTCAGTGCTCAGATACAATGAACTACTCACCGATGTGGACCTGATCAGACAGATACTGAGCAAAATGCCCAAAGAGGGGGATTTTATCGCGAAGCTGCCGAACATGATGAACCTGACCATCCCTGCAGGTGAAACCTATGTGAGAAGCGAGTGCACCCGGGGTGAATACGGTTATTACATGGTGTCAGATGGCAGCGGATATCCCCGCAGGGTGAATGTTCGCGGGCCTAGCTACACCCATGCGGTTGCCCTGCTTGAAAAAATGCTGGTTAATGCAAATATTGCCGACGTAGCCCAGATCATGGTTTCATTACACACGTATCCCCCTGAAATTGAAAGATAACATTATGGGAACTACCAAAGACATACTAAGCCCGTTCCTTGTCTGGAAACAATTCTTCAGAAAACCAGTAACCATCAAGGAACCATTGAAGCGTCAGGGTGCAGACCGGTACCGGGGATTTCACATCAACGATATTCAGGAATGTATTGGCTGCGGAACCTGTGAATCCATCTGCGAAAATCAGGCCATTGACCTGGTTGCCGTTGCCGGGATCGATACAAAATCAGGCGACAGCGGACTGAGGCCTAAAGTTGATTATGGCCGTTGCTGCTGGTGTGCCCTGTGTGTGGATGTATGCACTACCGGTTCACTGAAACTTACCAACGTTTTCACCTGGGTGGATACCGATCCCGATCAGTTCCGCTATATTCCGGGTGTGGATGCCAAACCGTGGGACAATGCAACCAAAGGGTACAAAAAGGCGGCTTCGCTGGAACTTTACCCTCTGGAAAGAATTCCGATGCAGCATCTGCATCCCGAAGAAAGGCACGATTCGTTTATCGAGATCATCAAGGGATTCTCAAAGGAAGAAGCCCTCAGGGAAGCCGACCGCTGTGTGGCCTGTGGTATCTGTACGGCCACCTGCCCGGCCCATATGGGCATTCCCGAATACATCAAAGCCATTCGTGAAGACAATGTGGAAGAGGGCTTGCGCATCATGTATGAAACCAATCCCCTGCCTGAAATCTGCGGACGTATCTGCACCCACAAGTGCGAAACGGTTTGTTCGGTCGGTCACCGCGGTGACCCTCTTTCGATCCGCTGGCTGAAACGTTACCTGGCCGATCAGGTTCCTGCCTCGGCCTATGCATCGGTGCTCAAATCCGATTCCATCGAAAAAAACAACCGCAAAGTGGCCATCATCGGGGCCGGCCCAGCCGGGCTGAGCGCCGCCTATTACCTGGGAATGATGGGTTATCAGATCACTGTGTTCGAGAAACTCTCAGCCGCCGGTGGCATGATGCGGTTCGGGATCCCGGAATACCGCCTGCCTTATGATCAGATCGACAAAGACATCAACTACATTCTTTCGCTGGGTGTAGAAATAAAATACGGGGTCTCCGTCGGGAAAGACATTACACTGGAGCAACTTGAAAAAGAGTACGATGCAGTATTTGCTGCCACCGGACTTCATGATGGAAGAAGCACCCGAATCCCTGGCACAAACCACTCCGGTGTCTATCAGTCGATCGAACTGCTGAGAAAAATAACCCTGGGAGAACCCATTGAAGTGGCGGAGAAAATTGTCGTGATCGGTGGTGGCAATGTTGCCATGGACATTACCCGTTCTCTGGCCCGCATGCAACGTCAGAAATATGGCAAAGTACAACTGATTGCCACTTCGCTTGAAACCGAAGACATCATGCCCGCCGACCGCGAAGAAGTGGTGGAAGCCCGGGAAGAAGGCGCGATCATTTATCCCGGATGGGGTCCGCGCGAAATCATTGTCGAAAACGACCGCATTAAAGGACTCAAAGTGGTTCAGTGCCTTTCCGTATTTGATGAACAGAAACGATTCAGCCCGAAGTTTGATGAATCAAACGAGAACTTCTTTGAAGCCGACATGGTGGTTGAATCCATCGGACAGGGTGCGAACCTCTCTTACATTCCGGCCTCATATTTTGAACAGCTCGAGAAAGATCACCGCGGAAGAGTCCTCGTTGATACACTGACTTTCCAGACAAAGCTACCCTGGTTGTTTATGGGGGGCGACATCATCGAAGGTCCGGATGTTATTCATGGCATTGCCAACGGACATAAGGCCGCCAAAGGCATCGACCAGTATCTTAATGCAAACCGGGAGGAAAAACAATGACAGATATTTCAACCAACTACCTCGGGCTGAGACTGAAAAGCCCCATAATAGCCGGAAGCAGTGATTTTACAGCTTCGGCGGATAAGATAGCAGCCCTGGCCAAAGCCGGCGCGGGAGCGGTGGTGCTGAAGTCAATCTTCGAAGAACAGATTCTCATGGAGATTGATGCCCAACGAACCAACAACATGTTTAATTCATATACCGATACCGAAAACTACATCTCCTTTTATACCCGTCAACATGAAGTACAATCGTATCTGAAGCTGATCAGGGAAGCCAAAGAGAGGGTTGACATTCCGGTGATCGCATCGGTGCACTGCTCAGTCAGCGACAGCTGGGTTTCGTTTTCAAAGGACATTGAACTTGCAGGTGCCGACGCCATTGAACTGAACATATTTATCATGCCGTCTGATGTCCGTGATACCGATGCAGACATTTCAGGCCGTTACATGGCCATTGTAGATGCTGTGAAAAAAAATACCTCTCTGCCCGTGGCATTGAAAGTGCATCATTATTTTACCGGCATGGCAAACTTTCTGGTTCAGTTATCCGAAAAAAGTGAAGGCCTTGTTCTGTTCAACCGTTTCTTTAATCCTGATATCAACATCAGTACGTTGACGATCGGCGCTGGCAGCTCGTTCAGTTTGCCTGAAGAAAACGGAATGGTGCAGCGCTGGACCGGTATACTCAGGCCCCATGTAAAAGGAAGTCTTGCTGCAACAACCGGAATACATGACGGAGAAGCCCTGGTTAAAAACCTGCTTGCCGGTGCCGATGCAGTGCAGATCGCAACAGCACTTTATAAAACAGGACCGGAGGCCATCAGCCAAATGAACAACTTTCTAACCGGATGGATGCAGCAGCACGGTTTTACATCGCTCATTGATTTCAGAGGGAAACTCAGCTACGCCGGCGTTAACAATCCCGCACTTTACGAAAGGGCTCAGTTTATGAAGTATTTCAGCGACCTCGGAAGATAATACCAACCACCAATTGCATCAATGCAGAAAACCCCGGATTGTGGAAGTCCGGGGTTTTTATTTATTTATAATGAAGCAGCAATAAATCAGGAGCATCCTCCGGCCACTTTCTTCTTTTTACCAGCAGGTTTAGGCCCGGGGACTTTGGCTGCCGGTGATTTTGAGGTTTGCTGACTGGCCGCCATTTCACCGCCGCCGAGGGCCTGACTGGCACCCCTGCGGAAATCGTATTTTGCCAGATCATCATTCGGACTGGTGCTTGGAGGCGCAGTAGGATTCAGAATGACCTCGGCCCAGTAGTTAAGCCCCCCGCGTAAAACGTATATATTCCTGTAGCCCAGTTGCCTCAGCAACATCCAGCCTTCGTTGGCCTGGGTAGTGCCGTTGCCATAGAATACATTTAGTTTAACATCCTGATCAAATACCTCGGTAAATTCATCTGAAAGCAGGTTGTCGAGCGGAATGTTGATAGCCCCCTGAAGACTGAATTTTTCAAATTCATTCTGAGGTCTGATGTCAATCAATTGCAGATAGGGATCTTTCTCCACCAGCATCTGGGCAACCTGCTCTGGCTCTAGGTACTGGGTACCGCTTTTCAGCTCATCCAGTATCTGCGGGGCTGTTAGTTTGTAAGGCTTGGTGGTGTTCTTCGGCACTGCGGCAATGATCAGTCCCAGCGACAGCAATACACCCGTAATCAGCATCCTGGGAGTTAGACTTATATTCTTCATGAGATGTGTTTTAAATTTTTGTGTTTGCCTATTGGCAGACTTTGATCTTTTTATCTGTCTGCCTGTGGTAAACAGGCAGGCTTTAGACTTTTTACCTGACTCTAGTATTCTTCTCTGGGGAATTTCTTCTCTGCCCATTCTCCGCCCCAGAACATCAGCACAGCGGCAACAATCACAATAAGGGCAATAACACCCTCAGAAATTCCGAAAAATTCTGAAATTCTGGGCGATCCCATGAATCCGGCTTTATAAATGCCTTCCCACAAGGGATAGCCTTCAGCAAAAATAAATACCCCGATGAACAGGCCGACAATAAAAATCATGGCATCGATTTTACCAATTGCAGCGCCACAGAAACTAGTTCCGGGACAGTAGCCTCCCATGATAAAACCGGCACCCATCACAACACCACCGATGATGGCCGACTGCAGGAATGTTTCGTTAACGTAAACCAGGTTAAGGTCAATCCAGCCGAACAAGCTCAGAAAGAGCAATCCCAGCATGGCTGTAACAGCACCAGTAAAGAAAACCTTGAGTACAACAGTATCGTAGCCGTAGAAAACACCGGCGAGTTTCCTGCTTGAAGAGAAGCCACCCTGTTCGAGTACAAATCCGAAGGCAATGCCAACAAAGAACGCCAGCAGCAGGTTTGTGTTTTCGGAGATTATTTCATTTACAACCAGAGGTCCCATAATATTGAAGCTTAAATGTTTTTAGATCAGTAGATTAAATCCAGAGTTTCCTGAAGAAATAGGCCAGGGCAAAGGCTGTACCGAAGATGGCCATCATAGAAATGAAACCACCGAGCGAAAGTACCGCCATGCCACTCAGGGCTGAGCCACTGGTACAGCCACGTCCGAACTGGGAGCCGATACCAAAAAGTATTCCACCTCCAAGCGCGAACATCAGCCTTGTCCGTGAAGTAATCTTAGGGTTATGTTCTACCTTCCAGGTCAGCCTTTTTGAAAGAATTCCGGAAAGAAATCCGCCAACCAGTACGCCCAGCATCTGATACACAAGCCAGTTGTTCAACGGATTCCCCTTGTGCCCGTCGGCGTATTCCTTGTAAAAAGTGGCAGATTCAGCATGAGCCGGGGCAATGGTTTCCACACCGGCTATGATGGTACTCTTAATGGCACCACTTGCACCCACACTGCGGCCAGAGATGAAATTGGCAGCAATAACCACCAGCCCGAGCAGAACCCCGGCCAGATACGGGTTCATGTAATTCGACTTTTTGTTTTCCGACATATTCTTGATTGTTAATGTGATGTCTAAATATTTTAATACAGCCAGCGGCTAACCTGCCCGGCATAGGCAATAATAAACCTGAACATCAGTCCACCGAAAATTACCAGTACCGGCGCAATAAAGACCGGCATTTTATAGCCCCTGATTTCAAGTACTTCAAGCAAGGCAGGGATTGCCAGCCCGAGGGTTACCACAAATAGCCAGAACGGGGTGGTATAAGGTCCGCCGAGAAACAGGGAAGCTGCATCGATGTGCACCTGGGTGCTGGCCAGAAAGCCCATAAACATGTGGGTTATCAGAAACAACTCAATACCGATCAGCATCAGGTCGATCCTTGCAAAATTGTGGCGTTCGTGTGCATTCTTACTCATCAGGATAATCGCGGCGGCTCCCGTCGACAAACCCGAGGTGAGGAACAAAGGCCCGAGAATTGAAGTATTCCAGAGCGGACGGGCATTGAATGCAGAAAAAAGAATGCCTGTATAAACGCCCAGAATCAGAGATGAAATCAGCAAAATCCAGGAGATCACTTTCAGGTTTTTCCGGAAGAATGCATCAAGATCCCATATCCACTGATATTTCCAATCCCATGCGGGAAACAGTACTTTTATATTAAGGGCACACCAGACGATGGAGAGCGGTGTAACAACCATCAGGGTCCATGCACCCCAGGACATTGGCGATTCGAGCCGGATGGTAGTGTACAGCTGCCAGAAATACAGTTTGTGGTTCAGGTCAAGCAACAGGGCTAACAAACCGACCGTAAGCAGCACCGGTGTTAAGAATGGTGCCAGCCTCACGGCAGTCGGATACTCTTTCTCTTTACCAAGAATGGTGTAAAGTGAAGCGAAAAACAGGATTCCGGCTGCCAGGCCGCCCAGAAACAGATACAGGGGGATGTGCCAGTGCCAGATGTGCAACTGCGGATCAATCAGGTGATTCATACGTCCGCTGACAATAATTTCTTCTCTCATCTCCGGAGTTAGCTTAAATCAGAAAATACAACTGTGGATTTGTTCCGGCTTCCGGAATCAGGGTTTTATACTTGCGGGTTTTCAGCACTTTTGAAACCGGGCTGTTGGGATCGTCAAGGTCGCCGAAGTACATGCACTTGGTCGGACAAACCGAAACACAGGCCGGATCAAGTCCCTTCTCCACCCTGTTGTGAAGGCAGAAGGTACATTTATCTACATACCCGTCGGGGTGCGGATAACGGGCATCATAGGGGCAGGATGCAATACAGGCCCCACAACCGATGCATTTGTGCGGAGTAACAAGAACAACACCCCCTTCAGCATAATGGCTTGCACCGGTGGGGCAGCATCTTACACAGGGGGAATTCTCGCAATGGTTGCAACGTTCCGATCTGATCTCCACCTCCAACTGGGGATAGGTCCCGTCGGTTACTTCCACAACCCAGTCTCTGCAAAAACCAATGGGAACATTGTTTTCGGTCTGACAGGCAACCACACAGTCGCTGCAGCCGACACACTTTCTGGTATCAACGGCCATCGCGTATCTCATGCTTCAGCCTCCTTTCCTTCCATAACGAAATCAGTTATAAACGTCACAAAATTGCCCCGCATTCCGGTACCTCCCATCACCGGGTCAATGTGCACCCTTGTAATCATTTCTGTATCGTTGATTCCACGGCCATGAGCACGGCTCAGTTTCTTGTTGTTGTGGCCAAACCCGTGAACCATATACACTGAATCCCAGCGGATACGCTCTGTAACCCGTACTTTGATGGCAAAGGTCGAAACCTTGTCATCCTGATTTTTCAGCTTCACATACTGTCCCGATTCAAGTCCCCACAGCTTAGCCACTTTCGGATTCACCCACAACACATTTTCATCCATCAGATCCGTCAGGTTTGGATTGTTGGCGGTGCGGCTGAATGTGTGCATGGGTGCTCTGCCGTAGTTGAGCCTGTAGTAGCCTTCAGGTGGCTCCTCATGGGCGGTATAAACAGGCAATGGTTCGAAACCAGCCGATTCCATATCCGAAGAATAAAGCTCTATTTTTCCGGAAGTTGTATTGAATACCACATCCTCTCCGGGAGCAAAATACAAATCATCGGCTTCACGCGGAAAGTTCTTCACCCCGATACGTTTCATCTCTTCCAGCGATGAGCCCATTTCCTTCAACTGCCAGTCTAGCATTTCTTCGATGTTCTTCCAGGGGAACCAGGCTGACAAGCCCAGTTTTCCGGCCAGTTCCTTTGCCATCCAGGATGCGGGTTTCGTGTTGTACTTCGGTTCTGCTGCCGGCATCCGGAGTGCGAGGTTTGGCTGACGGTGATTTGAATTGCGCAGCATATCATACCGCTCAAGATAGGTACACTCCGGCAGCACCACATCGGCATAACCGGTAATTTCCACAGGCATGGTGTCAATCACCACCAGCAGTTCGAGTGCTTCGATGGCTTTCAGGGTATTCGCCTGATTCGGAAAAGCAGCCAGCAGGTTGGTTCCGTTTACAATCCAGGCTTTGTAATTACACGACCTGTCAACGGTTGGTATGGTAGCGTCACACAATCCATTGGCAACCACCTCATTGGCCAGGGTATATTTGCCTTCGTAAGCCTGAACCGGGCTTCTTTTCGGTTCAGGAAAAGGCGGTACCGGATAGGAAGGAAGATGCAGCTTCTCAGGTTTGTAATAGCCTCCCCGGCGTCCCCAGGAACCCAGCAGTGCTGTTAATATTGCCACTGCTCTCAGTCGTTGGGTATCATCTCCATACCAGGTAACATGGCGGCCAGGGTTCACAATTACTGAAGGTGAGGCATTGTGCATCTCCCTGGCTGTTTCACGAATCACATTCGGGTCTATGGTGGTGATCCCGTATGCCCATTCCGGAGTAAACGGTTTTACATGCTCCTTCAACTGCTCAAAACCAACCGTGTAACGCTCAACATAGTCCTTATCGTACCATTCATTCTCAATGATCACATGGATCCACGAAAGCAGCAGCGCCAGATCGGTGGCGGGTTTGATCGGAAGCCAGTATTTTGATTTCCCGGCCGCCGTTGAAAACCTGGGATCCACGGTAATGATGGTGGCCCCTTTATCAATGGCATCCGACATTTCCTGAACCTGACCGTTGTGCATATTCTCACCAAGATGGGAACCGATCAGCACCATACACCGGGTATCACGGATATCAATACGTTCCGGTGAATAGATGATGTCACCGAAGGTGGTGAGAAATCCAACTTCACGGGGACCGCGGCACTGGGCAAATGAAGGAGCCGCAATGGATGCAGAACCAAAAGCCTTCATCATCTGACCAAAATGCGCCCCGCCCGATCCATGCGTAAACAATGCTACACACTCAGGGCCATGCTTCTGTGCAATGGACCGCATTTTCCCGGCGATATAATCCAGCGCTTCGTCCCAGCTGGCTTCCCTGAACGACTCTTTGTCCCCCTCGCGGGTTCTGATCAGCGGCGTTTTCAGGCGGTCTTCATCGTTGTACTGCCCTACCCCTCCGGTACCTCTGGGACAAAAACGCCCGTTACAGTGCTGGTCATCATCGTTGCCAACGATTTTCTGAATATTGCCATCCTCATCTTTGTATACCCAGCCTGCACACTGCCAGAAACAGATTTCGCAATAGGTAGGTGTCCGCACTGGCTCCTTCTTTCCGGATGATGAAATTTTATCAAGCAGCGACGACCCTTTTGCAAGGTCAAAAGCCGTGCCTGCCAAAGCAAGACTACCGGCCCCAACCGCAGATATCTTTATAAATTGCCTTCTTGATGTTGCCATAAAGGAAGTACTAGAATGAATCCTGAGATATTTATTGCAAGCAACTATCTATATTGTTGCAGACAAGGCGCAAAAATAAGCAGTTTTAACTGTGCTTGAACGATTATGAATACAAGTTCATTATGATGTATTGTTTTGATATTGTGTGCTTTAAGTGCAGCTCTTATTTGAATTTATGTCTAAATAAGACATGTACGCACTAGTTTTCAATGATTTATATCTTTATTTAGAATCCTTATAAATTTATCTGTTTCGTACACAACAGGTTAAGCGAAACTTCTGTTTTGCAATCTAAATAACAACACATTCCGTTTTTGCCTTTAAAAATCATATCAGATTATGTAAACCGGTATTCCCATACTGGATTAACGGACATATCATGGTCTGGTAATACTGCTTCAGAACATATTTAACGATTTGTTAATATACCGAAAACCATGACTTAACATGACAGCCGTTCATTTGCAGCAGTATTCATTGATACCCAAACAAATGAAAAAAACTCTACTTTCAATTTCTGCATTTCTGCTTATTGGATTGATTTCCAATATATATGCTCAGCAACAAACCCTATCTGTCAGGGTTATAAAGACCGGTGAAGAAGGAGGTGTCAACGTCTCTTACGACGATGGTGAATTCCAGAACGAAGTCATTGACAAACTATACGACGATGATCTCGACATGGGCTGGGAAGGTGAGGACCTCAACATCATGACCACCTTTCTGCGTTTTCAGAACATCAGCATCCCGAAAGGAGCCATCATTGATTCAGCTTTTCTGAATATTTACGCCCATGAGGATGAAGCCGATGAAGCCAGGGTAACCATTTTCGCAGAAGCTACCGACAATTCAGCTGCTTTTGTTGAAACTGAGCTGATTACCGACCGCACCTGGTCCACAGTTTCTTTACCCTGGACCATTACCGAAGCCTGGGAAATCTGGAAGCCTTATCGCTCTCCGGATATCAAATCCGTTTTGCAATCGGTCATCAACCGTTCAGGCTGGGCTGAAGGCAACTCTCTTACTATCTTCCTCCGTGGTGAAGACCAGGGAGCAAGTCTGCTCGACAATGCAAGGGATTTCGAATCGTTCGAAAACATTGAAGACCCGGAAGATGGCGGTGATGGGCTGCACCATCCTGAAAGAATCCCCGAACTGAAAATCTATTATACCCTGGGGTTACAGCAGCTTGAAGTCACTATAGTAAAAACCGGTAACAAAGGGGGTGTGGATGTTTCTTACGACGACGGTGAATTCCAGAACGAAGTTATAGATAAGCTATTTGATGATGATCTGGATATGGGTTGGGAAGGTGAAGACCTTAACATCATGACAACTTTCCTCAGGTTCCGCAATATAACCATTCCTCAGGGAGCCTCAATTTCTTCAGCTGTATTGTACCTCTACGCTCACGAAGATGAGGCTGACGAAGCCAGGGTAACCATTTTCGCTGAAGCAGCCGATAATTCTGCCGAATTTGTTGAAACCGAACTGATTACTGACCGCACCTGGACCACTGCTTCCAAACCCTGGACCATCACCGAAGCCTGGGAAATCTGGCAGCCTTACAATAGTCCCGATTTTAAAAATGTTGTTCAGGAAGTGGTTAACAGATCTGGCTGGGCTTCCGGTAATTCGCTCACCATTTTCCTTCGCGGTGAAGATCAGGGTGCCAGTTTGCTCGACAATGCCCGGGACTTCGAATCCTTTGAGAACATCGAAGACCCTGAAGACGGAGGCGATGGCCTGCACCATCCCGAGCGTATCCCAAAACTGGTTGTTACCTATTCAACAGGAAATGCCGCCATCTTTGAAGCCTCAGCTGAAATCCACAACCTGCAGATCAATCCCTCTGTTTCAACAGATGGGTTGTTTAAGGTTCACATGCCCGAATCAGGAAAAACCAGTATTTCGGTTTATGGTCTCAGCGGAAACCTGATCACCGGTATCAATACATCAGAGAAAGAAACGGTGCTTGATTTAAGCAGTTTACCAAAAGGCATTTACATCGTAAAAGCCATTCAGAACAATACTGTTTACACAGGAAAAATAATAGTTGGTTAGTAAATTGGTTGACAGCCTGCAGCACTTTTCAGTTGCAGGCTGTTTTTTTTATTCAAGGCAAAACCAGATGCAATTCAGAATCATCGTTGCAGCGATCATCCTTCTTGTTCTTTCAGTTAAAACAAGCTTCGTTAAGGGTCAGAGTGATTTTACAGTCTCAGGCACTGTCACAGATATGGCCACCGGCAAATCCCTGCCGGGTGCAACGGTGGTAATTAAATCAACCACAAAAGGTGCTGTAACCGACAACAACGGGTATTTCAAAATCGGCGGAATAACCTCTGTAAAACCAGGCATTCAGGTTACTTTCATCGGTTATAAACCCTATGAAACTGCTCTTGATTTCACCGGGAAGAAATCGATCAACCTGAAAGTCAGACTCGAAGAGATGACCACCAACCTCGACCAGGTGAATGTGGTAGGACAAACAGAAGGCCAGGTAAAAGCTATGGTCAGGCAAAAAGAAGCCACCACCATTAAAAATATTGTTTCTGCGGAACAGATCAAACAGTTTCCTGATGTAAATGCTGCCGAGGTCGTACAGCGTATCCCGGGAATCACGATTCAGCGCGATCAGGGTGAGGGCCGCTTTGTGCAGCTTCGCGGAACCGCCCCTCAGTTTACCAACTTCAGCATCAACGGCGAACAGATCAGCTCTCCCGAAAGCGGGGCAAGATACATCGGGCTCGATGTAATCGCTGCCGATCAGATTGATATGATCGAAGTTACCAAAGTATTGTCGCCCGATATGGATGCCGATGGGATCGCCGGAAATGTGAACATCATCACCAAATCAGCGAAAGACAGTATTCCCGAAATCACTGCATCCATTTCCGGTGGATTCAACAACCTGATGAAAACCGGCAACCAGCAGCTTCAGTTTGCCTTTGGTCAGCGCTACCGAAAACTGGGCTTCCAGTTAAATACAAGTTATTACCGGAACAGCCAGGGCTCGCACAACATGGAGTATGATTATACCCGGGGCCCAATTTTATCGCAGGCTGGTGACACAACAGGTGCAGAAAACTTCTACATTCTAAACAAGGATATTGACCTCAGGCACTATACCATTTTACGCAAGAGAATCGGGCTGAGTGCCAATCTTGACTACAAACTCAATGCAGGCACCCTGTTCTATGTGCGTGGTATGTATAACCTTTTCTCCGACAACGAGCAACGCCGCCGCATGAGTTATAAACTCACTGATGCCAACGACCTGCTTACATACCGTGAAGCGGGCATAGACCGGCAGATCAAGGACCGTATCAAAAATCAGGACATCTCTACCATCAATATTGGTGCAGAACACAAATTTAAAAATGCAGTATTGCTTGATTACGAAGCGGCCTGGTCTCAAGCCACCGAAAAGCAACCTGACAGGATGGAGGCTACCTTCGGCAATGGCGGTATAACGCTGGTTATCGACAAGAAGGATCCTCAGTGGCCTACAGTGAGTTTCCCCTTTGCCATCGATTCGTTGGATGCCTTTACCTGGGAAAACTACGAGTTTGATGATCTCCTGATGCTCAACAGCCTGATAAAGGATGTAAACTATACCGCCAAGCTCAATCTGACCATTCCTTACAAAACAAAATCAGGACAGAAGGGTTATCTCAAAACCGGAGGCAAGATCAGGCTCAAAGAGAAAACCAGGGAAAACAACGCACAGTCGTTCAACAAATATTTTGAGAAGGTTTCTTTGTATTCACAGACAGGCCCGCCCCTGAACCTGACGACAATTTCAGACGATTTTTCTGAAACAGATCTGCTGAGTCAGGGCTATGTGCTTGATAACATGATCGGTGTTGAGGAATTACGCGAATTCTATGAGAAGCATCCCCAGCACTTCAAATTTGACGAAACCGATACCTGGTCTGAGACCTATAGTAAAGATTATACCGCCAGGGAAGATATTTATGCGGCTTACCTGATGTTCAGGCATGATTACAACAAACTGATGATCCTTGGCGGCTTGCGTTACGAACTCACGAGAATCGACAATCAGGGGATCAAAGCCGGTATCGATTTCACCGAAGGGGCTGTTTTGTACAGAGATACCATTTTTGACAAACGTTCATACAACTTCCTGCTACCGCAACTTCAACTAAAGTATGCACTGAGTGAAAAGACCAACTTGCGCGCGGCAGCAACCTATACCTATTCGCGCCACAATTTCGATGATGTGATTCCTTACCGCGAAGAAGAGGACGATGAAATAAAAATCGGCAACCCTGATCTCAAATATCCGCTTTCGCTCAACCTTGATCTGCTCATCGAAAAATACCTTACCCACAACGGGATTCTTTCGGGAGGCGTCTTTTATAAAAAGATCGATGACATCGCCTTCAAGTTCACCCGCAATGCCCACGAAGGCGCAGATTTCAACAGATTCGGGCTCAAGGAAATTACCATGGCAGTGAACGGATTGGATGCCAATGTATTCGGTGCTGAAATCCAGACTCAGTTCAAATTCACCTGGCTCCCCGGAATCCTGAGTAATTTCGGGGTTTACGGCAACTATACCTTCACCCACTCAGAGGCTTTTATCAGCAAGCGTTACGAGCAGAACGAAAACGATGTCATTTTTATCTTCAACGAAGACAAGGCCGACTTCTTCACTTCGGGCGATGAAATAGAAAAGATACAGCTCCCCGGGCAGGCTGAACATGCCGGAAACCTGGCCCTGTATTACGACTCCAGAAAGGTTTACATTAAACTTTCAGCCAATTACCATTCCGCCTTTCTTTCAGAACTGGGCAACGACAAAGGCCTTGACATCTTCAATGCGGAAAGTCTGCACTTAGACTTTACGGCCAATTACCAGATCAATAAATTCGTAAATTGTTTTGTTGATATCATCAACCTTACCAATGAACCTCTGCATTATTACATGGGGTCGAAGGAGTACTTTAAAAAACAGGAGTACTATTCATGGTGGGGAAAGATCGGGATCAAACTTACACTCTAAACACTTCGCTTCATGAAAAATATCATACTGTCCGTTGCCCTCCTGGCTGCACTAGCATCGTGCAGAAATCAGGAAGAAAGCAGCAAACCTTTCAGAATGGTCGATTCAACCGCCTATCTGCTTGCTCCAACAGTTGTTACCGAAAAATCGTTAAACGACACAGATGATCCGGCCATCTGGATCAACAAGGCCGACCCTTCGAAAAGCCTGATCCTCGGAACCGATAAAGGTGATCTGACCGGTGGAATCTATGTGTATAACCTTGAGGGAAAAATTGATACCTCACTTTCGGTATTTAACCTCAAACGGCCCAACAACATTGACATTGAATACGGCCTTGATGTGAACGGAACGGCGACCGACATAGCCGTATTCACCGAAAGAGGCAGAAACATGATCAGGGTTTACGCACTCCCGTCAATGCAGGCAATTGATGGCGGAGGAATCCCGGTTTTTGAAGGTGAAACGGAACGCGACCCCATGGGCGTCGGGCTCTACAAAGATCCTTCAAACGGTAACGTTTATGCCATCGTCAGCAGAAAAACAGGGCCTTCAGGTTCTTACCTCTGGCAGTACCGCTTAACTGCCAGCACGGGTGGTGTGGTCAGCGGAGAAAAGGTAAGGGCATTCGGTGAATTTACCGGTGGTAAGGAAATCGAAGCTGTGGTGGTTGATGATGAGCTGGGGTATGTTTATTACTCCAACGAAGGGGTGGGTGTAAGGCAGTATTACGCCTCTCCCGATAAAGGAAATCAGGAACTGGCCCTTTTTGCCACCACCGGTATTGCCGAAGATCACGAAGGTCTCTCGATTTATAAAACTTCTCCAACCGAAGGTTACATACTGTTGTCGGATCAGCAGGTTAACCAGTTCCGCATTTACAGCCGCGAGGGAACCAAAGAAAATCCCTACGAACACAAGCTGCTGAAGATCATCAAAGTTTCAGCCCAGGAAAGTGATGGCTCCGATGTAACTGAAATGCCGCTGAACGATGTGTTCAAACACGGAATGTTCATCACCATGAGCGACGACAAAACCTTCCATTTCTACCGTTGGGAAGACATAGCCGGCAACGAGCTGAAGGTGGTGAAGTAAGAAGACAAGTCTAAAGTCTAAAGTAAAAAGTCTAAAGTAAAAAGCCTGCTATGCCTGCCTGACTGAGTCTGGCAGACATGGCAGGCTCGAAGTTTAAGGCAACCCTGTTTTTGTAGGTTTACTCCAAAGTGGCAGGCGCAAGTCTGCGACTTGTGCCTCAGACATCAATGCTTCCATTTCCCAAAAACCTGCTGAATGTGGCCGGCGCAAGTCTGTGACTTGTGCCTAAACCCCGATGCTGCCAGTGCAAGTCTGCAACATGTGCCATGAACCCCAAATGTGGCCGGCGCAAGTCTGTGACTTGAGCCTCAGACATCAATACTGCCGTTCCCCAAAAACCGGCTGTACCACCGCCCCGATTCTTTAACAATTCGTTGTTGGGTAACGTAATCAATGTAAACCAGTCCAAACCTCGGCCTGTAGCCTTCAGCCCATTCAAAATTGTCAGTGAAACTCCAGATAAAATAACCATTTACCCTTACCCCTTCCTGTCTTGCCTTCAACACCTGACCAATAGCGGTTTCCAGAAAGGCCTTACGCTTAGGGTCATCTACACGGCCATCTTTAAGTTCATCATCGAAGGCAGCTCCGTTCTCCGTTACAATAAGTTCCTTAAAATTGTGGTACTGATTGAACTTATGTAACATATGGTAAATCCCCTGCGGATAAACCTCCCAGTTCATCTGCGTGATTTCTGCCTTCCGCTTTGCTGCCCTGATGATCCTGGCTTGCATAAAAGGAATGTAAAATGCATGGGTTACGATCTCCCGCGTGTAGTTCTGTATCCCGATAAAGTCCATGCTGAAAGCCAGTCTTGCCTCATCCCCATCTTTGATAAACGGCTCCAGCCTTCTGAGGAACTTCAGGTCAGCGATCGGGTAGCCCAGGCCTGCCAGGGGTTCAACAAACAAACGGTTCAGCAGGGCATCCACACGGCGGGCAGCCCGCAGGTCAGCTTCACGGTGGGTGTTTGCTTCAATGTATGAACAGGAAAATGTGGTTCCTACCAAAGCATCCGGCGACATTGAGCGTACGATCCTCCCTCCTTCTGCCTGGCACATGGCGGCATGATGAATGGCGGCCAGAAAACTGTTGAGACCCCTGCGGCCCGGAGCGTGCAAACCCAGAAAATAGCCGGTTCCTGTAAAAACCATGGGCTCATTCAGGATCATCCAACGCCTCACTTTACGCCCGAATTGGCGGATGCACAACTCCACGTAATCACCAAACCAGCCGATGACATCGCGGTTGGTCCAGCCTCCCCTTTCCTCCAATGCCTGAGGCAGGTCCCAGTGATAGAGCGTTATCCAGGGCTCAATACCTTTTGCCAGGCATTGATCAATCAGCCGGTGGTAAAAATCAATGCCGGAATTGTTGATATGACGGGTTGTGCCATCAGGAAGAATGCGGCTCCACGAAAGGGAGAACCGGAAAGCGGGAATCTGCATCCGGGCCATCAGATCAAGATCACCGGGATACCTGTGGTAAAAATCACAGGCAACATCAGCCTTCTGGCTTTGATAGATTTTCCCCCGGGTATGGGAGAATACATCCCAGATTGATTTTCCTTTTCCGTCCGCATCACTGGCCCCTTCTGTCTGAAACGAAGAGGCCGATACACCCCATTTAAACTCAGGCCCGAAATCCTCCTTCGAATAATCCAACCCCATACTTAAAACCTGGAAACAATCTTTTTCAGCAGCATGTTCCTGAACTTCTCCACCGAGTATTCCTTCACTTTAGATTCTGAAGGCGAGTTTCTGGCAACAACTTGTGTATCAATAATCCGGTTGATAATCTCCTCAGTCCTGTCGGGATAATCAACTCCCACAACTTCCCCGTTTTCGATCCAGTCCAAAACTTTACTTACGTGATTGGCTTTGAATGATTTGAGCACGGGCACTCCCATATCCTTTAGTGCTGACGCATTGCATAGCTGTTCATACTGACCCTTCATGGGGATTACCATGAGTTTTTTATGCATATACAGAGCTTCAGCCGGTGTCTCAAATCCCGCTCCGCAGATTACCCCGGCTGAAGTTGCCATGCTGCGGATGAATGCCTCATTATTGATGGGTCGTATGACGATATTGCCCAGGTCAATCTGAATCCTGATTCGCTTGGAGAAAACTTCCCAGCGGACATTCCCGCACCACTTCAAAACATTGAGGATACGCTGATCATCGTATGCAGGCAGGTATACGGTGTAATGTCCGAGGTTTTCAAGCGTTTGTTCCCGTACCTGCGAGCGGATTACCGGGGTGAATATCTTATCGTCGTACGATTTGAAATGAAATCCGAATTTTACATCCGCCGGGGCGTAGCTCTTCAAGATAGCCTTACCTAAAAAGTCAACATCTTTTGGCTGGGGAGCCTTTTTGTTAAGCACAGCGGCCTGATGGCTCACTGCGATGCACTTTACACCCGAAAGATAGCTGGCCCAGGCTGATACAGGTTCAAAATCGCTGATCACCAAATCATAGTCTCTCACGGGCATGCTGTTAATTTCTGACAACAATACACCGATGTAGTTTCTCTTGTAGGTTTCTACCAGATCTATTCCCCCTTTGGCCCCGAAAACAAATCCAAGTCCGTTGAACCTGTATTTTACCGGATACGGAAAATCCACTTCGGCCTGCGACCCGCTGATCAGCAGATCGGTTTCATGGTTTTTCTGAAGCAAAGGCACAATTTCTCTGGCCCTGCTGATGTGGCCATTTCCAGTGCCCTGTATAGCATATAAAATCTTCATTCCAGGCTGGTTATTTTAACAACTATCGATTATTCCCTTTCTCATGAGAATAGTACAGCGTTTTTGGCATGATGAGGATTAGCTCTGCACCCAAAGCTAAAAGCCGTCATCCCGTAACACAATCAAACGGCTTAAATAAAGATTCTTTCGGCTGAATTTTACTGGTGTAGCCAGCAAAGATCTGAAAACAGAGAAATCAGGGATTGCAGACATTTCACAGTCAGGGAATCGCTGCAGGAATTCCTGTTCAATGCTTTGATGAGGAATGAAAGGCATAAAGGAATAGCAGTATGATTAGTTGCAGAAACAGATCATTGAAACTGCACTTAACTGACTCCAGCACCGCTGCAAGCTTCCCGAAAATCCGGATCCTCTGCAATCCGGAACCAAGGCTTATCATACTAGGGCGCATGTCGCTGATCAATGAGGCAAGTTATTTTCACAAAAATACTCACCCAGGCTTATCTCAATGTAAAGCCCGTGTTATCTGTTTGTTAAGTTTTTGTAACAGCCTGGTCTTTTGAACTCCTGCAGAAAAGTACCATTCCGGTGAGTGCTCCGTAAACGAGTGCTCCGGCAAAAAAAGCAATCAGTCCGAAACTTGTAAATAATATACAACTCCCCCACCCGATTGCAGAGGCCAGGGCCCACAAAAATGGAGTTCTGGTAGTCTGGCGCAACATTCTTGCCTGCAACAAACCGGCAATTAGTCCGGCAAATGCAAAAATGCCCGCTTCAGCATAATGAACATCTGTATTGAACAGATTGATCAATCCCCGTAAAATGCTCAGCTTCCACAACACCAGGCCTGCCATCACCTCGGCGATCACAAAACCTGCTACAAGCGACCAGACCCAGATTCCTGAAATTCTTATCTGTTTTCTCAGGAATTTCAGTTGAAAAAAACCGGTTCCAGTCGCCAGAAGAATGCCACTTGCAATATGCATTGAAGTATTTGAAAGATAAGTTCCTGAATCAGCCATGGTAAATCCATACGAGCCATGTACCAGCACCATGGCCACCAGACCGGGGATCAGGCTCAATGGTATTACCAGACTATGCCAGAAAGTCCAATTGATAAACAGGTTTTTACTTTTCATCATTCCTCTATTAAAGACAGGTTATTTCAGTCTGAACATCCCATATGTCGGGTTCATTACCTGTATTGGCCCATCACTGTAAATTTAATCAATTTTCACCGAAAAATGAAATCAGGAGCCGAAGAAAAGAGAACATTTTGAGTCTGATATTAAAACAGTCTGCGAACTTTTGGATTTTTTTTATTTATTTGATTACTTTTGTTTTTAACAGTAAATAAAACAGTCATTCACTTATTCCTGTATACCTTGAGAGGAAAACTACTGCTTTTTGCATTGGCACTGCTGACATCGCTTGCTTACGCCCAGAAACAGGCCAATTACTGGTACTTTGGTCAGAACGCCGGAATCAGCTTCGCCATGGGGCCTCCGGCACCATTAACCAACGGAGTGCTCAACACCGGAGAAGGTTGCTCGTCAATTTCGACAGCCAACGGTACCCTGGAGTTCTATACCGACGGCCGCTTTGTATACAACAGGAACCACATTCAGATGCCCAATGGCAGTGGCTTGTTTGGTCACTCCTCCAGCACCCAGTCGGGCATTATTGTGCCCAAACCCGGAAGCACTACAGAGTATTACATTTTTACCGTTGATGCTGCTGACAACGGGCTGGCCAATGGTTTGTGCTATACAAAAGTCGACATGACCCTCGAAGAAGGGCTTGGAGATGTCGATGTTACTGAAAAGAATATTTCCCTGGTCCCATTAGCCTGCGAAAAAGTTACTGCCGTCGGGCACAGCGATGGAGCTACTTTTTGGGTAATCACCAAGAAATGGGGCAATGCCGATTTCTATGCCTACCGCATCACCTTCGACGGTGTTGTCACCGAACCCATTATCAGTACCACAGGGCCTCCCCTTACCGGGAACATGGGCCAGGCATCCAAAGGCTACCTGAAGGTATCGCCCGATGGAACAAAAATAGCCGCCGCAAACAACACAGACTATACTGTAGGTATCTACAATTTCGACAATTCTACCGGAATCGTTACACACCTCGTTACCGATGAGAATTACACCGATCCCGGCGGATTTGATCCCGGCGGCCCTTACGGCGTTGAGTTTTCACCGAACAGTAAATACCTCTATATCGGCGAATGGAAGGGAAACAGGAAGATACACCAGTATGACCTTTCCTCCGGAGACCCGACAACCATTCTGAGTTCAAGAGTGGTGGTTGCTTCTGTTGGCCAGGGGGCTGATCCGATCGGAGCGCTTCAGCTCGGGCCCGACAACCGCATGTACATTGCCCGTTACCAGTCCCCTTACATTTCAAGAATAAACCTCCCCAATGTTCAGGGGGTTGGTTGTGATTTCGTGGAAAACTCCGTCGGACTAGCCGGAAGGGAATGCCGCTACGGACTACCCCCTTTCATTCAGTCATTCTTTTTCCTCTCTGCCGACTTCTACTGGGATGACCCTGCCTGCGACGGTCTGCCCACCCATTTCTACACCAGTGCATCCGACAATCCCGATTCTGTTAAATGGACCTTCCCCGACGGATCACACTCTGAATTGCTCAATCCCACTTACCTGTTTCCCGGTCCGGGGCTCTATGGCGTTGGACTGGTTGTCTATCTCTACGGACAGTCCAAAACCGTGATGCGGTTCGTAAGGATCAACACCAGCCCGACCGTTTCTCTTGGAAATGACACCATCATCTGCAGGGAAGAAGCCTTTTACCTTGATCCGGGATCCTACAGCTCGTACCTCTGGCAGGACGGATCCATTTCCCAAACCATACTGACTGACTCCTCCGAATGGTATAAGTGTACAGTGGCCAATGAATTCGGATGCACGGCGGTCGATAGTATTTACGTTACTGTTAATCCCCATCCCGAAATAAGTGCCGGTCCCGATCTTACCATCGCCGAAGGTACCACCACCTTCCTCGAAGGTACCGTCAACGGAAACACCACCGAATACACCTATCACTGGGAGCCGGCATCCCTGCTCATCAACCCGGATGTATTGCAACCCATTACCATTCCGATGACCACAACGACGGTGTTCACACTGGTGACCACCAATATACAGAGTGGGTGTGAGAGCACCGATGAAATGCTGGTCACCGTGGAAGGTGGGGTGTTGTTCTGTTTTGCATCAGCCAACCCGGGAAGTATCTGCCGTGGCGATCAAACACAGTTACAGGGACAGGCCTATGGCGGAACCGGCGAATACACCTATGCATGGACCTCCAGTCCTCCGGGATTTACTTCAACACTCAGCAACCCCACGGTGAACCCGACCCAGACAACAACCTATTTTCTCACGGTTGATGATGGTGAAACCATTGTCAACAACCAGGTTCAGGTAACCGTTCACCCGCTTCCGGTTCCCGATGCGGGCATCAATCAGGTAATTACCTTCGGCACCCCGACTACCCTTCAGGGCAGCGCTTCCCAGGGAACCGGCCCTTACCTGTATGCGTGGGAGCCAGCCGACAAACTTCTTGCTACCAATGTTCCGAATCCGACCACAGTCAATCTTTATGAATCAACCATCTTCTCCCTCTTCGTTACAGATCTCGGAACCGGGTGCGTTTGTGAACAGCCCGATTTTGTAACGGTTTCCATGGAAGGCGAAGCACTCAATACCCATCCCTCCGCTTTACCCGATACCATCTGCTCGGGAAGTGTTACACACCTGTTTTCTCTGGCCGGAGGTGGCACACAAAACTACACCTACCAGTGGACCTCCGATCCTCCGGGATTTACCTCCGACCTGGCCAACCCTGAAGTGTACCCCACCAACACAACAACATACCATTTAACCGTCAGCGACGGATTTAATACCAGTTCGGCCAGTACCACCGTTACCGTAAATCCGGTTCCGCAGGTTCACCTGCTTCCCGATGATCCCAGGGTACTGATCATTAGTCCTACCGAAATCGGGCTTTGCGTCTTCGACACCATCGTGATCGATGCCGGAAACCCAGGACATACCTACCTGTGGAGCAATGGTTCAGTAGATCAGCAGATCAGTCTTTCAACCTCAGGTCTGAGTTTCGATTATCAGGAATACAACGTTACCGTTACCGATCCGCTTTCGGGATGCAGCAAAAACGCTGAAATCACCGCTGTATTTACGTTTCTTTACTGCAGTTATGGTATTGACGATCAAAGTGCTGAGCGGATGTTCCGGGTGTACCCTGTTCCTTCAGAAGATGGATTGGTCAGTTATTCGGTGGAGCAACTCTCCGGTAAAACACAGATCGTACTCTACACCACACAGGGAAAGCTGGTTTATTCAGAGGAGGTATCCATACCAACGGGAGAAAAGTTCAGCGCCGACCTGAATCTCAGGCATCTGGCCTCCGGCACTTACTTCCTCAAACTCACGAACCAGGAAACCGAAATCGTGCGGAAGATTGTTATTCAGTAATACACCTCCCTTATCCGCAAAACGGCAGAATATATCTGCCGTTTTTTTTTGCTCTAAGGTCGCTTTTCAGCCAAAGAATCAGAAACCCGGTTGGTTGTGAGGGTTATAAACCTCTTGGACTGGCCTTGTACAAACCCTCTTTCAATATATTCCTGATAGGTATTTATACTTACTCATCCACAGGCTGTTACACCTGGTTTTTCAGTATTTCCACCCATTGTGCAACCCGCGTCAGGGCTGTAATTTTACATCATAAACAGATAATGTTTTCTTCACAGGGAACCCATGACTCACAACCTCAAAACAACCTGATTATGAGAACGAAATTCAGAATATTCCTATTAAGTATTGTCATTGCATTTTTCGGCCTTGTCAGCAACGTGATGGCCCAGCCAAGTCCGGGCGGAAACCAGGGCGGAACAACACCCGGCGGCCCACCCATCGGTGGAGGAACCGCTCCCATCGGCAGCGGCATCACCCTGCTGGTACTGATGGCAGCCAGCTACGGACTGAAACGCAGGTTCGACGCCCGAAACAGTGCTGCAGAAGCAGAAGACTGAAAACCAGAATCCTGATAGTCGTTCAGGAAGGCTGCTTACACTGCAGACCACAGAAAAAAAACGGAGGAAGCCGGTACAACACTGACTTCCTCCGTTTGGTTTGTGGGCCCACCTGGACTTGATGATTAACTGCCACTGGTAAATCAAAATATAAAAACTAATCCTGGGAAAAAGCGAAAAAGAAAGTCAGGATATCTTCAATGACATTATCAATGAATGAATCCTGCTTATTGTTGAGATGTTTCCCTGCTTGACAAGCATTTCCGGACAAACACCATCAATTCAAATATCTCATTCCATTCCGGTGTTAGTTTTTGTGCATGAGCCAATTCATCCCTGAGTTGGTTCATATCCTTTAAGTGAGCAGAAAATTCATTCCGCTCGATTCCGGCAAATTGGGATTGAAACCTATCCCATTGCCTCGTAACAATGCATGAAAGGTCAACGATTTGAAGACAATCCAGCATTTCTACTTCTTCATTACGTTGTTGTTTCTTTGCGAATAAATCCCGGGCATAACTCAGCCTGCCTTCAGAAAGTGATTGTTGCCAATCGTTGCCCATTGATCTGATCTTATCTCTCAGTTCTACTTCCAGTAAACTTATCATTCCAAATAACCATATTCTGACCGGAATAGAGTCAAGATCAGCCCGGGAAACTATCATTTTGACATTTCGCTTTACCTTCACAAAGACCTGAGGGTATACAAGCAATAACTCCATCACATCGAGAATGGGGGTACATTCAGATACCACTTCATAATCAACCAATAGTCTGACAGTATCCGTCTCTCTTTCATATAACCTGAGGTCATTACTTTCGGAATTTCTTACCAGATGGACATCAAAGTTATTATCTGCACAAATTCTACGTGCCTGACCTAATGTAGCTTCATGTGTGGGCGTTGCCACATTAATCACCGAGATCTGATTGGTGAAGATGTCTTCCAGAATATCGATTTGTCTCATAGTTTTAATATGTTACTTAAGAAATCCATTTATTATAGTTTCTGCATCACAAACAGTCCATTATTAAGTCTGGTTATCCTGACACTATCTCCCTCCTCGATATTTAATTCTGACATGCAGGCTCTCCCTATTCTTAACAAATCGGACCTTCCTTCCCGGATAGTATAGGATGCACTTAGAGTCTGATTGTTTACCTGTACTTTGATGTGTCCTGAATTTGGCCTGAAAAAGGACTTAAAATCTACAGTTATACGCAAAGTGCCCTTCCTAATATCGACTTCAGTAATTGAATTCCCCAGGGATGGCAGGATTACTGAAATACCTGAGATTGGTTTTGGGGTATTTCTGGCAGTTTTGGCAAGACCCGTTTTTAATTTCTCTTTAGCTGTAAACACAACCTGCTCAAGCGGTGTATCAATCAGCTGATTATAAAACAATTCCTTATTGCGGATGGATGCATTGTGAAATGGTACCTCATAAATCTCTGTGCCTTTATAGTCACCTACTTTTCCATAAGCATTCTTTCCGGCTTTATAATTTCTGGATATATAACCCTGTGCCTCAAATTCCTCAGCCACTTTTGAGTGGACCAGGCATAGCTTCTTAACCTTATACTTTTCAAGAATGAAAACTATACGGTCAACTTGCGCCTTATCCGTTTTAACATTTGAACTATAGGTTTCTACAATTTCCCGATTAAGGTCAGTAATCCCATAAATCCAATTATTGTAATTTATAGAATGCTCCTTGAATACTTTGACATCCCCAATGAGTGGGTTCAAAATTTGCTCTTTGATCAATCCTGACCGGAATAATAAATTCCAGAAACTCAGAGAACCACTGAACCAATGTCCATTACTATTCGATCTAACCGGTGCATTAAGTGCAACAAAGAAAATATCCATTTCCTTATAGACATGCTCCTTTAGGTTTAAGGTTTCCATATAAGTATTTGTTGATAGACCAATTCAGTTCTACTTTATTTCAAACGTCGAATAATTCGGAATCCTGAAATTGAAAAAAGGGAGACTATGCGAGCTGTTAGATTTGTAAATATAGAAGGATGCATTATCTCCTAAAAGATTTGCAGAAAGGTAAAGATCAGTACCTGGATTAATCGGATAGATGCTGTCAGTCAGCTTATTGCCAAAAATTGTTTCATTTATCCCTTTTATCGTATGGCGGGCATTTTTATCATTTGGATCATTCATAACCCGGTATTCTAATTCAGTTTGAGTATAGTCGAAATTAAAGGCTGGGATACGCAATTTTGACCAGGAATAGTTCCAAAACGGCAACTCAAACCCATAATAAATTTCACTGGCACTCTCATAATCAACATCATCACTTTTCTCTGAGTTCAGATAATACGGTACTTTAAGACAAATTTGTGATGATTCATATCTTTCACTCTGGTTTCCTGACAGATAAAAAGGATCCACTTGTACTAAATGTATTTTGGCACTTACTGAAAAACTAGTTGCACGATATAAAAATACTTCTGGATTCAATATTACACCACAATTGGTTAAACTTAAACTCATCTGTCCTTTCTCAAAATCGAATACCGTATCAGCCTTTAATCCATGTTTGTTAATCTCGTTGTAGTTCCATCGTAAAAGCCAGTTTTTAGGATCATTAACTATCGAATCAGCTAAAGTATATGGATTGCCAAACTTATCATAGAAATAAACTTTAATATTTGAAATTTTGACTTCAGAACCCCAAGAACGAAATCCTACTGTATATAGTACTTCGACTTTGTTACGCTCCTGATAATCTTTTATATAATTGAAAAGTGGAAATATACCTACATTGAAGATCATTAACGTGAAGTAAGCGGTATAGGTTGTCTCCTGAATCTCGTCCTTCTTTAGAAATGTTGCATATATGAAGAATGATAAATTGATGATTCCCAAAAAAAATCCAACAATTATGTTCGCAGTAGTATAGGGCTCCGTTGAGAAAAAAATCAATGCTACGATAATAAAAACAACTGGACTAAAATGAACCAATGATATAAGAAACCTTAATAATTTATCTTTCTTAGCCCATAATTTTCTCAAGAAGATTTTTACAAAATTTTTAATTATGTAAGACTTCTTAGGCTTTTGGGGTCGTTTTCTTGTTGTTTTCATAGTTTAAATTTTATATCAATAATACTCCTTAATATAAGCATACGCCCTGTCAAACAATACCTGATCTTTGTGTAGCTGGTATTTTAATAAGGCTCTGCGAAGAGATTGTTGAACTCCCCTTTCACCTGTATTAGTATTCTGCCAACCGGGAAAACTAATTGCCCTTACAATAGCGTCTATATCAGTTACAATCCGTTCAACAACTGCCGGTGTCTGATCAGATTTCAATTCCAGGAAGATGTCGGTTAATGCTGCTTTGGGCGTTTTCTCCTGCATCAATTGCTCAAGCTCCTTCTCAGCCTGAACGGTTTCTTTTGCCAGTTTACAAAGCTCCTTTACAAATTCAATGGAAGTGATTAACCCCTGTTCAGCTTTATCCCGTAATTCCTCCAGGCGTTCGCTGAGTTTTTTAAATTTCGGATTGCCGGCATGTTTCTGAAACCGCTTAATCATTATTTTTTCAAGCTTCTTTGCATTTTTCGGGTCCGGATTGTTAAAGATATTCTCGATAACATCCGCATCCAGCACAAATTCATCTAACTGGTGGACTTCTCCTACATGGATGTTTTCGTGGATGAGTGCCGTTGTTTGCGCTCCCAACGAAAACCATAGAAGCTTGCCAATGTTATCAGAAGCCGGTTTAACCGATACAAATACCTGGCTTAACCATTTGTAATCCTGGTTGTATGGATCAAGAACCCGGTCAGGAGACAACGATTCCCACAGCCTGGCCAGGTATTTAAAATCTTTGGCAAAAGCATCCTTTTTTTCATTTGTATGGATGGCATTCTGAGCTGCTTCTAGCCCCTCAAATCCTTCAATGGATCTATCTACCCCATCGAAATGCCGGAGCGCATTCTCCATGGCTTCAGGCAACTCTTCACATAAGTCAGCAAGGTTGGTAATGATAAGCTTCATGCTTGCTTCATCAAATTCCAATGCTTTGGCAGCATCGTCAAAAATCCCGAAATAATCGACAATCCTACCGAATGACTTATTCGGGAATTTCCGGTTGGTACGGCAAATGGCCTGTATGAGTGTATGATCCTTGATGGACTTATCAAGATACATGGTTTGCAGGATGGGCGCATCAAAACCAGTTAACAGCTTCGCTGTAACAATGATAAATTTCAGATCAGATGCCGGATCATTGAAATCATCGGTTATCTTTTCCTGCTGGGCCTTGTCAATTCCCCACTTCTGCTTAAAATCGTATTCATCATTGGCCGAGGTTGAGATGACCACTTTGCTTGCCTCAACCGGCAGGTACTTATCCAATTCTTCTTTGTATTGCACACAGGCGAAACGATCCGGAGTAACAATCATTGCTTTGAATCCATGAGGGGCAACTTTTTCACCGTAATGTTCAGCGATGTCCTTCACAATCCTGGCAACCCGTTCAGGGGCCTTGAGAAATGCTGCCATCTTAGCTGATTTCCTGTTCAAGGCATCGGCTTCTTCGTCGCTGAGTGCTGCACTTTCCTTAAACGCTTCAAAGGCTTTGTCAATCGTTTCCTTGTCTACGTGCACATCCACCAGTCGGGGTTCAAAATGCAAAGGCAGGGTAGCGTCATCACGCAGCGAATCCTGAAAAGTATAGCGTGAAAGATATCCACCCTGGTCTTCAGGCGAGCCAAAAGCCCAAAATGTATTCTTATCTGCTTTATTTACCGGCGTACCGGTTAACCCAAACAGAAAAGCATTGGGCAAGGCTGCCCGCATCTGACGACCCAGGTCACCTTCCTGGGTACGGTGTGCTTCATCCACCAAAACGATAATGTTTTCCCGCGTATTCATATTCGGCCTGGCATCCTTGAATTTATGGATGGTGGAAATGATAATTTTCCGGGCATCCCGTTCAAGCATGGTCTGCAGTTCATTAATGCTATCTGTGGATTCCACATTGGGAATGTCGGCTGCATTGAAGGTTCCGGTAATCTGGGTATCCAGATCGGTCCGGTCCACCAGGACAATAACTGTAGGGCTCCTTAATTCCGGATCTCTCCGGAGCTTCTGAGCAGCAAATACCATCAGTAAGGATTTGCCCGAACCCTGGAAATGCCAGATCAATCCTTTCTTAATCAAACCTTCCTTAACCCGCCGAACAATCAGGTTTGCTCCTTCATATTGTTGAAACCGGCAAATAATCTTAATCCTTTGCTTCTTTTTGTTGGAAGCAAACAGTGAAAAACTCTGCAGAATATCCAGCAGCCTTTGGGGATTAAGAAGATCCGATAACTCCTTCCCTATTTCACCCAGTCCCAATCGTTTGGCCAGGGCATCTTCATCACTTTCGATGCGCCAGGGAGCCCATAATTCCAGCGGGCAACGGATCGCGCCATAGTACAACTCCTTTCCTTCTGTAGCAAACGACAATATATTGGGAACGAACAACTGAGGTACTGCATTTTCATAGACATCGTGTATTTCGTGTGCCCCATCCAACCAACTCACCGATGGTCGGATCGGCGTTTTGGCTTCTCCGATAATCACCGGTATTCCATTGATCAACAAAACAATATCGGGTATTTTGGTTTCGCGATGATGAATCCGGTATTGATTGGTAAGCATAAAAGTGTTGTTGGTAATTACCTCAAAATCAATAAGCCGGACCGGAACATGCCGGTTGTTCTCTCCAAAGGGCATGGTCTTATCACCACTCATCCATTTGAAGAATTCTTCGTTGGCCTTTACCAAACCCATCTGGCTGACAGAAATCAATATCGCCCGGAGTTTATAAATTACTTCATCGGCCAGCTCATGCCGGTTAGAAATTTCGGGATTAAGCCTGATGAGTGCCGCTTTCAGTTCCGCTTCATCCAATACCTCATTCACGCCCCGGTTCAATGCTTCTGCTGACTTGTATTTCCAAAGCGACCCATAAGTAGCATTGAGTTCAGCAACAGCGTTTTGATTCAGATTCACCCCGGTTAACTGGTGGATGATGTAATTTTCTACACTGTTTAGTTCGGTAAAAGACATAACATTGTCAATTAGTACAGGTTCGAAAGCTAGAGATGTTATTTATGCAATCACACCAGCTATTGGGAGACTGCTTCTCTTAAGTGCATAGATGATTTCAATTCCGGAAAAAATCGCAATACCAAGCAAGTGAGAAGGAATCTGAACGCCCAGTTCATGACTTTCTTTATTCCTTATATCCTTCAAATATTTTCCGAAACTAAGCATTTGCTCATTGATCAAGTTAGATTGGTGTGCATGTTCTAATAAATTGTTCAGCATTGGCTTCTTAGAAAATGACTTATCATTTTTCACTTTCTCCCTCAGCTGATTTTCAACAATTTTCGCAAGGTCTTTAACGGCTTTTGCGCCTTCATTTTTATCAACATGTCGTATTACCGAATCAAGTTCGATATGAGTTGATGTATCCAGGTAATCGATTTCACATTTTAATCGTTGTAATTCCTTGACGGTACTCGGTTCTGCACTATTTATTGAGTTCAGGTATTTCTCAAACAAGCTTAAATATCCTGCTTTCAATTGTTGATTCTCTTGTGTTAATCTGGCTATTAATGCATCTTTCCGTTTGCCTTTATTTAGCTCATCTAAAAAAAGCCATAAAACAAGTAAGATGATGACACCAAACAGGATGTAAATAAAGTCTTTAGCTTTCATTTCCTAGAATATCTGATTGATTAAATATTCTTGAAAATTCTTGTCACCAAAATTTGGATTCTCGCACCAATACCAAAGTTCATCATCCTGGTGGTAAAGCGTTACCCAGGTAAAGATTAATGCAGCAACCTGATCCATAAAATGATGGGAGAAAATGCCTTTAGCGTTTGATGCTCTATCCGTTAGATTCATGGGGTTGTTGCTCCTTGTGTGTTTGATATCCGGGCCTAATACCTGTTCCAAATCAAAAAATGTAAAATGATGCGGGCTCTTACAATTCAGCGCTATAACAAAGGGGAATTTTTGTTTTCCGTATCTTCTGGCTTTTTCTTCAATGGCTTTTGACAGGGCTCCGCTTGTATTTACAAATTTAGCATCAAAATAATCAAATACGCCAACAGCCGGATTAATTCCTTCAATGCGGGATGAGACACGAGGCCAGAGAGCCAACTCTATTTGAACGTTTTCATCCTCAAACGATAAGGATTCTCTTGTGGTCAGTTCTAGCATTTGCAGATAGTCAAAAGTCTTTACAGTTTCCTGAATCTTCTTTATGACCGGTTTAACACTGAACGAACTCTCATTTTTTATCTGCAATTGCTGAATGGCAATCCACCAGGGAAAGTTTGCAAGATTATTAAGCTCATCGGCAATTTTATCCTGCTTTTCCTTGTATTCGCGTTCACAATCTGATACATCGTGCACTACTTTCGCTTCCAGATAGAAACTCAGCTCTTTTCCCTTTGTAACCCAAAAATCAGGTCGCTTGCCGGTGCTTTCCAATTGCGGGTGAACCGAAAGCTGAAAGCCCTTGTCATAAAAGAACTCATGCATGTATAGCTCAAAAAAGGCATCGGAAAAATGTTCTTTGCTTTGCATCCTTTTTTTAAGCTCGTTTTGCTCAGGTTCCGGATAATGACCAAACCATGCATTCAGTTTTTTACGCACCAAACCAGATTCCTCCAAACCACTCCGGTTTAAAAAGGTATAGATACGCTCATTTGGCCTGGCATACGTATAATCGGTTCGTATTTTATCGGGAAAAAGTAACATGCTTACAGTATCAGTCTGATTAAGCTACCTTGCAATTATTTCTCTGATGTAAGACTTAAAATTAAACCGTGTACCTCCCGACTTTACATCAATCATATACCGTTCATCCTTCTCGGCCCATACCTCAATATCTATAGAATTCCGGTCTTTCCGGATTCTGAACTTCTCCGGGAGGTTTTTTACAAAACCAACCGGCAGAACAATCCAGATAATCTCTCCGGCTCCCTTAAAAAGCAAATGAACCGTATCACTGAACTTGTGGAGTGGAACATTTGTCCACCAGACACTTTTCGCCACATTGATGTTCGAAAATGACGCATTGGCGCTGCTTAAACGAACGCCATACGTTTTGTTGATGTACTGTATGATTTCAGATTTCGTTTCCATAATTATGTTTTGGTTGCTCCCTTAAAATATCTGATTGATTAAACTCTTTTGCAAGGCTTTTGAACTTTCGTTTTTGGATTTGCTATTCACGATATTAAGTCTTATAAAGTCCATTTTATCAATGATCAATTTTTGTTCATTAATTGGGGGAATTGGTAATTCAATTTTTGCAACATCAGTCATACTGACATTCGCTTGATTTGCTGTGCCAGTGGCATTAAGAAAAAATCGACCTTGGAATAATTCCATTTTTGCTAAAAGAAATAAAAATTCAGGCAACATTACTTTCTCATTTACCAATATCATTGCTAGTCTTTGATTGAGCAAATGCATCTTGTGCTCTTTCATTAAAGTGGGGAACCCATAATCACGTTTCCCATTTGTGCCTGTCAAACTTATTACAACTGCACCTTTGGGGATTAAATACTTCTGTTCAGCTTTACTTATCTCTTCCATAAAAACAGGTGATTTCTTCAAATCAAAACCTTTATCTGTTAAATTACCAATTCTTAAAACCTGATAAGCTCCTTTTTCTTTGAATTCATCACTTTTGAAAGCGTTACCTCCAATAAGAGTACTGAACGAACTTAACTTTTTCGTTTGCCAATTTTTGAATATTTTGCCAAAACGCAACTTTCGAGTATTATTTTTATGAATTTGAGCTCCATTTTCAATAAAGTTTTTACGATAAGATTCAAAACTTAATTCTAAAGTTTTGATAAGGCACATCTCTTTTTCTATCACTTCATCCATTGCCCAAAGCAGTTCGGCCAGCTGGGCTTGCTGGTCTTTGGGGGGGAGGAGGAATTCCTGTTCTTTTAATTGCACCCAATTTATGGTTGGAGAAAGTCCGCCAACGGAAATATCCACTGCACAGTGCATGAATAAATCAGAATGAAGAAAGAAAGGAAACAACCTGGGATCAATTACTTCAGGATTCGCTCTTAAAACAAATGCATGTGCAGAGCAAATTCCCTCAAAAGTTACAATGGAAGCTTTTCTTTGGTAGGCTCTTCTTTTACCGAAAATAACATCTCCGGGATAGCATTTTAATTTACCACCACTTACATCTGCAGGTGTCCCAAAACGTTTAATGTGAATGCTCTCAGCATCCAGATGCTCCAATCCTACATAAATAGTTAAATCCGTATTATTGGGATCTACTGTTTCGGAAATTTTCATTGCAATTTGATCAAATCGGTAGGATTCCCAATTTGATTTATCGATGTTTCTCAAATCTATATTCTGCATTGTTAATTCCATTCTTACTTAAAGATTTGAAATAATTCATCCATACTTTTCTTTAAACTTTCCGAGGTTCTGTTCCAGTTCTCCAAAGCCTGGTCAATATTGATTCTGCCAAAGCTGGTATCAACATTACTTACGTATTGAGCAATGTTTAAACTGGCTCTGTTTTCAAGGATTTCCTCCACTCTTAATACCTTGCTAAAACCGGCTTCATCCTTAAAGGCTTGATAGGCTTGATGTATTCTTTCAATATGAGATCGCTCCAGAAATCCAATGTTCTTGTCTTGTTTGACCTCTTTCACCGCATTAATGATCAACACTTTGCCTTTTTTACCATTTTCCTTGTTGGTTTTGGTTATCAGCAAACACGCCTCCATCGGTGAGTTGTAAAACAGGTTTGGGCCGAGCCCTATCACACATTCCACAAAATCATTTTCAATCATTTTCCGGCGCATATCGGCTTCCGCATCACGAAACAAAATACCATGCGGCCAAAGCGAAATGGAACGCCCGTTTTGCTCATTCAGGCTTTTGTGCATATGCTGCTGAAAGGCGTAATCGGCGCATCCCTGAGGCGGTGTGCCCCAGATATTTCGTCCGTAAGGGTCTTTTTCAAAACTTTTACGGTCCCAGGCCTTGATGGAGTAAGGCGGGTTAGCCAGAATCACATTAAACCTTTTAAGTTCGTCGTTTTCAATAAAAGCAGGTTGGGCAAGGGTATCGCCGCGTACAATACTAAACTCCTCAATGCCGTGCATAAACATATTCATGCGGGCCATGGCAGAAGTGAGCAGGTTTATTTCCTGTCCATACAATTTTAGAGTGCGGTATTCTTTGCCTTCTTCTTTTAAATGCAGGGCACAATTCAGCAACAAACCACCTGAGCCGCAGGTGGGGTCATACACACTTTCACCTGGTTGCGGGTCCATTATCATGGTCATCAGCTTTACCACGGTACGGTTGGTATAAAATTCGGCTGCAGTGTGTCCGCTGTCATCGGCAAATTTCTTAATCAGGTATTCGTAGGCATTGCCCAACTGATCGTCTGGCACATTTGCCAGGTTGAGTTTAAATTGCGAATAATGCTCAATCAGGTTGTTCAGTATTTCATCTGAAAGACGGTCCTTGTTGGTCCAGCTCGCATCACCAAAAATGCCGAACAAGGTTTCCGGGTTGGCTTTTTCGATGGCACGCATGGCTTCCTGTAAGGCCATTCCCACATTGGTGGTCGTTGCACGCACATCCCTCCAATGCGCTCCTCCCGGAATCTGGAAATGATGGTTTTCGGCAAAAGAGGCATATTCCAGGTCGTTATCGCTTTCAGCCAGCGCCGTTTCAAATTCTTCGTCATACACGTCGCAGATGCGCTTGAAAAAGAGCAGGGGAAAGATATATTGTTTGTAATCTCCGGCATCAATCGTGCCACGCAGAGCAGTGGCGGCTCCCCAGAGATATTTTTCGAGTTCTAGTTGGGTCATTCTGTGAAAAGTCTTACACGTTGAGAGATGAATTCTATATTTGCTTTTTGCCGGTCTGTTTCCAGAAAGGAATTTTCTATCAATTGAGTAGCCTCAGGCATCCATTTCGTAAGTTTTTTATATACTCCATTGATTTGTTTATCATTAAGTTTTAAAACATCACCAAAGCGGTCGAAATATACTTTTTTGAAGTTTTCCTTTTTACCACCCAGCAACAAGGCCATATCCTCTTTATCATCCGGTAATATCATTTTTGCGTTTAAAAGGTCGTAGAAAGGCGAAAGCACCCAACCCATATCCGAAAGCAGCATGGAATAGTTTTTCAGGTGCATATCGTTGTTCCCGATGATATAATTGAATACCGTGGATTCAAAAAAGCGAAGCTTGTCAAACAAGGTGTTCACAGATAACTCGCCGATTTTTTTTCCAAGCGTTTCCATTGTGCCTTTGTATTTATCTTCCAGTTCAAGGATTTGCAAAAAATCAATCATGTGATTTTTGGATCCATCCGGGTTTCGGTCAATTCGTCTGGTGATGAAACACAATTCCCCGGATTCCAAACGAATCATGTTGACCGGCACAATGCTAATCTTGAATAATTCAGCCAACTTCATAGATAGATGCTCGTTCTCGGGCATCTGTGGGTAATCAGCATTCTGTGGTTTTAAAATGAAATGTCCTGCTAAAGCATCCATTACGGTTAAACGCCTATGGTGTCCTTTACCCAATTCATTTTTTATCCATCCCAAAGACAATTTTGGTTGAACTCCCGGAACTGTTATAGATAACTCTGCCGCGTCTTTCGCCAATTTTTCCATTTCTGATAACCGATAAGGCAGAACCGGTGCCTGTGTGGTTCCGAAGAACGCTTTGATGCACTTTGGGTGATAGTCAACCTGATCTTCATCCAGCTTTTTATAACAATACAGGCATCTACTCATCTGCTTTAGTATTTACAGGATGAACACTTACCGCACCGATGGCATTTTGACAACAGGCAAGAAGAAGCCCCATACGATCATCCTTGTTGATTCTCCAGCTTTGAGCTGCAATATTCAAGAGCCATCCCTCAGGAATCAGACCATCGAAAAACGGGAACAGTCTTTTGCTTCTGTATGGCCTTTGGGTTACAGGCATCTGAAATGTGACGAATTGGTCAGGGTAAGCCTTTGCATAGTTATCATCATATACAAACACATACTCTCCATTATCTTCTTCAGATAAAAGACCAGCCTGTATGTTATTGTATTTCACTATTCCTTGTCGCATTGTTCTCATTTATCGGACCTAAAACATGACCAAACATAAGCAGTACCTGATTAACCTTTGACAAACTAAGGTTTTCTTTGCCTTGTTCAATCTTTCTGATAACTGTAAGGGCAACCCCTGCTTTTTCCGCAAATTCTTCTTGTGTCAGACCCAATTGTTTTCGTTTGGCCTTTACAAAGTTGGCTAATTCTTTCATTCTATATGCTTTTGAATACAAAGATAGTACAATTCTTCGTTTTATATGCATATTCATATAAAAATGTTGAATTCATGGAATTTATATTCTTTTGCATATATTTTACCTGGAATTCAAACACTCATTCCATGCAAATTTCAGAACTGTAAATTTTTTCATTCGTCTTTCCACGCAGTGCAGTGGATGCACCCAAGAGTAATTTTTCGATTTTTTTCGGGTTATTCTGTCTCTTTGGCCTTGTTTTTCCAATCATTAATTCTTTCAATACAGGACTTCAAATCATCCCGAACTTCGTATACCCAGAAACGCTTCACATCCCAACCCAATTCTATCAAGCGTTTATTCCGGATTTTATCCCGACGCATCAATTCTCCGTCCCAACTTCGGTGGTATGATTCTCCATCTACCTCAATATCGAGCATTCTCCCATTTTCAAACAGGGCCAAATCGAGGCTATACTTGTCAACCTTATATTGGGGAACAGTTTTAATCCCGTTTTTGTATAAAGCTTCATACAATACTTTTTCCCAGTTTGAGACTATGTCAGTACCTGAAACTTTTGGGAACCTGGGCCCAAGGTCAATGTTTATGTTTTGCTGTGCGTTATCCCTGTTATTATGAATGGTTTTTACATGATCTGCAAATTGGGAGAAGTGTTTGATACTTGAATTAAAACAGGCTGACTGGTCACCAACAATTATAAGTGCAGCCCGCGCTCGGGTAATTGCCACATTAAACAGATTTACTGTTTTACTAAGAAATACCTCTGAACCGCTTCCAAGGCCATCAGAAACAACGGTTGAGAATATCATTACATCTCTTTCATCACCCTGAAATTTATGCACCGTATCAACCAGAAAATCTCGATTGACTAAACGGTCACTTAAATGAGTATCAGCTAAAACCATATCCATAATCCGATTGGCCTGAGCCCTGAATGGTGATACCACACCAATGGAGCCCTTATACCCGGTTTCAACCAATCTTTTTAATTCTTCTACAACCTTTTTCGCTTCTTTTTCATTTAAAGAACCACCCGCTGTAGGTTTAACAACATTTCCCCGGACATCAATCCATCGAATGGCCGGTTCATTGGGAATTGATTTAAGCTTGTCGTAATTTGTGGCTACTCTCAGTGTACCGTCGTAAAAATATTTATTTGAATAACTGATGATATCGGCATGAGAGCGATGATGATCCCTCAACTGAACAATGTCATTATTCCCGCATAGAGAAGCCGCTAGTCTGAAAAGGGAGGATGAGGCATAACTCCAGACCATAAAATCATCAGTCAATTCAAATTTCTCAATAAGCTTATTATCCTGATTCTTATTAATTGTTGTGATGTGGGTTAATTGCTTATCATCGCCAATAATCACGGCCCGTTTTGCGCGATATAGCAAGGGAATGGCGGAGGCTATATCGCATTGACTTGCTTCGTCAATAATTACCAAATCAAAAAAACAAGGTTCAAATGGCACTTTGCTCCGAACAGAGAGCGATGTCACTGCCCAGCATGACAGAATCTTTGTAATTTGGGGAAGTAATTTGTAATACTTTGCCCAAACCGATTTATCCGTTTTCTGATTATCCTTGTCTGCCTGAATAATAAGGTCCAGAACTGTGATATAATCACCTATTAACTTCCTTTCTTCACGGGAGATTCTGCCGGGAAGCAGTTGAAGCCATAAATTCCAGAGTTTGTTTGAATTTTCACTTATCTGCTCAACAAGGCTATTCTCTTCAATTGATAATTCATAGATTGATTTTTGATTTTGAAGTCGGGTAAGTTTATCCTTATAATCCTTGATCTTTAAAATTTCAATTAAGCGTTTATTACAGGAATTTAAAAAGCTGTTGGATTGTTCTGGCAATTTTTCAAGATCAAATTGCTTTGGCATCTCAATGAATAAGGGCTTAACTGGGTCACGGTTCTGTTCAAGGAAATCAAGCAATCGATTATATCTTGGCCTTTTTGTAAACACCCAAAATGCCTTTTCAATTACACCAAGATTTTTACGAATAGCCTGATTAATACTCATCTTTAACCCGTTAACCAGGATTTGGGCCCTTTCGATATCAGTATTCGTAACCTGGTACATATCTTTAAATAGCTCTTCTCCGAATTGTTCCCGAAGGCTTTCAACTTCCTGCTCAGCTAAATCAACCTGATTTCTCAGATCTATACCCTGTTTCTGCCTTTCCAGAATTTTACCAACCTGGACGATCAATGATTTATGAAGTTCGTTAACTGTCTCAAAATTCCTTTCATCCGCTTCTGAAATTTTGGATGAAATCATCCCTGTTAAGTATTGCGACAACTCATCCTGTTTTTCACTATTCCCTAACCTCAGCATAACAGGTCTGTTGCTTAAGCCATTAACGCGGGCAAGTACTACATCAACCGCTTTGTTATTTCGGGAAGCAAATAGAACTTTCAGACCTTGATGTACAGCATTTACAACCAAATTTGATACAACCTGTGATTTCCCTGTACCTGGCGGGCCGGTTACAACGGTTAACTCGTTATGTAGTCCTTTCAAAATGGCTTCACGTTGCTCTTCATTCATTGGGAGTGGTTCAATGAGAACCTTTTCCGGAGTGCTGGTTTCTGCAATCTTTTGATTGATGAGTTTTCCAAGAATTGAGTTTGTATAATTGCTTTCATCAATCTTTGTCAGATCATTTAACTCCTTTTCAAGTCCAACCGTATATTTAGACCTTTCGGTCAGAAATACAGCACAAACATTATATATTCCTTTGTTAACCGATTGACTGAGATCCACTTCTGAAAGTTTATCCGGTTCCAGATTGTCTATCCACTTCCATTTGGGTCTGATTTCTTTTAACCTGAGCGCAATTTCTTCTATCGCCGGGACATCAATGGAATCCAATCCCAACTCTTCATTCAGTTGTATTATATCTTGTAAAACTTCATTAGAAGAAGATCCCTCATTTACTTTTGAAGCATCCGCATTAATATATGGTGATTCTTCAGTCAGAGAAATTTCCCCCTTTAAAAACAAATCGGTATCAATTTTCTGGATTAAAACGGGCATTACTTTAAAATAGGATCCACCGTTTTTACCTCTGAATTCTTCCAATTGAACCGGATATCCGATACATACATTTAATCCCTGTCTTTCCTTTCTTAATTTTTGTGCCAGATATGAAATCTTATTCTGATCAAGTGTCATTGGATTTTGTTCATCGATCAAACCGGGCACCTGGATGTAGTTTGTGTTACCATAATAGCTTGATGCATATTCGCTTATTCCATTATCGAGGTCTTTCGAAATGCACTCTAAGTAATAACTGGAAAGTCTGCTTAAGGGGGTATTCTTTTTCAAGGGCAATTCAGCCGGCGAATAAAGATTAGCCGATTCGCTATTTACCAGACTCCACTGGTAATTGTTGTTTTGTACTACCCTCCCTTTCAATTTCCTATAAAGGATCGAATTGATCTCAGTTACCGACAATCCTTTTATACTCAAAGCAATTTCCTTTGCTTTGAGTGGTTTCCCCTGCTTAAGAATTTCTAAAATCTGATCTTCTGAAGTCATAAAATACAGTTAAAGCTAAAATGACAAAACTAAAACAGGTTAAATTGATTCATCAAATCATCAACTTTGCTTCTCTGACTGTCATTGTTGCAAATCAGGTCATTACATAAAGTTTTTTAAAATGTTTTTAAATTTTTCTTCCGCTTCCAGACTTTCATTCCAGGCATTTTTCAGATCAGCCAATGCTTCTTCAACCGAAGGCAGATTATCTTCGATTACTTTCTCCACATAAAGCGGAATATTCAGGTTATAATCATTTTCCTTTAAATCATCAATCACGGAAACCTTCACAAAGTTCTCAACGTCCCTGAATTCCTGATACCATTGATAGATCTGCTGCACATGAACTTTTTCCAGAAAATTCTGTGCCCTTCCGATGCGAATCTGGTTTGAGGCATCGATGAAGAGTACTTTCCCTTTTTTGTCCGATGCTTTGTTTTGTTTAAATACCATGACACAAGCAGCCAACTGGGTGCCGTAAAAAATATTGGGACCAAGACCAATCACTGCTTCCAGCAGGTCCTGTTTTAAGAGTTCTTCGCGAATCCGACCTTCTGCCCCTTTCCGGAACAAGGCGCCATGCGGCAATACAACCGTCATCCGGCCGGTGCTGTTCATTGACTTAATCATATGCTGCACCCAGGCCATATCGCCATTGCTTTGGGGAGGTACTCCGGCGATGTTCCTTCCATAGGGATCTTTGGCCCAGTTTTCAGCGCCCCAATCCTGAAGGGAGAAAGGCGGATTGGCAATGACACAATCGAAGGTTCTTAAGCCATCGGCTTCAAAAAATGCCGGATTCCGCAGGGTGTCCCCACGGGCAATCTGAAAATCTTCAATCCCGTGCAGAAACATATTCATGCGCGCAATGGAGCTGGATGTAAGGTTCTTCTCCTGTCCGAACAATTGCAGGGTCCTGAAGTCTTCATTGTTCTCTTGGAGATGATGAACACACTCCAACAACATTCCGCCGGTACCGCAAGCTGGGTCATAGATGGTTTCACCCTCATGCGGGTCGAGTATCAAACCCAGCAGGTGCACCACAGAACGGGGGGTGTAGAATTCACCCGCTTTTTTATTGGTTAAATCAGCAAAGTGCTTAATCAGGTACTCGTAGGAATTTCCCAATAAATCAGAGTCAACCTTGCTGTTACAAAGATCGTATTGAGAGAAGTGCTCAATTAAATCATTCAACAAACGATCAGAGAGTTTATTCTTATTGCTCCATTGGGCATCACCAAAAATTCCATACAGAAATTGCTGATTGGCTTGTTCGATTCCTCTCAATGCTTTTTCAATAGCCAAACCAACATTCGTAGTTGTTTCTCTTACATCTTTCCAATGACAACCTGTTGGAATTTCAAAGCGGTGGAACTCAGGCAGTCTGGCATATTCCGTATCTCCATCAGATTCTTCCAATGCAAATCTGAATTCCTCATCATACACATCCGAAATCCGTTTAAAGAACAGAAGAGGGAAAATATATACTTTGAAGTCAGAAGCATCCACCGGCCCTTTCAAAATCCAGGCAGCCCTGGAAAGGTACTGTTCAAGCTGTGATTGTGTTATTTTCAGATAATTCATTTTAAAGGTAAGTTCAACATATAGCCGTCGCATCAACGGGCTGGTTTTTGTTTACCGGTTTCACCTGGCTCATTAAATAATAATGCGTTTCCCAGAAGAAAATCATTCGTTTTGAGTTACATCACGCATTTTCACTTCTGACAGGCATCATGCAACATTTATGAATATACAAACCTACTAATACTGCGTTAAAATTACACTATAAACGGGTTTTAAAATTCATTTTGTTAGTGAGATTTGCCCTTGAAGACAGAAAATCATTTCAACAAGAAAGTTACCTTAGGAATAATTGAACAGGACATACTTTGAGGTGGTATTTATAACCTCTCGCCGGTCAGTTAAAAGTCGTCAAAAGGGACTTTAAAGTTATTCTCTCAATCCTTAATCGTTATTGTACCTTGTATAAGTAAATTATTTCAAACCTCTTATTGTAATTCGCTATTATACAATGTGTTAATAATGAGTGGTGCAAAAAAACACGTTATTTTAGCACTTAAAACATGCAAAAAGTTTACGCTAAGTTTACGCTAAGTTTACGCTAGTGCTCAATTTCCCGGTTGAAATTTTATTTTACAGGGAAAAAGTTTACGCTAAGTGCATGAACAATACCAGAATTTTAATCCATTTCATGAAATGTTATGAATAATCCATTTCCCGATGGCTAAATATGGTAATACTAAGTATTTAAATTCTTCATAGGGCTTAAAACTTATAAATTGGGTTTTGAATCATTGACTCTTTTCAAAATAATTGAGAAATTTCGCTGGTATAAAATAATTTGTGGTGATGTGATGTTTGAGTGAATACAGAAAATACATAAGAAAGTCTCAATTGCTTTGTATATTCACTGTCGTCCGTTCAAATTATGAGTTTCTTTGCTAACGCTTAGAATGACTATTATCTGCATGGGTTCTTGGAATACGGGGGCTTGTCATTCTGAGTCCCGCACCTGCTGGAAAGCGAAGTGAAAAACCGACCAAAGGTAGTTCATCAAATGCAATCTCATAAGCAATTACTGTATTTACCTGACAACAGTGTTATTCATTTCAGAATTTCAATATTGTAAGCAGATTTTTAAGTAATTTGAAACCCCTTTTCAGGCCTGTTACATTTTCCGATAATGGGATGTATGTTATAGGATTGATTAAAAATTATCCCTATACCGAAATGAAAGAAAATAAAACCTCTCCCCTGTCACATTTATCCATTTTCGGGTACAATAAGCAAAAGCCCACCGAACAGGATCTTCTGAATGGTGTGAAGAACAACGACAACAAAATGTTCAGGTACATCTACAAAAGCTACTTCCCCGGAATCAGATCAATGGTTCTTGGTTTTCGTTCTCTTGTGCTGGATGCTGAGGATATTTTCCAGGATGGACTTATCGATGCTTCCAATAATTTAAGAGAAGGCAAGTTTAAGGGTGATAGTTCTTTCAATACATACCTAACCTCCATTTGTCGGAATAAATGCCGGAAACAACTTGAACGTGCAGCAAGGTTCGGCAATAACATTTCAACAATCGATGTTGCTGATGAACCGGAAGCAGATATTGAAGATCTGATTGCCCGCTTGACCCTTCTGAAAGAACGAATGGACGAAAAATGCAAGAAGATCATTGATTTAAGATTTGGACTGGACAAATACAATTCTGAATTGAAAATTAATTCCGAAAACTGTTCAAACATCCGTTTTGAGGAGATAGCTTCCAAACTAAATATTGAGGCCGATACTGCGCGGCAAAGATTTAAAAGGTGTCTGGAAAAGTTGAAAGAAACCGTACTTGCAGATAGCTCCTGGAGTGATTTACTGGCAACCGTATAACATTGATGTGCCATGAAAAAGACAGACAACGATTTTGAATTGATTGAAAGGTTCCTTGAAGGTTCCCTGAATCAACAGGAAAGCGCAGATTTCCTGCACCGGGTTGAGTCGGATCCGGAATTTGCGAAGATGTTTTCCGAGCGTAAACTTTTACAGAAAACCTATACCGAAGCTTCGAAAAGGATGGAACTTAAAAAGCAGCTGAAATCGCTGATCACCGACGAAAAGCGAAAAACCTCCAGCCAAAGGAAAATATGGCTGGCGGCTGCATCCCTGATTGTATTGGCTGTAATCGGTTCATTGCTTTACTATAACTCAGGAAATCCCGGCAATGAGAAACAGTATGCCAAAGAGCTACCTTCTCCCGATGAGGCTGTGCAGGGTAATCAGAATAACATGGAGGAATACGGCAATATGGACGTGGTGGAAAGAAAGGAATCAGTTGATGACTTTTTCCCGGATGAGTTCACCCCGCTGAAAACAAACGACACCATCTGTTTCAAATGGCCCTCTTCGATGAACCTGCGATACCTCACCATCTATAACAGTAAAGGCGAATTGGTAAAAAAAGTGACCATTAAGAAAAAGGTGAAAGAGTATGTCCTGTTACCGGGTATTCTGAAACCGGGTGTTTATTACTGGAAATTTATGAACGATTCTACATTGATCCGCATCACGGTAAGTAATCAGTAACCCCAAATACAAGCTGTAGCCATGAAAAAAATAACCACGATTGCCGTTCAGTTTGTGTTTTTGTCTTTACTGGCGATGGTGTTCACCTCAAAAACATCCGCACAGACAGTGGATAGCTCGTTTCTGAAAGAGTTCAATGCTTTCAACCAACAGATCAACCAGGAATTCAGCAGCTTTGTCAGCCACAACGATTCTGTTTTTTTGTTGTTCTTACAAAACTCGTGGAAAGAATTTGAAGGTAAACAAAACCCCAGGCCGGTTTCACCAAAACCAGTGATTCAGCCAGTCATCGGGCAACCACTGAGCCCATTGAATCCGGAAGATAGCCTTGTAAAAACCGGAAACCCGGATACAACCGCCATTCAGGGCCAGGAAACCAACATGCCAGAGAAGGAATCCATGGATAACCTGTCAACCGGTAAATCCTTTTTATTCTATGGCAACAGAATCCAGTTGCCCCTTTCAGACATTCAGCTACCGGAACTTACAGCTGTTTCAAGACAAGGCATCATCAACTATTTTCTGAAAGCAAGCAGGTCGCAGGATTTTATGGATGTAACCTCCAGCCTGAAAAGCAAAGCCATCAATTACAAATTGAACGATTGGGGCTATGCCTCCCTGTTGTTAAAGGCCTCCCGGTCGTACTACGCTTCAGCTAACGAACAGGCTTTGTTTACATGGGTTGCGCTGTTGCATCAGGGATACAATGTTAAAGTCGGCTACAGCAATTCCGCGATTTATCTGCTGATGCCTTCCGATGTTCAGCTTTATACAGTCAGTTTTACCATTGGCAGCCGCGATTACTTCTTCGTGGGTCCTGGTCCTGCGCCATCTTCCGACGAAAAGGTTTTTATCCATGAAGCAGACTACCCCGGGAACAAACCCGTGTGCTCGTTTATAATTAAAGAGATCCCTCAGTTTGGTTATCTCGAAACCCTGAGGACACTCCTGTACAACAAGCCGCTTCTGCTGAACCTGAATAAAAACCTGATCGAATTCTACAGAAGCTACCCGCCCTGTGAACTCGGGGTCTATTTCAATGCCCCCTTGTCCATCAATGCCATGCAAAAGTTTGATGCCTACTTTCTACCCCTGCTTGAAGGAAAAAGCGACAACCAGCGGGTTGACCTGCTGCTCGATTATGTACAGCATGCCATTCATTATCAGACAGATCGCGATCAGTTTGGGAAAGAACGTTATCTGTTTCCCGACGAAACCCTGTTTTACCCTGCCGCCGATTGTGAGGACCGTTCAATATTGCTGGCCAGGCTGCTCAGCAGATATACAAAGGTGCCTTTCATCGGGCTCAGCTATCCGGCACACATTACCCTGGCAGTTAACCTGGATGCCTGCCCCGGAAACGATTTTGTAATCTATAACGAAAAACGGTTTTACATTGCCGACCCTACTTATCTGGGAGCTTCATGCGGAATGGCTATGACGGCAATTCAGGGGGAGACACCGGAGATCATCTATCAGAATTTCTGATGTTGAGGAATTGATTTTATATTCCGTGAGAATATACTATAAAGAATTAATAAAAATTGTCCTATTAAGCTTCGGAGACATCGATTTCGTTGTAAATTTATTGCTGAAAAATTTATAGAAGATGAAGAGTACTGCTTACATTTTGTTGGCCTTTTTCATGTCTGCAAGCATATCTGCCATTGCACAGAAACAGGAAATCATCCGCGTAAGCGGCGAAGAGCAGGTACGCATCGAGAACAACGAAACCCTGAACCAGGCCAAAGAGCGGGCAGAAGAACTGGCCAAGCTAAATGCCATCCAGAAGGAATTCGGAACATATGCCGAGATGCAAACTGACATGGTAGTGGAAGAGGGCAAAGTAAACTACAGCATTATGGCCGGGACCCGGATGAAAGCAGACTGGATTGAAACCACAAAAATTGAGTTCACCTATCCCGAACAAAAGATTGGCAATTCAAATGAAAAATTCAATTATGTGAAATGCAGGATCGAAGGCACCGCCAGGAAGATCAGTTCAAAAGCCAAAGTGGAGGCGCTGTCTCTCAGGTGCCCGCAAAAAGAGTGTTTTACCGAAGCCTTTAAAAACAATCAGCAGTTGTATCTCTATTTCAAATCGCCGGTTGATGGCTATCTCTCCGTGTTTATTGACGATGGTCTGACTGCACAACGCCTGTTACCTTACGAAAAAATGAAAAATGAAAGCTTTATCCGCATTACCGGGGATAAGGATTATGTGTTTTTCGAGAACAGGAAAGGATATAATTCTACAGAAATTATGGATGAAGTAATCCTTGTGACCGGAAAAACAGAAGAATACAACAACATTTATGTGATCTTCTCCGAAGAACCCTTTCGTAAACCAATACTCAAAGAGAGCAGTCCGGCCGATGATGCCACCATCTTCCCGAAATCCCTGTCTTCAGAAGATTTTCAGGAATGGCTGGCTTCCAATCGCGCCGCTTCTACTACCTTCCAGGATAAAAAAATAAGAATACGGATCAGTAAAAAATAAGGACATGAAATCCGTACTTTACTTCATTTTAGCAGGATTTCTGACATTACTCACTGCTGAAACCTTCCCGCAAAAAGTAATCTCTGGCCAGAGCAAGGCACAGAATGTTACCATCAAACCTGAATACACCCGAGGATTGCCGCCCAACCTGTTTGTAAACCTTTCGTTCGACGACGACAACAAGAACGGCATCCTTGAAGCCAATGAGAAAGCCAGGCTGAACCTGCAGATCACCAACAAAGGAAAAGGGCCGGCACAGGGGTTGAAAATCACTGTGAAAGACAACATTTCCGACAACGATCTTACCATCCGTGACGGACAGGAAATCGCCTTTATTTATCCGGACAAATCGGCAATGGTAACCGTAGAGCTCACCGCCGGAATGTGGATTAAATCGGCCGAACACAAGCTTCAGATTGATGTTAAAGAATATTTCGGATACGACATGGATCCTGCAATTCTGATGATGAGTACCCTGCAGTTTCAGGAGCCAAAGCTGGTATTCTCGGGTTATGAGATTTTCGATGTGGGTGAAGGGACCTCTGCCCTGGTCGAAGATGGGAAAATTCAAGCCGGCGAAATGGTGAAGGTTAAACTGTATGTTCAGAATATCGGGCAGAATGTTTCACCGGGTTCAAAATACAGCATAGTTTCTAAAGACCAGAATGTTTATTTAACCGGGTCTGTCGGGGAGCTCGGAAACATCGGCATCGGGGAAGTAAAGGAAATCTGGTTCACCCTGAGTCCGAACAAACGCATATCCACGACCGGCGATCTGCCAATTAACCTTGCCATATCCAACACCTTTAAAAGAGGCGAACTGAAGGACCAGAAACTCCCGCTTGCCCTCAACAGCCGGGCACCGGAAGCCAATATTGTTAAGGTAGAAGCAGATATTGAAAGACTGAAGGCCCAGGTTGCCCGATTTGAATTCAAATCAGACAGGATTACAGCCAATACGGCCAGTTTGATTGATATTACACAGGCTCCGCGTTCACTGACTACCAGGACGGATGCCGTTGGGATTGTTATTGGTATCGAAAGCTACGATTACTTTGTACCTGCACCTTATGCTGACAGCGATGCAGATATTATGAAGAATTATTTCAGAAATACACTGGGTATTGAAAAAGTGTATGACTTCACCAACAAAAAAGTGACAGGCAATTTCTTCGACAACAATTTTAATCCGGCCTATGGCGAATTGCAGAAAGCTGTGAAGAAAGGGGAAACCGAAGTGTTTGTGTTTTATTCCGGTCACGGGATTCCTTCCACCGCCGGCGACCGGGTGTTCCTGCTGCCAAGCGATGGGCGTCTCGAAGCCATTGAACGGCAGGGGTATGACCTGAATACCCTTTACAACAGCCTTGCTGCATTGAATGCGAAGAGTGTAACCGTATTTCTCGATGCTTGCTTCAGCGGGGTTTCTCGTTCTTCCGAAACCAATGAAGCACGCAACCTGATTGCCGCCAAAGGGGCCCTGGTAAGGCCGGTGGTGGCACAACCCTGGCTCAACGATCCCGGGTTTGCAGTATTCTCCTCCTCCGATTTCGACCAGACTTCGCTGGGCTATGATGCTTCAGGCACCGGGTTGTTTACCTATTTTCTGGCAGCAGGGCTGCAGGGTAAAGCCGATGCCAACGGGGATAAAAAAATTACTGCAGGGGAACTCAGTGACTATATCAGCCGGAATGTTTCTGAAACCTCGGTTAAGATCAGGGGGCTGCAAACACCTCGATTTAATGGAAACCGGGAAACGGTGCTGGTAAGGTTTTAGTAAATAATACCCAATGGAAACCAGGGAGATCAATCGGTTAACGGAGCAGGTTATCGGGTGCGCCATTGAGGTGCACAAACTACTGGGGCCGGGCCTGCTCGAATCGGAGTATGAAACCTGCCTGGAACATGAGCTGAAAGCAGCCGGGCTCAAAGTACAACGGCAGGTGGCGGTGCCGGTGGTGTATAAGGAAATCAAACTGGATTGCGGTTACCGGATTGATCTGCTCGTAGAGAATACCGTGCTGGTTGAACTGAAAACGGTGGATGAATTTGCCCCGGTTCATGAGGCGCAGGTGTTGACCTACCTGAAATTCGCACACAAGGAGGTCGGGCTGCTGATCAACTTTAATGTGACACTGTTGAAGAACGGAATAAAAAGGTACAGAATTTAAACAGTACATAATATGCAAGTCTTTTTTATTACACAGAGAACCACAGAGAAGACACAGAGGACCACAGAGTTTATTAATTCTACATTCTCACCTGGTGATCCGGATCAGGTTGTGAAATCACTTTGAACTTCTGTGTTAACCGAGATTGCTGCATGATGTGTTGAAGAACAGAATAAAAAGGTACAGAATTTAAATAGTGCATTTAATGCAGGTCTATTTTATTTCACAGAGGACCACAGAGATTATGCAAACTATAATTGAATATAGTAGTAGAAGTTGTGAAGTGGGATAATACTCTTTGAACCCCTCTCTGCCGACAGGCAGGTCTGTGTGACCTCTGTGTGACTTGAAATACTTGAAAAGTTGAAAATGCAATATTTCTCTGTGTAACTCTGTGAAACCTCTGTGTAACTTGAAATACTTGAAAAATTGAAAACAAAGTATTTCTCTGTGTAACTCTGTGAAGCCTATGTGTAACTTGAAATACTTGAAAAGTTGAAAACAAAGTATTTCTCTGTGAACCTCTGTGAAGCCTCTGTGTCTCTCTGTGTAACTTGAAATACTTGAAAAGTGTAAAATATAATATTTCTCTGTGTAACCCTGTCTGCCGACAGGCAGGTCTGTGAAGCCTCTGTGTAACCCTGTCTGCTGCCAGGCAGGTCTGTGTAACTATTTTTAAAGCCTCCAAAAATGAAAAACAAACATCAATCTTTTATGAAAAACTATACTTTGATTTTCACAATTACCCTGCTCCTGTTATGCACCCAAATCTTTGCCCAGCGCATTGAGAATGTTCGCTTTACAACAGTTGGAAACAACATCGAGGTGTATTACACCGTGGCCGGCCTGAAATTTAATCAAACACTTACCACCAGCATTTACGCCAGCACCGACGGCGGCGTCTCCTTCCAGGGCCCGCTCAGATTTGTTACCGGCGACCTTGGCCCCGGCATGGTAAACGGTCAACACATGGTAACCTGGGAAGCCACCAAAGAAATCCCCTTAGACAACATCAACCTGGTATTTGACGTACGTGCCGAACTTGTGGAGACCCCAGTAAAAAAAGATTTCTTTGCTGCCCTCACCGGCAACCAGATCACCCCGCTGGGTCTGAGAATAGGCCTTTTGGGTAAAACCGGTTATTACCTTTCATTTCAGTCAAACCTAAGTCCGGGCCTTACTGGCAGCTATACCTATAAAGACAATGCCATCACCGATTACAACCGCTTTGCCTGGTACGAGTTTACCTCGGAACACAAAAAAGCCGCCTGGGCTGCTTTTGGAGGGCTTACCTTCCAGGCAGGCCGCAACTTTTTCATCTATACCGGCGCCGGTTATGGCAAGTACGAAGTGCTTTATGAAATAAAGGAATACAGTTACGAAGATGATGCTCTCCTGGGCACCGATTACGGCCGTGATGAATCCCTCTCGGTACAAGGCCCCGCACTCGAAGCCGGCTTGATCCTTCGCACCGGAAAAGTGCTGCTGATGGGCGGCGCCAATATATTGAACTTTAAAATGCCTGGCTGGAGTGCCGGTATAGGTATTTCGTTTTAAAACAGCTATTGTATGGTTATGAAAAACAATAGTACCCTTTACAGCAGTTTATTTACAACCTTAATGGTTGTAACTGGTGTATTCTATATGGTGTCCTGTGAAAAGGAAGTGGAAAAACCATCCGGCTTAAATAAAATAGAACTATCAGACCCCTCTGCGGAAATTGTTACTTACAACTATGCTGAAATAACAGCAACTCTATTAGGAACTGATAGCAATCATGTTAATATAACCGACCATGGCTTTTGCTGGGCCGAAACGCCTGAACCTGATTTGAACAGTTCAACAAAATCCATTGGAAGAACAACTTCATTAGGAACGTTTGCAGTAGAATTAACAGATGTAGAAGAAAATACAATGTACTATATCCGGCCCTATGCCTCTTTCAATGGAGGTACACTATATGGTTCCACTGCAACTTTTAAAACACTCGAAAAGGGGCTGCCATTCGTAAAAACCGATAGCATTACAGCAATAGCTAGCGGATCGGCATTATGCAGCAGTCGTGTATTATCAGATGGGGGTTATGCAATTACAGCCCGTGGTGTTTGCTGGAACACCACTGACAGCCCCACATTACAAAATTGTATCAATTTTACCACCAATGGAAATGGAACAGGTTCCTTTACCAGCAATATTACCGGACTAACTCCTTCAACAACCTATTATGTAAGGGCTTATGCCACCAACAGCGAAAGAACGGCCTATGACATTGATGATGAAAGTTTTACCACCCTTGCACCCTGGTCTTGTGGTGCGGTATTAAGCATAACCCACAATGCAGGTGCCATTGCCCCGGTAAATAAAACGGTGAATTACGGTACGGTTCAATCCAACCTTACCGGCAGCAATAAATGCTGGATCACGCAAAACCTGGGTTCTGACCGTCAGGCAACCTCGGCTACCGATAACGCTGAGTCTTCAGCCGGCTGGTACTGGCAGTTTAACCGCAAACAAGGGTATAAACACGATGGAAGCAACCGCACCCCCAATACAACCTGGAACAGCAACATCAGCGAAAACAGCGACTGGCTAACGGCCAACGACCCCTGCACCCTGCTGCTGGGCAGCGGCTGGCGCCTGCCTACCTCAACAGAGTGGCAAACAGCCGACAACACCGGGGGCTGGGACAATTACAACGAAACGTATGCCTCTGTTTTAAAATTGCATGCTGCAGGCTATCTGAGCAGCATCGATGGTTCGCTCGGCTACCGCAGTTCAAGCGGCCACTACTGGAGTAGTTCGCAGCAAGTTACGGACGACTACAGCCTCAACCTGTTCTTCTTCAGTAACTACAGCAACTTGGACTCCTACAGCAAGGTAAACGGCTTCACTGCCCGCTGCCTCAGAGACTAAAGAGAATTAATTGATTAGCTGTTGTGATAATTATCAGATTTAACGAATTAACGAAACGGAGTTGGATGAAATTTAAGTTACATTTTATGAAATCAATTGGAAATATACCTGAATGGATTGGTTTTTGGATAATTGTTTTAATTATTCCTTTTCTTTTTTTTACCTGCGAAAAGGAAACCGATAAACCCACCGGTAATAACAAAGTCTCAGTTACCTCAACCACAGCGGGCAGCCCTGGGTATTTTAATGTAAGTGTCTCAGGCAGCATCACCCAAACCGGTGGCCAAACCCTTACCGACCACGGTTTTTGCTACGCCACTGCCCCAAACCCTGATATAAATGCTTCAGTAAAAAGCCTTGGTAAGCGCACCGAACCCGGTGATTTTTCTGCAGAACTCACCAATCTTGAAGACAATAAAAAGTATTATGTCCGCCCCTTTGCCAGCTTTTCAGGTGGCACCATCTATGGAGACCAAAAAGAAATTTCTACGTTAAAAACCGGTAGACCGAGAATTAACACTTCTGCAATCAGCGAGATTGCAATCTCTTCTGCTATCTGTGGTGGCTCCATTCTGAGCGACAGCGGCTACGCTGTAACTTCCAGTGGCATCTGCTGGGATATTGATAACCAGTTTAATGAAAACCAGTGCCTGGGCAAGGCATCGAATACAACGGGGAATACAACCTTCAGTCTGAATATAACAGAACTTGCTGAAGGAAACACTTACTATGTAAAAGCATATGCAAAAAACCAAAAAGGAAGCGGGTATGGAGAAATCATCGTGTTCTCAACAACCCCTGCTACTGTTCCCGATGTTACAACAGCCAATACTTCCAACACAACAACAAACTCTTCAACCGGTGGTGGTAATGTGACCAATGCGGGCAATGCAACAGTAACTGCAAGGGGTGTATGCTGGAATACTACCGGAAATCCTACACTTCAGAACTGTCTTGGGTTTACTACCGACGGTCAGGGAACAGGAACATTCACCAGCAACATTTCGAACCTTACTGATGGTGTAAAATATTATGTAAAAGCTTATGCAACCAATTCTAAGGGCACAGGTTATGGAAATCAGGTAGATTTTACTACTTTGCCTATAACTGTACCTTCAGTAAATACATCTTCAATTACCAACCAGACCATTAATTCAGCAATCGGTGGAGGCAATGTGACCAATTCAGGAAATGCAACAGTAACCGCAAGGGGTGTTTGCTGGAATACTACTGGTAATCCTACCCTTAAAAACTGCGTTGGGTTTACCCCCGATGGTCAGGGTACAGGGTCATTTACCAGCAGCATTACAAATCTTAATGCTGGTACCAAGTATTATGTTAAAGCATATGCAACCAATTCAAAGGGTACAGGTTATGGAGATCAGGTAGATTTTACAACTTTGTCAATCACTGTACCTAGTGTGATTACTTCTTCAATCACAAACCAAACTACCAATTCAGCAACCGGAGGGGGAAATGTAATCAATTCGGGCAATGCCTCCGTAACCGCCCGGGGAGTTTGCTGGAATACAACGGGTAATCCCACTTTGCAAAACTGTATCAGTTTCACCTCTGATGGGAATGGAACCGGATCTTTTACCAGCAATATTAATGGCCTTAACGAATCAACAACATATTTTGTTAAAGCATATGCCACAAACAGTGAAGGTTCGGCTTATGGAAATCAGGAAACTTTCACGACAGTTTCTTCGTGTGGTACGATTCTGAATGTAACCCATACTGCCGGAACAATTGCACCAGTTACAAAAACTGTAAACTATGGTACTGTTCTGACAGACCTTACAGGCAGCAATAAATGTTGGATCACACGAAATCTGGGTGCTGATCAGCAACCTACCTCTGCAACCAATTCATCAGAAACTCAAGCAGGATGGTATTGGCAGTTTAATAAAAAACGAGGATTTAAACATGATGGTTCTACGAGAACCCCTAGTACAGCCTGGGTTACTTCAATAAACGAGGATTTTGACTGGCAAGCAGCGAATGACCCTTGCTCTCTGCTACTTGGCAATGATTGGAGACTTCCAACCAAAACAGAACTTGAATCAACCGATGCATCCGGTGGTTGGGATAGCTACAATGATTCTTTCTTTTCTGTTTTAAAAATTCATGCTGCAGGATATCTATCAAGCAGCGATGGCTCATTAACCAGCCGTGGTTTAAACGGCCGTTATTGGTCTAATAACCAAAGCAATACAGGGAATGGGTGGTATTTAAACATTGGCAGTTCCTATTGTATATTAAGTAATGTTAATAAGTCTGTAGCTTTACCTGTCCGCTGTTTAAAAGATTGATATGAAACAGAAGTGTTTTTATAAGCGCCAGATTGGCTTATTAGTCTTAACTTTAGCTTTGTCATTTCTGTTTATTACCTGTGAAAAAGACAGAGATGAGCCCGCCGGCAACAACAAAGCAGAGTTGTCAAACATCGCTTCCGATTCGATTTCCTATACCTCTGCCTCCTTTTCAGCCAATGTGAACAGCACCGGCGGCCACAACATCGTTGATCACGGGTTTTGCTATTCCCTGGAAACTACACCGGATAAAAATGATTCGGTGAAGAGCCTGGGCAGCCTTGCTGGCAAAGGATCCTTTAATGCCATTATTGATAAACTTCAATCCAATACAAAATACCATATCCGGGCCTTTATTACCATTCCTACCGGCACCATTTACAGTCAGGAAACAACCTTCACCACACTGAAAACGGGGCAGCCCCTGATTCTGTCTGATTCTGTGTTTTCAATAACCCCTTATGGCGCAACTATCAGCGGCACCATTGTTTCTGACAGCGGCCTGGCTGTAATAAGCCGTGGATTCTGCTGGGGAACAGTACCTCAGCCCAACCTCTCGGATAGTACAAAACTCAGTTTAACAAACCAGAACCACTTTATCGAAAACATCGGAAATCTCACCAATGCAACAACCTATTATGTAAGGTCATTCGCCACCAATGCCGCCGGTACTTCATATGGCAACGAAATCAGTTTTGTTACCAATCCCATCACCCCGACGGTAAACATTCAGAACATCATAAACATCACTACTACTTACGCCTCCGGAGGCGGTGAAGTAACCAACGATGGCGGGGCTGCCGTCACTGGCCGCGGCTTATGCTGGAGCACAGAGGAATACCCGACCATTTTCGGAAACCATACCGTTGACGGAAACGGAACCGGTTCATTTATCACCGACCTGAACGGGCTGACACCTTCCACCACTTATTTTGTCAGAGCCTATGCAACCAACAGTGCTGGCACTGCATACAGCATTCAAAAGAGCTTTGTCACGGAATCCATTCCCACCATACCGGTGGTTACAACTTCAGGCATTTCCAATGTTACAACCAGCTACGGTCTGGGTGGGGGCGTTGTGCTGAGTGACGGAGGTTCACCGGTCATCACCCGGGGTGTTTGCTGGAGTACAACCCAAAATCCGAACATCCTCGGGCTGCATACCACCAACGGCAGTGGAACCGGCTCATTTACCAGCGACCTTACCGGCCTTACCGAAGGCACTACCTACTATGCAAGGGCATACGCCACCAACAGCATCGGCACCGCTTACGGGAATCAGGTATCATTCACTACCGCCAATGTGCACACCATACCAACGGTTACCACAACTGTCATATCCGCTGTTACAAGCAGCACCGCAGTTTCCGGAGGAGATGTTACCGCTACTGGTGGAGATGCTGTAACTGCAAGGGGGGTATGCTGGAGTACCTCCCAGAATCCAACCATTGCCGGAAATCACACCACCGATGGCAGCGGCAGTGGTTCATTCATCAGCAACCTGAGCGGACTGAATGCATCAACCACTTATTATGTAAGAGCTTATGCCACAAACATCAGCGGAACCGCTTACGGTGAACAAATGAGTTTCGTAACCTCTCCGCCACCCGTTTTACCGACCCTGATTACGGCTTCCGTCAGTTCGGTAACCACCGGCAGCGCCGTCTGTGGGGGGAATATCACCCATGATGGCGGGGCAACCGTTACTGCCAGAGGGGTATGCTGGAGCATAACCCAGAATCCGACCATCGCCAACGCCCATACCACCGATGGAACAGGAACAGGCAGTTTTTCGAGCAACATAACCGGTCTTAATGCCGGAACAACCTATTATGTCCGCGCTTATGCAACCAACAGTGCAGGTACGGCATATGGCGGGCAACAATCATTTACCACTTCTTCAACCACAACCACACCAACGGTTACAACAGCGGCTGCAACAGCAATTACCGGCACTACGGTTACTTGCGGGGGTAATGTGACAAGCAGCGGCGGCGCTACTGTAACGGCAAGGGGGGTATGCTGGAGCACCAGTCAGAATCCAACCATTTTCGGAAGTCATACCAACGATGGCAGTGGCACCGGTACATTCATCAGCTCCCTATCAGGCCTGAGCCCTTCAACTACTTATTACATCAGGGCCTATGCCACCAACAGTGCGGGCACAGCCTACGGCAGCCAGGAAAGCTTTACCACCACAATTAACATTACCGTACCTACGGTAACCACGGCAGCCATTACTGAAATCGGGGCAAACACCGCAACAGGGGGCGGTAATGTTACAGCGAGCGGCGGTGCAACCGTAACGGTGCGGGGCGTTTGCTGGAGCACAAACCAAAACCCTACGCTCAGTGATGCCTTTACCTCCGATGGCAGCGGAACCGGTTCGTTTATCAGCAATATCACCGGCTTAAATCCCTCCACAACGTATTATGTAAGGGCTTATGCAACCAACAGCGCAGGTACTGCTTACGGGAATCAGCAGAATTTTGCCACTACGGCTGAAATCACCTGCAATGGCTTTACCCTTACGCATGTTGCCGGCAGTGTTGCCCCGGTAACGAAAACTGTAACTTATGGTGTAACGTTAACAGACCTTTCCGGAGAAACCAAGTGTTGGATTACGCAGAATCTGGGAGCTGATCATCAGGCCACTTCAGCGACCGATGCTACTGAAGCTTCTGCGGGGTGGTACTGGGTGTTTAATAAAAAGCAAGGATACAGACATGATGGTTCATCAAGAATTCCTGATACGGAGTGGGTATATCCAATTGATGAAAATAGTGATTGGTTGAATATTAGTGATCCTTGTAATTTATTACTTGGTAGCGCATGGCGAATCCCAACATATACAGAATGGAATAATGTTGATATAACTGGAGGCTGGGACAACTATAATAATACTTTTGCTTCTGAGTTAAAATTACATGCCGCCGGGTTATTGAACAATAGCGATGGTGCCTTACTCATCCGTGGAATAGGAGGCCGCTATTGGAGCAGTAGTCAAATTAGTAATGGTAATGGATGGTTGCTTAATATTACAAATAGCAATAGCTATTTGGACCCTGGCGATAAATGCCATGGTTTTACACTTCGGTGCCTCAGCGATGGAACTACAACAGGATCGACAATACCTTCTGTCATAACAGCAAGTATAAGCAATATCACTTTGAATTCTGCAATGAGTGGTGGTGATGTAACCATTGACGGAGGAGCAACTGTTACTGCACGTGGGGTTTGCTGGAGTTCCAGCCAAAATCCAACACTGAGTGATAGCTATACTACCGATGGGAGTGGAACAGGCCCGTTTACAAGTAACATCACAGGTTTGAACCCATCAACCACCTATTCCGTCAGGGCTTATGCAACAAACGGGGTTGGTACGGCTTACGGGAATGAGGAGAGTTTTACGACGGCGCCTGCGGGCTTTGTATGTGGAAATACCATCACAATAAACCATATTGCCGGGGATGTTTCTCCTGTGAACAAAACAGTTGAATACGGAACGGTTGAAACGGATTTAACCGGAGGCACCAAATGCTGGATAACTCAAAATCTTGGTTCCGACAGGCAAGCCCTTTCTGCAAATGATGATACGGAAGCTTCAGCAGGGTGGTATTGGCAGTTTAATAGGAAACAAGGGTATAAGCATGATGGAACAATACGAACTCCTAATACAACTTGGATTTATCCAATTGATGAAAACAATGATTGGATATTAATTAATGACCCATGCCATATTCTACTTGGAAGCAGTTGGAGAGTTCCAACACAAACTGAGTGGCAAAATTGTATGACTAATGGAAACTGGCAAAATTATCACGACACATTCATATCAGACCTCCATATACATGCGGCAGGATTACTTGAAGATAGTGGAAATCTCAATGCGCGCGGTGTGGCTGGATTATATTGGAGCCAAATCCAATACAATACTGGAAATGCCTATTATTTAGCACTAACTTACGAACTTTGCGGTGTCGGTTATGAATATAAATATAAAGGATACTCCATTAGATGTATCAAATAAAAATACAGTAATAGTAGTTCTATGCGAGAATGAAAAGTCATACAGAGTTACACAGGGTTACACAGAGGTTCAAAAACCTGGTAGAATCCGGGAATATAAAAAACTCTGTGGTTCTCTCCCGCAGTGGCGGGACAGGTTGTGCCTTCTCTGTGGTTCTCTGTGTAATAAAAAAAGTTCCCTGGCTTGTCCTGGCTTTAGGGGGGATAAAAAAGTAACACAGACCTGCCTGGCGGCAGACAGGGTTACTCAGAGGTTCAAAAACCTGGTAGAATCCGGAAATAGATAAAAACTCTGTGGCCCTCTGTGTCTACTCTGTGGTTCTCTGTGTAATAAAAAAAAAGCTACACAGAGTTACACGGAGGCTTCACAGAGACACACTGAGGTTTCTCTGAAAATAGCTCTGTGGTTCTCTGTGCCTTCTCTGTGGTTCTCTGTGTAATAAAAAAAGTTCCCCGGCTTGTCCTGGCTTTAGGGGGGTGAAAAAAAGTAACACAGAGGTACACAGAGGCCTATCAGAGGTGCACTGAGAAAAAACTCCGTGGTTCTCTGTGCCTTCTCTGTGGCTCTCTGTGTAATAAAAAAAGTTTCACAGAGGTACACAGAGGCCTCACAGAGGTGCACTGAGTAAAAACTCTGTGGTCCTCTGTATAATAAAAAGTTCCCGGAATGACGAAACGGTTAAACCTTTGCAAAATATTAACCATTGGATATCCCCCCTTTACCCAAAACATCCTTTTCATACAATAACTTCTTTTTTAACCCTGGTCAAACTGCAAATATTTTATCTTTGATTCATGTAGTTTTAAAATCCACTTCACAAGGTATTTAGCGCAACATAAAGTTTATGCCACCAAAATATTTCTTTCACCATCTTCTGAGTACCATTTTCTTAATTGTTTGTTTATTGCCCGTCTCAGTTTTTGGGCAGAATCGTTCTGTAACCATTCACCTCCGAGGGGTCGCCGAATCCAATATCAGCCTTCTGCCCATGTCGGGGCCCAAACAATTTAAACCGGTAGTTGAACTCAAAGCTGTTAAAAACGGTGAAACAGCCACCCTGGTAGTTCCCGCAGAATATCTGCCGGGCGAGTTTGTACTCCGCTTCGACTACAAAGAAAAGCCGGAGAGCACCCCCTATCCTTCAGAGAAATACATTCTCATCGGCTATCAGGCGATTGAATTGTGGGTACATCCGATGTATGCCAATAATCCTGACAGCACACGGTTTCAGGCCAATGAAAAAGAAAATGCCGCTTTTGCCCGTTTTTCGGAAGAAAATGTCCGCCAAAAACAGAAAATCGGCCTGCTTCAGCAGTTTTTAATGGATTACGATCAGCCTGAATCCACCTTTTACCGGCAAGGCATCCTTGAGTATGAGAACCGCCGGCAGGCATACAACCACTGGATTAATCAGAAAATTAACGAAGATTCATCGCTCTTCGCTTCCGTTCTATACCGGTTCAGCTACCTTCCAAAGGTAAACTTCAGCGGGGATGAACGTGAAAGGTTGCTGAGCCTCATTGATCATTATTTTGATGGCATCCGGTTCAATGATCCCATCATGATCCGCACCGCGCAGATGAACGACTGGATGAATGCTTACGTGAACCTGCACGGACAAATGGCTACAACGGTTGCATTGCGCGATTCTTTGATTCCGGCAGCGGCTTACAAAGCCATAGAAAAAGCAAAAGCAGGGCATCCCCTGGTTTATGGATGGATGGTGGATTACTTCTACCGGGGTTTTGAAGCAAACGACATCCCCAGCGGGATGAAAGTGTTGGAACCATACCTCAGCGACCCTGCCTGCCTTACCACCAAACGCATGGAAATTGAACGCCGGCTCAAAGGCATGGAAACCCTGAAAACAGGTACAAAGGCTCCGGAGATTCAATTGACTGATAGTGAAAATCACCCCTTCCTGCTTAGCCGGTTTAAGACAGATGCTCAAACCATCATTCTGGTTTTCTGGTCAGCCGATTGCAGCCATTGTCAGTCAACCATCAATGAATTATACCCCTGGAGCCTTAAGGATGCCAACAGGAAGAAAGTGGCTGTCGTGGCAATCAGCCTTGATGAAACAGACACGGAGATCATGGCCTGGGACCGTAAAATAATAAGCCTGGAGGGCTGGAAACACCTGAGGGCCGCAGAAGGAATCAACAGCAAGGTGGCCAACGATTATTTTATTCTGGCTACCCCGGTAATGCTGGTTGTTGATGCCCTGACCCTGGAAATCAGGGCCATGCCTTCAACTTTTTCGGAAATGCTGACATTTTTCCCGTAAATTGCTTACCTTGCTCAATATTTTCAGAATCCTTATACATACTGTAACAAACTGAACCTTACTATCTTAGCTGAATTATAAAGATTTTTCTCACTTATCTGTCACATTCCGGAATTCTGAAGTACTATAGATCAAAAACATTCATTCAACCAACTTTAAAAATCAATCCCATGAAAGCAACATTGAAACTGATCGCAGCCATCGCGTTTATCTTCTTTGCAACAGAAACCATTCAGGCGCAGCAGTCTGAAAAACAGTTAAAAAAGGAAGTTTCTTCCAAAACATCCAAATCCGTAAGGAAAGATGCCAAAAAGTATGTTAAGCAAGGTTATTACGTGGCACCTGGAGGCTTACCCATTGATAAACAATTGGAACGCGCCCAGATGAAGGCATATGAAACAAACGATAAGGGTGAGCCAAAATATCTGATAGAGTCGGGAAACTCAGTTGCAGAAACCCAGACAGCTGCCAAGCTACAGGCTACCGAAACCGCCAAACTATCACTTGCCGGTCAGATCAGTACACAGGTAGCCGCCCTGATCGAAAATAGCATTGCCAACCAGCAGCTCAATACTGAAGAAGCTGCATCGGTGACCAAAACAGTAGCTGCCTCTAAAAACCTGATCGCTCAGGAATTGGGAAGGGTGATCCCACTTGTTGAGATGTACAAAAAAATCGGCACCAATGTAGAAGCCAATGTTCAATTGGCTTATGATATGGAGGCAGCCTTTGATATCGCCAGAAAGGTGATCCGCAAGAGCCTTGAGGAGGAAACCAAAATAGCCCATGAAAAGCTGGAAGGATTGTTGAAATTTAATGAATAAAACCACAGGGCACACAACGGTAAAATGCAGTTGTGTGCCCTGTTCGTTTCTGCTACATTTCTGACTTTTTTTGTTTGAATACTCCTACCCTACTTCGCCTAACTATTAATTCCGCTTGTGTAACTTTTATCTGTCTTTTAAATAACACCTGTTTCAGCAAATTAATTTATTCCAATTCTTTTAAGTATACCAGATCATGAAAACATACGGCATTACCTTTTCAACAGTGATTCTATCCCTATTATTGGCAAGCCTGAGCATAAAAGCACAGCTGATAAATACTTATTCATGCGGTAAAGAAGAAATTACTGCCTTTGCATATGCAAAAGATGCCGGGATCATTGCTCTTGGCAGCAAAACGAGGATAGAATTATTAAAAGCTGAAACCTTTCAGAAAATTTCTTCGCATGATCTGACTTCAGGGGTTACTTCTCTGGTAATCAATGCTGACGGTAGATTTCTTGTTTTCAGCAGCAGCAGCTCCGATAAGGCGCAAAACCTGATTTATTGGGATATTGAAAGGGGCAACAGGAGCCCGGTTCACCACAGCCATGATGACAGGATTGTAAGCATTGCTCTTAGTCCAGACGGGAATTGGATGGCTACTGGGTCCAGAGATAAAACGATTAAGATTTTTGATACCCGCACCCTGAATGAAATCTATACCCTTTTAGGACATAATGGCGAAGTAACATCACTGTGTTTTAGTTCAGATAGCAAGTTTCTTATTTCAGGGAGCAAAGATCGGACTATGATATTGTGGGATTTTATGAAAGGTGTTGATCTTCATCAATATATAGGTCATTCCAAAAAAGTAAATTCAGTTGCTTTTAGTCATGATTCGAGATTGCTTGCCAGCGCCAGTGATGATAAAACAATCAGAATATGGGAAGCTGATAATCCTGAAAAGTCCGTTTCCATCCTGAATTCAGTAACAGCTGTTACTTCAGTAGAATTTACTCCTGATGGACGATTTCTGGGGAGCGCAATGGAAGATAATCAGTTTTATATCTGGAAATTAAAAGACAATAGTCTTGTTGATCTGAACCTTGGGAATGGAGTTCAGCATACCGATATAATCAGGTATCTCAAATTTGCAGACAATGGAAAGTTATATACTTGTGCTGATGATCATTCGGTTAAATATTGGAACTGGGGATTTCCCATTCTTGCTATTAGTAACTTCAGAATAGAAGATGCGAATGGCAATTATAAAATTGAAGGGACTGAAAAAGTCAGTATTTTATTCGATCTTGAAAATTCAGGCGATGGTGATGCCCTGAAAATGAGATTTAATATAAATGAAATCAGAAAGATTGATGGGTTGGACTTTCCTTCTACCCATTACATTGAAGAGATTCCTGCCCGTTCAAAACAAATTGTTGAGATTAAAATCAATCCGGGAGCCCGGTTAAAAAACTCAATAGCACTTTTTAGTTTCGAAGATTTCAGGATTTTTAACAATATGCCATTTCTTTTGAATGACACGACATTCAGGGTTGAAACGATTGCGGCACCACAGTTGGTAGTTGATACTGTGATGTTTATTTACAGTGACACCAGCCAGGTACTTACAGGCAAGCAAAACGGGAGATTCAAGCTGGAGATTCGCAACATCGGGGTTGGAATTGCTAAAAACGTTGAAGTCAATGCTACCTCCGATAAATCATTCGATGAGTTGGAATATGAAAGTCATACCGGATTTGGCCATATCGCACCTATGGCTTCACAGGTGCTGTACATTCCAGTCAAAGCCACTGCAAAAGCTGAAAATGGACAAGCTGATTTCAGTTTCAGAGTTACAGAAGCATCAGGAATTTCAACTGTTGAAGGTAAACTGACAATTAAACTACGGAAATACGAGCCGACGCTGATCGAAGAAATCAGACAAATTGTTGAAAGCAGAATTAATGAATGGCAGAAGAAAGGGAAATGGGAACAAACCGAAGAATACAAGAATAGGGTTACAGAAAAAACACGTGAAAACCAGATCGTATTATACACACAACATACCATTGATTCTCTGGTAAAAAAGGACTTAAACTGGTCGTTGGCAGTAAATGATTATGATGCAGATAATGAAAGTTTTAAAATCAGTATCCCGAAATTCGATCCGGTTTACCTCAAAGTCCCCCGTGCAGAAGCGCCTGAATTTGATAAAAAATTCAAACAGCTGAAGATCGGTGATATTTCCTATACAGTTTCAGATAACATGAAAAACTTCGCATTTCTTCACTTTGAACTGATCGACACGCTTGCACAAAATAAGAGTTACCTTTTCAACAGCACTGAATCCATTGCTTTCAATACCCGCGTATTTAATTTCAATTTTGATCCCATCAATGTAAATATTGCAACCAATTCAACCAATACCAATTCAGGCGAAGTAATTAACTACAGCCTGGGCAAATCGGATGTGGATGTGAACATTCCGGAGATAGCCGTAGAGAAACCCAATGTTTTTGCAGTGGTGATTGGCAATGAAGACTATAGTAGCCGCCAGAAAGGCCTGAATACAGAGGTCAATGTAGATTATGCCATCAATGATGCTGTGAGTTTTAAGACCTATCTGGCAAGTACTTACGGAATACCCGATGAGAATATAAAGCTTTATACCAACGCGACCGCTGCTGAAATTGACCGTGGAATAAAATGGCTGAAAAGCCTGGCTGAAAGCCGCAAAGGAGAAGCAGAACTGGTATTTTACTTTTCTGGCCATGGTCTTCCCGATGAACAAACCAGGGAAGGCTACATCATGCCGGTTGATGTAACCGGCACCGACATCCAGTTTGCCATTAAACTTAGCTACCTGTATGCTGAACTGTCAAAATATCCTTCGAAAAAAGTAACGGTTATTCTTGATGCCTGTTTCTCAGGTGGAGGCCGCACACAGGGACTTATGGCAATGAAAGGCGCTAAAGTTAAGCCCAGGGAAGAGTCAATCAGCAGCAACATGGTTGTATTTACTTCATCTTCCGGGGATGAGTCATCGGGCTTCTACAGAGAAAAACAGCATGGATTGTTCACCTATTACCTGCTGAAGAAAATTCAGGAAACCAAAGGAGAAGTTGACTACCAGAGCCTCATTGATTACCTTAAAGAGAAAGTGAATGTTCAATCATTGATATCGAATTTTAAAAATCAGAATCCTCAGCTTATTATTAGCAGTGATTTTACCAAGCCATTAAACATGGTACGCTTAGGGTCTGAAAATGAATAATGTAATGATATCCGGTCTGATGAAAACCAAGAACGTGTATTTCTGGCTTTTAATATTTCTAAGCTATTCAGGATTTGCCCAGAAGGCATCTAATATTAAATATCAGTTTTTGAGTGACAATATGCTGATCACCTATGATCTTGAGGGCAATCCTGGCACTGTGTGGCGGATTGATTTATATCTCAGCGAAAACAATGGTGTCTCCTGGAGCCGTCCCCTAAAAATGGTGAAAGGTGATGTCGGGGATTCTGTTCCTCCTGGTCCTGGTAAAAAGATCTATTGGGATCGCTATGCAGAAGGCAAAGAAATATTGAAAAATTTCTCATTTCTGGTTGTTGCTTCACCTGATATTTTTTATTCAGCAAATTCTGGTGAGTTTCCGGATACAAGAACAGGACGATTGTACAAATGGGTCAGGATCGGTGGCAAAATATGGATGGCCGAGAACCTTGATTTTGGTTTGATGATTCCTGGTAAAACACCTCAAATGGACGATAATGTCGTAGAAAAATACTGTTACAACGATCAGGAAATCAATTGCCAGACATTTGGAGGGCTTTACCGGTGGAATGAAATGACAACAAACGAAGCTGGGAAAAAGAGTTCTGTGATTCAAGGTATTTGTCCTGAAAACTGGCATATTCCAACAGACCTTGAATGGGAAGAAATGATCTTTTTCCTGGGCGGGAGAAAACAAGCCTATGGAAGGATAAGAAGTTACAGCAGCAAATACTGGAATACGCAGTCGAAAGGCATTACCAATGACACTGGCCTGGCTGTTCTTCCTGGAGGATTTGCAACTCCGGATACTATAAAACCCTGTTTTAAGAGTATAAAAGATGAAGCATATTTCTGGACTTCATCTGAAAGAGATCAGAACAATGCTTATGCCATTGGTTTGGGGAGTATTTTTCTTGAAGTATATACCTTAACCGGTGATAAGGCAAACGCCTACAGTGTAAGGTGCGTGAGAGACTGAAGGGTATTGAATAGCAGGCGCCGGTTAAGTATAAATGCGAACCCTGAATTCCTGCTTTTCACTACACTCTGTAAAATAGCAACAGTTAAACAGGAAAATAAAAAAAATCTGCAGCTCTTTGTGGCAAAACTCTGGTATGCTGTGTAATGAAAAAAGTTTCACAGTGCTACACTGAGATCTCACAGCCCAGCCTGTCAGCAGATTGGGTTACAGAGAGACCAGAATTTCGGCAGAACCGGGAATAGATAAAAAACTCTGTGGTTCTCCGTGCCTCCTCTGTGGTGCTCTGTGTAATAAAAATAGTTACGCAAAGCTACACTGAGATCTCACAAACCTGCCTGTTGGCAGACAGGGTTACACAGAGGCTAAAAACCTGGTAGTATCCGGGAATAGATAAAAAACTCTGTGGCTCTCTGTGCCTTCTCTGTGGTCCTCTGTGTAATAAAAAAAGTTTCACAAAGTCATGATTCCATGTTTTTGCTGAATTCCGAAATAAAGTCATATTCATAAAGTTTTTACCTTTATTGTCAATTAAACGAATACTTACATTGTAAGTTGAGTAATAGACTAAAAAATATTCACAGGGCTTTTTTGCTGGCATTTACCTGCAAATCAAAGTTTAAAATTTCTCTCTAAAATTATTGGAACTAAACTATTAATGAAATGAATATCAGATTCTTACTTATAGCTTTTTCCCTCTCCTTCTATGGATCGTTGTTTTCACAAACAGCCGAAACATATTTCGAATCCGCCATGGTTGAATACAACAAAAAAAATTATAGCAGATCCATTGAATTGCTGGGCAAAGCAATAGACCTTGCACAGGGAAACAAATTCAAATTACATTACCTGTATTATTGGAAGGGTAATTGTAGGTTTTACAATAATGATGAAATTCCCTTGATTCTGGATGACCTTAATAAATCGGTTGCACTAAAACAAGACAACTACCTGGCTCATGTCATGTTAGCATTCACTTATGTTAGGGCAAAACAATCAGAAATGGCCTGCCAGCACCTGGAAAATGCCTTTCAAATGGGATATAAAAATGACAGTATCTGCTTCAATGAAGAAGTTGCTGATTTGAGGGGCTCTCTTTGCTTTAACGAACTCTTAACCAAATATAATCTGGTTAAATTTTCTTATTTTCTTGAAATAATCAAAGGGGTCGTTGAAAACAGAATCAATTCCTGGCAGAGAAAGGGTAAGTTTGAAAAGACTATTGATTACCAGATCAGGGTTACGGAAAATACACGGAATTTATTAATACAGCAATACACAAAGCAGGTGCTCGACAGCATCGCATTGTCTCAGATCAGTTTATCTGAAGTACAGAACGAGTACGATGCAGACAATGAGGCGTTCAGGATTCAATTCAAAGGTCAGGAGCCGATCATACTGAAAGTGCCCATTGATGAAGCAAAGAATTTTGATCTGAATTTTAATCGACTCAAGTATTCTAATCCTGAGTTTACCCTTGCTGGAGATAAATTCTATTTATTGCATTTGGAAATTTCTAATCCGGGAAACAACAAATCCTATATTTACGATAGTCAGGATGTAGTTGCATTTTCTTCTACCCAGCTCAACCTGAATTTTGATGAAATCAACTTCTCTATCCCTGAAGATAAATACCGGATTGCAAGCAATCAGAATACTTCAACCAATGTGATTACCATCGGGAAGTCAGATACGGATATCAATATCCCTGTTAACCCGCTCAGAAACGAGCATACCTTCGCACTGATCATCGGCAATGAAGACTACACCGGTTATCAACCCGATTTGAATACTGAAGTGAATGTTGCTTATGCCAGAAATGATGCCCGTGTTTTTGCTGAATATACGCAAAAAACCCTTGGAATCCCGGAAGAAAACATCAAGGTTTTGTATGATGCCATCGGTTCTGTTATGAAAAGAGAAATAGAAAGGGTGATCAGGATGGCCCAGATGACACATGGTGAAGTTCTTTTCTATTATGCAGGCCACGGATTTCCCGATGAAGTTACAAAAGAGGCTTACATCATGCCCGTTGATATAACCGGATCAAATGTCAGGGATGGTATCAGGCTGGGCAAATTGTATGAACAATTATCGGATACCCTGATTAACAAGGCAACGGTTTTTCTGGATGCATGTTTCAGCGGTGGAGGCAGAAGTCAGGGATTACTGGCAGCCAGGGGTGTACGCATAAAACCAGCAACTCCTGAAATAGCCGGTAACCTGGTCGTTTTTGCCGCCACCAGTGAGGACCAGGTATCTATGCCCTATCATGAAAAGCAGCATGGGATGTTTACCTACTTTCTTCTGAAAAAACTTCAGGAAACACGGGGTAACCTGAATTACAAAGAATTGTCGGACTACCTTAAAGAACAGGTTCCGCTTAACGCAATAAAAGTTAACTATAAAGAGCAAATGCCCACACTTATGGTAAGCCCTGATCTCATTGATTCTCTTGGAAACATCCAATTGCTGAAATAATTACATTTTGAACTATGGGTTACCCTCCCCTGCAAGGGTAAACCAAAATCAATACCTCATTTTGAATAAACAAGAAAACATGAAACGCACGTTAATCCTATTTTTCATTGGAACAATGCTGTGTCATGGCATTTACAGCCAACAGGTAGTCACCGCTGTAAGCGAATCAAAATTTGTTAATATCACGAAAGACCCGCCCAAACCACCTTACCTGGAGATCGAACAGAACTCCATTGAGTTCACCGATGCAAACGGTAACCGGAAAATAGATGCCAATGAATCGTGCACCATCCGGTTTAAGTTAATCAACAGTGGTCTGGGCGCAGGAATGGGAATGAAGGTGGCTGCGCGGGAAACTTCCGGAATGACAGGGTTGACTTTTAATACGGAAACTTCACTTTCCACCCTTGACGTCGGTAATTCAGTTGTTGTTGAACTTCCTGTAACCGGTCAAATGAGCATCCCGAATGGGAAAGCAGTATTTTCAATAAAAATTAACGAGGCCAATGGGTTTGGCACCGATCCGGTAGTGGTTGAAATACCGACTCAAGCCTTTCTGGCACCAAAACTTGCTGTTGTTGACTCCAAAGTAAGCAGCCAGTCCACATCGGTTTTGCAGAAAAAGAAACCATTTGACCTTGAAGTCCTGGTACAAAATACGGGGCAGGGTGAAGCCAACGATGTAAATGTTGAACTGGTTATGCCTGCCAATGTTTATTGCCTGTCAGCCAACGAAAACCATTCAGCCGGAAAACTTGCGCCCGGTGAAATGGTCGTCATCAGTTACAACCTGGTTACTACCAATGAATACACCTCCGAATCCTTACCCTTTACAGTGAAATTAAGGGAGAAATACGGACGGTATGCTGAAAACAAATCCATACAGCTCAGCATGAACCAACCGGTGAACAATGTTAAACTTACCATTGAGGGTAAAGAAGAGAAAACGACCGAGATTGTGGTGGGTTCCCTGGTTTCATCTGTAGACAAAAACATACCGGTGAACAAGGTTAAAAACCCAAACCGCATCGCCCTGATTATCGGAAACGAGAACTATTCAAACACCCTGAATGCAGAAGTCAATGTGGATTATGCCCGTCACGATGCCGGTGTTTTCAGGGATTATTCGGAATCACTGCTGGGCCTGTTGCCCGAAAACATCTTTTTCCTTACGGATGCCACTGCCGGTAAAATGGAGCGTGAAATAGACCGGGTCACTGAACTTGTGAGGCGCATCGGTACAGATGCCGAGCTGATCTTTTATTACGCCGGACATGGATATCCGGATGAGGTGAGTAAAATCCCCTACCTGATACCGGTTGATGTGGATGCGACCAACCTGGCTTCCGCGATCAGGCTTTCGGAAGTATACGCTAAATTTGGTTCAACTGAAGCAGCCCGTATCACGGTGTTTCTCGATGCCTGTTTTTCGGGCGGCGGGCGAGACCAGGGCTTACTGGCTGCAAGAAGTGCAAGGGTAAGGCCTCAGCAGGCAGTCATCATGGGCAATATGGTGGTATTCTCTGCTTCAAGCGGTGAGCAGTCGGCGTTGCCCTACGAACAGGAGAAGCACGGAATGTTTACCTTTTTTTTGCTGAAAAAGCTGCAGGAAAGCGCCGGCCAACTAAGCTATGAACAATTGCACAATTACCTGAAAACCAGCGTCGGCCAGGAATCGCTGCGCAGAAATGGAAAGCCACAGGACCCGGAAGTTCTGGTGAGCCCTGAGGTTGAAGAGACCTGGCGTAATTGGAGTTTTAAGTAATCAACCACCCGATAATGAAACAGATTCTGATCGTTTTTTTATTATCACTTACCCTGAATTGGATATCCATTGCCCAATCAGTTTCAAACCTTCGTTTTGAGCAATCCGGAAAAATGATTGAGGTTTTCTATGATCTTGCAGGTAAAGTAGATGAAACCTTTACGGTTAAGTTGTTCTGCAGCCAGGATGGGGGAAAAACCTGGGGTACGGCCCTGAAATATGTTACAGGCGCTGTGGGCGAAAACGTAGCACAAGGTTATGGAAAAAAAATAAGCTGGGATGTGTTAAAAGAGAGAGATAAACTGATGGGAGAAATTAATTTTAAGATTGAGGCAACATCCAGGTCTTATTGTCAAAGATTTATAGTCACTCATAATGCTGGCTCAGTTGCTCCGGTTACGAAAACGGTTACTTACGCGGTTGTAGAAACCGACCTTAGTGGAGCGAAAAAATGCTGGATTACCCAAAATCTCGGAGCTGACCGCCAGGCGACCTCTGCCACCGATGCTACCGAACCCTCCGCCGGCTGGTACTGGCAGTTTAACCGAAAACAAGGGTATAAACACGATGGCACCACCCGAAAGCCCAATACAACGTGGATTTCGACTATCAGCGAAAACAGCGACTGGCTACCGGCCAACGACCCCTGCACCTTGCTGCTGGGCAGCGGCTGGCGACTTCCTACAGGAACAGAATGGGATATTGCACAAGCAACAAGTGGTTGGACAAATTACAATGAAACTTATACATCAGTTTTAAAATTACATGCTGGAGGTCGCCTTTACGAAGAAGATGGTTCGCTGAGCAACCGAGGTTCTTTCGGCTTCTGCTGGAGTAGTTCAGAGTACAATGCGAATGGCAGCCGATACTTGATCTTCAACGTTGGCAGCGTCGATGTGAACGATTACTTTAGCAAGGCTTATGGATTCTCAGCTCGTTGCCTCAGAAATTAAGGATAAAATAAAAACGAATTAAATTTTGATTGCCTGATGAAATCAAGAATATTATTCACATGTGTTTTCATAATAATTGCTTCTATTGTAAGTAGTCAAATAGTTAACAACCTCCGATTTGAGCAATCCGGAAAAATGATTGATGTTTATTATGATCTTTCTGGGAAAGGTGATGATTCCTTTCTGGTAAAATTGTATTGCAGCCAGGATGGCGGTAAAACATGGGGGGCTCCCCTAAAATATGTTTCGGGTGCAATTGGGGAAAGTGTTAAACCAGGTAATGGGAAAAAAATAAGCTGGGATGTATTAAAAGAGAAGGATAAATTAGTTGGGGAGGTTAAATTTAAAGTTGAGGCATCGCATAAATTCAACATTGAGGAAGAAGTCGGTGAAGCTGAAATTTTTACGATGGTTGAGGAATCTCCGAGTTTTCCCGGTGGTGACGAAGCCCGCATCAGGTTTCTGACAGAAAACATTAACTATCCGCAAATTGCCCGTGAAAGTAGTATCCATGGCACTGTTTACGTTACTTTCGTTGTTGAGAGAAACGGAAATGTAACCGATGTCAGGGTCCTCAGGGGCATTGGCGGGGGTTGCGATGAAGAAGCCATCAGGGTTATCAAGGCTATGCCCAAATGGAGCCCGGGAAAGCAAAGAGGAAAACCGGTTCGTGTGCAGTTTAACATGCCCATCAAGTTCACCCTCGTCGGAAAATAAAAACATATTGACTAAAAATCCAGTTCCAAAAGAGAGGGATTTTTTTTGTGCAAGTGGGTAATTGAACATAGGCCATAGGTAATATAAAATGCTGATGCAAGCGGAGGTTGGGATAACTACTATGAAACTTACGCTTCTGTACTTAGACTTCATGCTTCCGGATGCTTTGTCAAAATGAGTGGTTCTTTGACCGGCCGAGGTTTGAACGGCGACTACTGGAGCAATTCTCAGGGCAGTTTTGACTATGGTTGGGTCTGGGCTTTGGTATAAGTGGATGTGGCATAAACTACTTCAAAGCGGACGGTTGTTCCATCCGTTTGCCTCAGAAACTTATAATTCATATAGATATATCGAATTCCTGTTGTGCAAATTGTTGTGCAAATAAAAAAGGGTTTCAAAACGAATTGTTCTGAAACCCTTGTCGTTGTAAGTGGGCCCACCTGGACTTGAACCAGGGACCACCTGATTATGAGTCAGGTGCTCTAACCGACTGAGCTATAGGCCCTTGTAGCATCTTCACTACAACCCTTTTTTATTAGGGGACTGCAAATGTACAAAATAATCAAAATTTAACAGACTTCCCTTCCATTTTTTTTAGTTTTGGCAACTCATTCCAGGCTATCCTTATGAACTCAGAAAAAATCAACCTCACCGGCATTAAAAACATCATCTTCGACTTTGGACAGGTGTTGCTCAATATCAACCCTGGCCTCAGCGCTGAAGCCTTTACAAAACTCGGAATCCGCGATGGTGTTGATTTCTGGGGCAGCAGAAACAGTTCAGAACTGCTGATCGGACTGGAAAAAGGAGTGCTCTCCCCCGATGATTTCAGGAATGGGGCACTGCAGATGCTGGTCCCCGGTATTTCTCACCAGCAGGTTGACGATGCCTGGAATGCACTCCTGCTTGATCTGCCGGTGAAGAGGGTTGAGATGCTGAAATTGCTGAAACCGCATTACAGGTTGTTTCTGCTTTCAAACTCCAACCAGATCCATTATGATTGCTACATGGGCCGTTTCGAAAAAGAATACGGTTACAGCATGGAACTGCTTTTCGAAAAACTCTGGTTCTCCTTTCAGCTTGGTCTGCTTAAACCCGATCCGGAGATATTCAAGTATGTGCTCAATGAAGCTGGCCTGATTCCGGAAGAAACCCTGTTCATCGATGATACCCTGGTGCACGTTGAAGCTGCCCGAAGCGTCGGAATCAACGCCTTTCACCTGAAACCCGGCCTGGAAATCTGCAACTTACTGTAAAACAGGAATCAAAACGAGTAGTCCGCAATCAGGAAGTTACCTTATCACTAAGATTTGAGTCCGCGGGCGATAAAAGACTTGAAAAACTTAGGGTATCGGGCCATCTATGTTTCTGGATTCCAGGCTCGCAGATGATTATTTTTACTTTACTTTTTACTTTACTTTTTACTTTAGACTTTTTACTTTTTACTTTAAGCCCTATAGCTTCCCTTCACTCATCAACCTGTAAATGGTGGTTTTCCCGATGTCAAGCTTTTTGGCCACCAGCCTCACTTTATTGTTATACTTATGCATGAAGTGGTTGATGATCTTCTTGTTGTATTCTTCAAGGGTCGTTTCTTCAAAAAGAAAATCAGCAGAGGCACTTACCGTGCTGAAGGTAATGTCTGACTCTTCAATGGTCTCGGTATTGGTCATCACAGCGGCCAGTTCCATGATGGCCTTCAGTTCCCTGACATTACCGGGGAACGGATAATGCTGGATCTTTTCTATTGCTTTCGGACTGATTGAAAGCTTTTTCATCTTGTTCTTCTGGCAGAAATCATCGACAAAAAAGCGTGCCAGCAGAGCGATGTCGTTTCCCCGCTCACGCAGCGGAGGAAGGTTGATCGGCAATCCCAGCAGCCTGTAATACAGGTCCTCCCTGAACTCCCCTTTCCTCACCAGTTCCTGCAGGTTTTTGTGCGTTGCAACAATCACCCTTACATCCAGCTTCACACTGTCGTTGCCTCCTACCCTGGTCACCTCTTCCTCCTGCAATACCCTCAGCAGTTTCGACTGCATGTTCAGGTCCATATCCCCGATTTCGTCCAGGAAAATGGTACCCCCATTGGCTTCTTCGAAACGGCCGATCCGGCGGTTGTTGGCGCCTGTAAATGCGCCCTTCTCGTGACCGAACATTTCACTCTCGATCAGCTCCTTGGGAATGGCAGTAACGTTTACCGCAACAAAAGGCTTGCGACTCCGCGATGAACCATGGTGTATTGACTTGGCTACCAACTCTTTGCCAGTTCCCGTTTCACCATAAATCGATACTGTAATGTTGGTTCCGGATGCTTTTTCTATCAGGTTAAAAACCTTGCTGATGGCCGGACTACTTCCCTTAATCAGGTTATTCTTCTCGTATTTGCGGCCTATTTCTTCTTCAAGATCAGCAATTTTTTGCCTCAGCTTCAGGTTCTCCCTGATGTTCTTGGTGATGTTCCACAGGCGCTCCTTGGTATCCTGATCTTTCAGAATGTAGTCGTATGCACCTTTCTTGAGCAATTCGATGGCTGTTGCCACATCCTGTTGTCCCGAAACGATGACTACCGGAAGGTCGGGATTAAACTCCCGTATCTGCCGAAGCACTTCCAGCCCGGTCATATCGGGCAGATTATAGTCAAGCGAAATCAGGGTCGGATTCTTGTACAGATTCTTTAACAGCGTTTTACCATCAGAAAATATCTCCACTTCATACTCAGGATTGAGCGATAAATGATGCGACATAATCCTTGCGAAAATTACATCGTCTTCAACAATAAAAATCCTGAGTGATTCCTGAGCCATCTGGCTTTTAATTTTTATCCGAAATTACAAACTTTTTACAATGGTTGTTCAATCGCCTTTGCAGAAAAAGGTAACATAATATATCCTGAAAAGCTGGCTTTGTAATACTGAAACTCATCACAATTTATAGCTCTCTTCAATTTCTTCAAGGATTCTGAAAACCTGATCCGCAGACACTGCGGCAAGCAGGTTAATCCTGAATGGTTTAAAGTCTGACAAACCACTGAAATAGCGGGCATAGTGTCGTCTGGTTTCAAGTACGGCCGTGATTTCTCCTTTCCACTGCGCTGACAGTTGCAGGTGTTCGCGGCAAACGCTCACACGCTCTGCAACACCGGGCAGGGGCAGATGCTCACCGGTAGCCAGATACTGTTTTACCTGACTGAAAATCCAGGGATTGCCCACTGCTGCCCGGCCAATCATGATGCCGTCAACACCGGTGCTCTGTTTCATGATCAGAGCTGACGGCCCATCAGTAACATCTCCGTTACCGATGATAGGAATGTGGATTCCTGGCGTATTTTTAACCTCACCTATCAGTGTCCAGTCGGCCTTGCCCCCATACAACTGGGCTCTGGTGCGGCCATGAATGGTGAGCGCGGCAATACCGCAATCCTGAAGCCGCGGGGCCAGCTCAACGATGATCCTTGACTTTTCATCCCATCCCAGACGGGTTTTTACCGTTACAGGTACCTTAACAGCCCTTGCCACTGAACGCGTGATTTCAAGCATCAGGGGTACATTCTGTAAGAGCGCAGCACCACCTCCTTTGTTTACAATTTTCCTTACCGGGCAACCGAAATTCAGGTCAATAAAATCGGGACCAGCTTCTTCGGCCATTCGGGCAGCCATAACCATCGCTTCAACATTATTACCGAACAGCTGGATGGCTGCCGGCCGTTCAGTGTCAGATAATTCAAGCTTCTTTCTGCTTTTGGCCACTTCCCGGATCAACCCTTCTGAAGCAATGAACTCGGTAAAAACCACATCAGCACCCTGCCGCTTGCACAGCAACCTGAACGGCGGATCTGTAATATCCTCCATCGGCGCCAGCATAACCGGAAAATCAGGCAATTCAACAGTTCCTATCTTCATTTATGTTACTTTTGACGGGGTTAAAAACCGGTAACCAGACGCAAAATAACGAATTTTTACCCTGCCATGCTCCGCCAGCCGCTTTTCAGCAATCTTACCACAGGTTCTAGGATGTTGTTACTGGTTTTGGTGATCCTGCTTTCGGGGGCTGTTTCACTTTCTCTTTCCTACCTTGTCTCTGTGGTGGTCTGGGGTAAAGACATTTTTATAACTTCCGCCGATCCCGGATCGGCCAACATTGTATTTCTGCGGTTTGTACAGATGTTCAACCAGTTGGGCTTCTTTCTTCTCCCTCCCCTGCTATATGCCTGGCTGAGCGAGCAATCACCCTCAGGGTTTCTCGGCTTTTCGCGTCCTCCGGCATCTACCCTGTTTTTAAGCCTGGTATTGATCCTTTCTTCTATTCCGCTGATGGGTGAACTGTCGCGTTGGAACGAACAGCTCGATCTTCCCGGCTGGCTCTCCGGCATCGAACGCTGGATGATTGATTCAGAGGAATCAGCAATGGAACTCACCCTGCGCTTTCTCGGCGAACCGGGAATATCCTCACTGCTCATCAATCTTACCATGATCGCGTTGCTGCCTGCATTGGGCGAAGAATTGCTCTTCAGGTCCGCTTTACTCGGAATTCTCAGAAAAGTCTTCAGGGGAATTCACTGGCCGGTGATCCTCTCTTCGGTGATTTTCAGTGCCCTGCATCTCCAGTTTTTTGGCTTCTTGCCCAGGTTTGTACTCGGACTGGTTTTCGGTTATCTGTATCTTTGGTCAGGATCCGTATGGGTGCCGGCAAGTATGCATTTTGTCAACAATGCCAGTGTGGTAATCGCAGCATGGCTTTACAACAACAAAGTCAGCAGTGTTCCGGCCGATGAATTCGGAACAACTTCTTCAGAAACATTGATAATCAGCTCATTGTTTATCTGCCTGGTTATTCTTTATGTGATCTTCCGTAACAGCAGGAAGCCAGATTTGCATCACGATTTCAGCTGAAAACAAGGGTTCAGCAAGACATTATCCGGTATAAACTGAGAGACTGTTTAAATCAAATCATTATTGTCCGGTTTAAGTAAAAAAGACATTGACACAAAACCCCATCCCGATGGCAATCAGGAAACAAACCTGTCTGCTTGACGCAGTCAGGCAGGAATTGCTCTAAATCAGATAAATAAGTTGGTGATTGTTGGTGATTTCGTGTGTTGGTGTCAAAAAAGGAAAGTAAGGTACCTGTATTGAATAATGGCTGCAATCCAGTATTATCAATCAGTTCAAAGGAAACCAATTATTTTCCCCGGACACTAGTGAAATTAATATTCCTTTTAAACAGTCTCTGAGTTTTAGCCTTGTATTTCCGGCTATATTGACGCGTTTTAATAATTTTGCACACAGAAATTCTGATGATCATGGAACCTAAACTGGTTGTTCACAATACCCTCAGCCGCCGCAAAGAGGTGTTTGAGCCCATCAATCCTCCCCATGTGGGTATGTATGTCTGCGGGCCAACCGTATATGGCGATGCCCACCTTGGACATGCCCGTTCGGCTATTGTCTTCGATCTGGTATTCCGTTACCTTCAGCACCTGGGCTACAAAGTGCGTTATGTGCGTAACATCACCGATGTTGGTCACCTTGAAAACGACGCTGATTCCGGTGAAGACAAAATTGCCAAAAAAGCACGGCTTGAACAGCTTGAGCCCATGGAGGTGGTACAATACTTCACCGACCGGTACCATTCAGATATGGCTAAGCTCAATAACCTGAGCCCGAGTATAGAACCGAGGGCCTCCGGACACATCATTGAGCAGATCCAGATGATTGAAGACATTCTGGACAACAATCTGGCTTACGAGAGCGAAGGCTCTGTATATTTTGATGTTGAAAAATACAACAGGCAATACCATTACGGGAAACTTTCGGGCCGGGTACTCGACGACCTGATGTCGAATACACGCGATCTTGACGGACAGGGCGAGAAACGCAACCCGTTTGATTTTGCCCTCTGGAAAAAGGCGCAGCCTGAGCACATCATGCGCTGGCCATCGCGCTGGAGCAAGGGATTCCCCGGCTGGCACCTCGAATGTTCGGCCATGAGCGCCCGCTACCTGGGCGAACGGTTCGACATCCACGGGGGTGGCATGGACCTGCTGTTCCCCCATCATGAATCGGAAATAGCCCAGAGTGTCGCCGCCAACGATACCGATCCGGTTAAATACTGGCTGCACAACAACATGATCACGGTGAACGGGCAGAAAATGGGAAAATCGCTGGGCAATTTCATCACCCTCGGTGAATTTTTCAGCGGCAATCACCCTTCCCTCACCCAGGCCTTCAGCCCGATGACCATACGGTTTTTTATCCTTCAGGCCCACTACCGCAGCACACTCGATTTCTCAAACGATGCCCTGCTGGCTGCTGAAAAAGGCTACGAACGTTTTATGAAGGCCCTGAATACCCTGACCAAACTTCAGGCATCCCCGGTTTCTTCGGTTGAGGTTGAACCAATCCGTCAGAACTGCTACGATGCCATGAACGACGACTTCAACAGTCCGATGGTGATCGCCAGCCTGTTCGAAGCCGTCAGGATAATTAATTCTGTCAACGACAAAAAGGAAACACTCAACACTGCAGATCTCAACCTCCTGCGCGAAACTTTCAGTGTTTTTACCGGAGATATTCTCGGACTGAAACCCGAATCAGGATCAGGTGCAGACAATTCCGTTCTTGACGGATTGATGCAACTGGTGCTCGATCTGCGGTTGAATGCCAAAACAGCCAAAGACTATGCAACCGCTGACAAGATCAGGGATCAGCTGTCTAAAATCGGCATCGTGGTGAAGGATACCAAAGAAGGAGCAACCTGGGAAATGAACTGAACACCCGCATGCGCATACACAGATTAACAGATAGCCCATTCACCGAAAAACTTTCTTACCATGAAACGAACAATTCACCTGCTGCTGTCGTTAACAGCGCTTGCTCTCATCACCTTTGGTTGCAGCAATAAAAAAGAACACATGGAAAACGAACTGAGAACATTTATTGCCCGCTGGGAACAAACCATTGAACCCTTGCAGAAAGAAGCATACACTGCTTACTGGAATGCATCCATTTCTGGAAAAGATGAGGATTATGCTGTTTCTGAGCAGCTGCAACTGAAGCTGAACAGCATTTTCACCAACAAGGAAGATTTTGCCCTACTTAAAAAGATCAGAGAATCGGGTTCAGTTTCCGATACTTTGCTCAAGCGGCAACTCGAAGTGCTTTACAACCAGTACCTTGGAAACCAGATTGATACCAGCCTTCTGGCAAAGCGTATCAAAATGGAAGTCGAAATCGAAAAGAAATACTCGAATTTCAGGGCAGAGGTAAATGGCAAAAAACTCACCGACAACGATGTTGAAGAGATACTCAAGACTTCAACCAACAGCGCCGAACTGCAGGCAGCATGGGAAGGGCACAAAAAGATCGGTGAACTGGTATCAGCAGACATCATCGCACTGGTTAAAACCCGTAATGAAATTGCGAAAGAACTCGGATTCAGCAATTACCACGCCATGAGCCTCGAACTCAGTGAGCAGAATCCGGATGACATCAGTAAGCTGTTCGACGAACTCGACGACCTGACCCGCGATGCCTTTGCCGGCCTGAAAGATGAGATAGATACTTACCTCGCAGCCAGACTCAGCATCTCTAAAGATCAGCTGATGCCATGGCATTACCAGAACCGTTTCTTCCAGGAAGCACCGGCCATCTACAGTGTTGACCTCGACAAATACTACAAAAATCAGAGCATCGAGAAACTGACCTCCGATTATTACACCAGCATCGGGCTCGACATTTCGGATATGCTTGCCAACAGCGATCTGTACGAAAAACCGGGGAAAAATCAGCATGCCTACTGCATCGACATCGATAACGCCGGTGATGTAAGGATCCTGTGCAACATCAAACCCAATTACAATTGGATGAATACCATGCTGCATGAATTCGGACATGGTGTTTACGATAAGTACATTGACCGCAACCTGCCCTTCAGCCTGCGCAACCCGGCTCATACATTTACTACTGAGGCCATTGCCATGATGTTTGGCCGAATGGGCTCCAACCCACAGTGGATGAGGGACATGGGACTGATCGACTCTGTTGAACAGGCTGCCATTACCACAGAAAGCAACAGGATTCTCCGCCTTGAACAACTCACCTTCAGCCGCTGGGCTCAGGTGATGTACCGCTTCGAAAAATCACTCTACGAAAACCCCGGGCAGGATCTGAATGCCCTCTGGTGGGACCTTGTTGAAAAGTATCAGCTCATCAAACGCCCTGCCGGACGCAATCTTCCCGACTGGGCCAGTAAGATTCACATTGCTACATCACCTTGCTACTACCACAATTACCTGCTGGGTGAATTGCTGGCTTCCCAGCTGAACCATTATATTTCAACCAGAATCATCGGCGCTGAAAATGTTATGAACCAGAGTTTCTTCGGCAACAAGGAAACCGGGCATTTCCTCACCGAAAAAGTATTTATGCCGGGAGCCCGTTTCTATTGGAACGATATGATTGAAAAAGCTACAGGAGAAAAGCTGACAGCCCGTTATTACGCTGAACAGTTTGTGAACTGATTTTATCTTTTAAAAAGTTTATCATGCCCGGCACCTGAATATGCCGGGCATTTTTATGGTTGATTGCTCCGGCTAAAGCTGTTCATTCACACTCATTTTGCTGTTTAACTGTCATTTTTGACGATTCACCACCCCTATTCCGCCGTTCACAGATTTATATTTTCCCGCTCAGGTTTTTCGTTGCAATTTTGCCTCGTTAAAAAGTTATTGTAACCGGCATTTTTTTGGCACGGTATTTTCAGAAGAAATCAGACAAGAAATAAAAACGCAAAACCATGAAACGCATTCACAAATCCACCCTGCTGCTATCCGTAATAGCCCTCACAATGTTCATGACCTCCTGCGAGGTTGACTCATGGCACAACATCCGCGGCAGCGGTCCGGTGGTAAGCGAAACCCGTGAGGTACCCATTCACCGCGACATTTATGTTTCAGTACCGGCAGAGGTTTACATCTATCAGAGTCCTTATCAGGAACTTACCCTGGAAGCACAGTCCAATGTACTTGATGCTATCGAGACCTATGTTGAAGACAGTGAGCTGAAAATCAGGCTCGAAGACGGGGCTGGCCTTGGTTCTCATGAAACCATCAGAATTTATATCTCTTCGGCCATGTTCAACTCCATCCGGCTGTCCGGTTCTGTTGACCTGTATTCCGAAACTTCCATTGTGACCGATGTACTGGATGTGAGTATTTCCGGATCAGGAAAGGTTGACCTGGCCGTGGTTGCCAATGAAGTAAGGGCATCCATTTCAGGCAGTGGCAACATGTGGCTCGAAGGATCAACCATCAATCAGGAACTGACAATTTCCGGATCGGGCAACATATACAGCTTTGGCCTCGACAGCGAAACTGCAGATGTCAGCATCAGCGGATCAGGAGAAGCGGAAGTGAGGGTTGAAGAATTTATGAAAGCCCGTATCAGCGGCAGCGGAAGTGTTTACTACAAAGGCTATCCCGAAATTGATGGTAAAGTTTCCGGCTCAGGTAACATCGTGAATGTCAATTAATACGCTTGGTTTACTCAGTGCCGGACAGGAGATTTCACCTCAGGGTGCCGGCACACCCGATCTCATTTTTGGTTAATATATACTCTCCCTCCCGGTAATTCTGCCGGGAGCTTTTTTTTCTGAGCCGGGATGAATAAATGCATGAAGATTCAGCAACGGTATTCATCCGCCACTTTATCATCAATTGGCGCCACTGCTGAACATGAGTTTGATCCTTCCCTCTGCACCGATAAATGGCTTTACACCTTCCGGTGTTATCAGAATACGGCCAATGGCCAGCCTGTTCACCTGCCCTGAAAGTGTAACACCTTCTGCGATCCTGTATGACCTGAGGTTGTTGTTAAGTTCTTCCTGCAGTACTTTCAGGTCTTTTGCAAGTGGCCACGCCATTTGTCTGGCAATCATATTGCGGAAACCACCCTGGTAAATCCAGGCAGCTGACTTTATGAGTACATTCCTGGTAGAAAGATCGAAATCAAAATCATTGAGCACCAGGGTCGAGTCCTGCGCCCTGAAAGCAGGTACTCCCTTGAAATAAATGGTACCCCTGAAACTGCCTGAAAGGGTGGTTGCAGCCACCAGCTGCCCGTTGCTGCCATATATTTCTATGTCTTCAACACGAACACTACGCCGTCCTTCTGTAAATGTCTGCCCTGAAAGGTACTTTTTTGCCTGAGTGTTAATTTCAGTAAATGGAATATCAACCGATGAATTGATAATCACTTTGTCATCAATATCGTTGCTGATCTGCAGCTTCGGTAAGGGACCTGAAGGCAAAACTGCCGGTTTCTGACCGACATAGGATTCAATGACCGATTTCACCCCGCTCCTGTGCCTGATCATCCCTCCGGAAGCAGTAACCGGTGATGCATAGAAACCCTCAGGTTGAATCTTCAGCCATACATTGTATTCTTCATTCAGACAAACCGGCTGATTCAATGTTTTCCAGGCCTCCAGGGCACTTGTTTTCAGATCAAAATAGTCTTTTACACTTTCATCGATGGTTTTTCCCATGGATTTGAGATTGCTCTGAAGGATGAGATCGGCAACAAACTTCACCGGGATATTCAATCCGCCGACCTTAACTACCGGATCAGTCAGCCATTCATAACCATCGCTCTCCGTTTTGGTGGTGAGGCTCCAGTCGGGATTGAGGGTGACCGCTGTTTTGAACTTCAATGCCAGTGCACCGTTTAATTCCCGGTAATCTGACAGGGAAATCCCGAATTTATCAACCTTAAAACCGGCCTTGATCCATATTTTAAGTGGAACACGGTAACTCAGCACATTGTTGTTCATGTTTAACGAAATCTCACCCTGTTTCCAGGCCTTTACCATAAGATTATCGCCTCCGTTGTCTTCAAGGCTGTTATCTTCATACACCAGGCCGGTAAACTGCTTGTTGACCTCGCGCTGGATATCTGAAATTTTTGCTTCGGTGGTAAATCCGATTACCGAAGGCGAAGTTTTGATCACATCCGGCAGATAGGATTCAGCAGGTTTCTCAACTTTCAAGGTTGAACAGGATGTTATGCCCAGCAAAAACATGACTGCTGTTTGAAAGCAGGCAATGTGGATGACCTTTCTAATCATGGGTTCACGAAAATTCCTGGTTGTTTACTCTGAGGATTTTGGTCCGGGGATTCTTTTTCAGGTAAATCCGGATAATCTGCTGTGTGTCACGGTTATCATCATAATGGCTGATACAATCGTGCAGGCCATCAATGCCGGCACCGGTATTTTCGGTAAACCCGAAGCCAATGTACCTGCCTCCGGCAATTTTTACCACCGCGGCTTCTTCTTTGCTGCGACCCTTTTCCACGATAAAAAAGTCGGGATGACTAAATCCGGAGAGGCGGATGGCGGCCTCTGCCCTGCGGTTGTAACTTTCAGGACTTTCCTTGCCTGTACAGGCCCCGCGGCATTGCCTGATGCCAAAGTGAAAACAGGCCCCTTCGGTTTCATAAAGGCCGCAGAGTTTCTGACATAACTCAAACTTTGAAACCAGCCCATGCAGGTAATTGCGGGCATGTTCCTGAGTAGTAAAAGAGGTTACCGGTTGATGGCCGTTCAGGTTTTTTCCGATGTAAAGTCTCAGGTACCCCTGATCATCGGTATAACTGAACAGCCCGGAACTAAAGACTGACCTTCGCTGGGTGCGGTTAAAAACGGGCTTGTGTTTTTTAATTTCCGATGATTCAAGCAGCAATGCAACCAGTTCGCTTCCCGTAACTTCATAGCTGACCGAAGCAATACGGCTGCGCATTTCAACGGCCTTTACCGTATCGTTGTTGCGGAAATGCTGCAACAAACGCTCATAGATGTTTTTACTCTTGCCGATATAGATCACTTTGCCACGTTCATCGTGAAGATAGTAAACGCCGGTTTCTTCCGGAACATCCTTAATCAGATCGGGTACCGTATCACCCTTCTGCTTCTCAATAGCCGGCCTGTCTGCCTGAAGCAACAGCTCCAGCAGGCGGGTAGTGGCCAGGGCATCTCCGGCAGCACGGTGCCTGTTTTCAATCCTGATTCCCAGCTCCTGGCAAAGTTTACCGAGACTGTAAGACTGTTTTCCCGGCAACAGCTTCCGGCTCATTTTAACGGTACAGATTGTGGGCTTGCGGTAATTGTAACCCAGCCGTTTGAATTCATGCCTTATAAAATTATAATCGAACGCAGCGTTGTGCCCGACAAATGTTGCCCCTTCTGTCATTTCAACAATCTTGCGGGCTACTTCAAAAAATCGCGGGGCTCCAGCCACCATCTCGTTGGTAATACCGGTGAGGCGGGTAATCATATAGGGGATCGGTTGCTCAGGATTGATCAGGGTGCTGAACTCATCCACAATCCGGGAGCCGTCGTGCAAATAAATGGCTATCTCGGTCAACCTTTCGCTGACAAAACTACCACCTGTCGTTTCAACATCTATTACCGCATACATACTTTGCAAATGTAAATACCTTTCGGGCTTTCTCCGCAAACCGGGTCAATATTTATCACCTTGCATCGCATGGCTGTAATTCTTCAGGGGCCTTCATACAAGCTCTGGTGTTTGATAACCTTTCCGAATATCTCCCGGCACCAGGCCTGTTACATAGCTATCCAATCAAAAGGGCCGCCGCAATTGCGACAGCCCTTCATTTCATTTTGGAAGCGAAACCCAGATTAGCTGATCTCAATCTGCTTGGCTGGCTTCACTTTGGCCTCTTCCCTTTTGGGGATGGTGATATTCAGCACTCCATTGCTGTGGGTAGCTGCTATCTTATCCGATTCTACCGACTGCGGCAGACTGAAAGAACGGCGGAATGAGGTGTAACTGAACTCACGACGCATATAGCGCTCATCTTTATCCTCATTCTTTGCTTCTTTCTCCGATGAAATGGTCAGAACATTGTTTTCAAGATGAATGTTGAAATCACCCTTTTCGAGGCCCGGAGCCGCGACTTCGATGCGGAAATCCTCTTTGCCCTCTATGATGTTGACAGAAGGCATGTTGATACCGGTCTGAAATTCAAAAAGATTGGGTAAATAATCTTTTCCGAAAAATTCATCCACAATGCTCGGGAAGAAACTTTTGCTTTTCAAAATTGGTAACATGGTTTAACCCTCCATTTTTTAGTTTAACTTAGGTTTTCGTTATGGGTTCTTCAAAATTTGTACCAGAGAGAAAATCTGGCTCTTTTAGCTTTAAACACTGTCATTTTGTCCGAATATTTGTTGTTTCACAGCAAAAAGGCGCCATTATGGCGCCTTTTTGTTAATTTTACATTTTTCAGGATGAATCTGAAGCTTCAGGAAAGCTTCAGATTCATCTTAATGCGTGAGGTAAGGATATCGATGGCCACGTGGTTCGCTCCGCCCTGAGGCACGATGATATCGGCGTACCTTTTTGTGGGCTCGATAAACTGAAGGTGCATCGGTTTCACATATTTATCGTAGTGATCCAGTACCTGGGTAAAGGAGCGCCCCCTTTCCTCAATATCGCGGCGGATGATCCGCATCAGACGGTCGTCAGCATCTGCATCCACAAAGACCTTGATGTCCATGCGTTCGCGGAGCCGGGGATTCGACATAATGAGGATTCCTTCCACAATCACCACTTCGCGTGGCTGCACCGGAATGGTCTCCTTGGCCCTTGCACAGGTAAGGTAACTGTAGATCGGCATTCCGATGGTCTCGCCCTCCCTGAGCATGTCAAGGTGTTTGATCAGCAGGTTAAACTCAATGGACGATGGATGGTCGAAATTGATTTTCGCCCTTTCTTCGGGGCTGAGATGCCCGTTGTCTTTGTAATAAGAGTCTTGCGGAAGAATGGAAACCGAATCTTTCGGCAGTTTTTTTACGATCTGCTTTACAACGGTTGACTTACCACAACCGGATCCACCGGCAATTCCGATAATGAGCATGCTTGAAGGTATTGGATTGGGGGTAAAAATAGAAAAAAAAGAGTTTGGGAATGGTGATAGAATGGAATGATCCTGCGGACGAGTGCTCACAGATGGCATCGTTACCATCTATGAGTCAGCTGGCCTGATTCTGCCCTGATTCCTCCGCTTTACTACTGGTCAACCCAGATTCTTTCCTAAAGCTTTACCTGCGACGATTTAGACCCTATTTTTGTAATCTGAGAATCTTTGAATCCTTGCCCTTCCACAAGCCTGCCTGTATGTACAATTATTCCCTAATGATTGTTTTAGTTACAGGCAGACAGGCTCAGGGTAAAAATCTTTGAATTCTTCCAATGGCAACTTACGAAAGGAATCCCAGGATGATACCGGCAGCAACCGCACTACCGATCACTCCTGCTACATTGGGCCCCATGGCATGCATCAGCAGATGGTTTGTTTTGTCGTATTCAAGTCCGACTACCTGAGAAACGCGGGCACTGTCGGGAACGGCAGATACGCCCGCATTTCCGATGAGCGGGTTCATTTTATTCCCTTCTTTCAGGAACAGATTAATGATTTTCACAAACATTACACCTCCGAAGGTCGCAATCACAAAAGAGGCTGCCCCGAGGGCAAATATCCCTACCGATTTTGCTGTAAGGAAGGTTGTAGCTTGTGTTGAAGCCCCTACAGTAAGCCCGATCAGGATCGTAACAATGTCGATCATAGGACCTTTTGCCGTATCGGCCAATCGTTTGGTAACACCACTTTCTTTGAGGAGATTGCCGAAGAAAAGCATTCCGAGAAGCGGTAAACCTGAAGGAACGATAAAACAGGTCAGCAACATTCCGATGATAGGGAACAACACCTTTTCAACTTTTGAAACACTACGGGGTGGTTTCATGCGTATGAGGCGTTCCTTCTTTGTGGTAAGCAGGCGCATTACCGGAGGTTGTATTACCGGCACCAACGCCATATATGAATAGGCTGAAATTGCAATCGCACCCAGCAATTCGGGGGCCAGTTTGGATGAAAGAAAGATAGCGGTCGGGCCATCTGCACCACCGATAATTCCGATGGCTCCAGCTTCAGATGGCGAAAAGCCCAGAAGCAAAGCAATGGCATAAGCACCAAAAATACCAAGCTGTGCTGCAGCTCCGATCAGCATCAGCTTTGGATTGGAGATCAGCGCAGAGAAATCGGTCATTGCCCCGATCCCTAGAAAAATCAATGGTGGGTAAATTCCCTGTAAAACACCGAAATACAGGTAGTTAAGCACACTACCCGATTCATAGATCCCGATTTTCAATCCCGGCATAAAGGCAATATTGCCAACCAGAATCCCAAATCCAATGGGGATCAGCAACATAGGTTCGTATTCCTTAGCAATGGCCAGATAGATAAAAATCAGTCCAATGCAGATCATAATCAGGTGCCCGCTGGTTACATTGGCAAAAGCGGTGTAAGTGAAAAACTGGTTCAGGTGATCACTCACGAAGGTCAGAAAACTTCCGGAATGTTCCATCGACTAATCTCCTATCACAATTAAAACATCGCCTTCCATCACCGAATCTCCTTTGCCAACCTTCAGGCTGATTACTTTCCCTTCTTTATCAGCGTTGATGTTGTTCTCCATCTTCATCGCTTCAAGGGTAATCAGTTTCTGCCCCACTTTTACCGTATCTCCTTCACGTACATGCAACTCAAGAATAACACCGGGTAAAGGAGATTTAATACTTCCGGTTCCTTTGGGTGCTGACGGACTTGATGTTTTGGCTATGCTGGGGGCTGAGTCGGTGGATGGAACACTGACCGATCTGACCAGCTTCGGTGTTTTGGAGGTCTGAATCGCCTTGTCAACTTCAACCTTGTATGCTGTTCCGTTTACTTCTACTTCGGCAATGTTCTCTTCGATGTTCTGAATCTCAACCTCGTAAACATTTCCGTTTATGGTGAATTTAAATTTTTTCATTTCCAGGGTATTTGTGTGATTATTCTTTGTTTGATCAAACCCGGCTTAGCGGGGATGGTTCCGTAACCCGTAAATTTTTGAACTCCAGGGTGAATAAGTCCGGGAAACCTTCTTAATCGTAAGTATAGCCTCCTCGTGATCGTGAAGCTCGCTGATGTAGAGATGAATCGCCATGGCAATGGCAGCATTTACCTCACCTGATATTTCAATTCCGGGCAAGGATTCTTCCAGTGGCTCTTTTTTACATTCACGGCAGAACATCCTCTTCAGGTTAATACTGTAGATTCTTTTGGTATTTTTGAATACTATATATAAAAGTATCAATGCCGCAAATACTACAGACATGGCGATCACTGCCATACCGACTCCATAGGGATCCATTTCAACAAACTTCTCACCGGCTGATTCAACTGTCCCAGTGAAGTTGTTGGCCATTGGTGTCGTTTTCTCAAGAAACCCCCATTCATGATTTCCATCTGTAAGCCTTCCGTAAGATACATCTGGTTTCTGTGGGCCGTACTTCACCGCATCTATTATTTTTTTGCCATTGCCTTCATAGATAGCGACATAATCCGTTTCCTCAAGGGTAAAATTCAAGTGCAGAATTCCTCTTGTTGGAACATTATCGGCAAAAAACACCAGATAATTACGCGGGGCAATCTGAGTAATGGGGTCTCCTTTGGGTATGAAGTATTTAGTCGGATTCAGGGGGTCATTTGTAAGGTAAGACCCGCCGATATCAACCGTATTGTAGGCTGAATTGAAAATTTCAATCCACGCACTGTGCTGCCCGTAATCGTCTACATAGTTTGAATCGTTGAGTACCAGAATCTCATTGATCTTCAGATCACGCGTGCTCTGGGCCTGTATGCTGCCCGGCAAAATCAGCAATACCAGTATGAAGCAACCGGCAGCCTTTCTGATGACATTTCGTATCGTCTTCATCTCTACCGGCTTATAAAGGTAAATTTGAATGTTTCTTCGGAGGATTTACATCCTTTTTGGTAGCCAGTGCCTGAAAAGCCCTGATTACCCTGAAACGGGTGTTGCGCGGTTCAATCACATCATCGATGTAGCCATATTTGGCGGCATTATACGGATTGGCAAATTTATCCTTGTATTCATCCTCACTCTGACGGATAAACTCTTCCTTCTCTTCAGGACTCGTAAACTCTGTGAGTTTTTTGTTGTGCAACACCTCAATGGCACCCTTGGGACCCATAACCGCGATTTCTGCGCCCGGCCATGCATAATTAATGTCCCCACGCAGGTGCTTTGAACTCATCACACAATAGGCACCCCCATAGGCTTTACGAAGCACTACCGTGACTTTCGGAACAGTAGCTTCACCATAGGCATACAAAAGTTTTGCACCGTGAATAATGATTCCACCGTATTCCTGAGCTGTTCCCGGCAGAAAACCCGGAACATCAACCAGCGTAAGGATCGGAATATTAAAAGCATCGCAGAACCTCACAAAACGGGCAGCTTTGCGCGAAGCATTGATGTCAAGTACACCAGCCAGGTAATTGGGCTGATTGGCCACAATACCTACCGACATCCCGTTGAAACGGGCATAACCGGTAACAATATTCGGGGCATAGTGCCGCTGTATTTCAAGAAACTCGCCACAATCCACGATTGAATGGATCACATCCTTAACATCATAGGGTTTATTCGGGTTGTCAGGAATGATATAGTTCAAAGAATCTTCAAGCCTGTCGATGGGGTCGGGACAAGTTGCCAGTGGCGGCTCTTCCAGGTTATTCTGCGGAAGGAAACTGAGCAGTTTGCGAATCAGTGCGATCCCCTCCTTTTCATCGTCGGCCACAAAGTGACTGATCCCTGATTTGGTTCCATGCACCATGGCGCCTCCCAGTTCTTCTTCAGTCACCACTTCGCCGGTTACTGTTTTTACCACCTTCGGGCCTGTCACAAACATATTGCTTGTTCCCTTGCTCATGACGATAAAATCGGTGAGTGCCGGAGAATACACAGCACCCCCTGCACAGGGACCAAAAATGGCTGATATCTGAGGAATAACCCCGGAAGCAAGAATATTGCGCTCAAAAATCTCGGCATATCCTGCCAGGCTGTTTACCCCTTCCTGAATTCTGGCACCTCCTGAATCGTTGATCCCAATTACCGGAGCACCTACTTTCATGGCCTGATCCATGACCTTGCAGATTTTATTGGCAAAGGTTTCAGACAAGGATCCTCCGAAAACTGTAAAGTCCTGTGAAAAAACATAAACCACTCTTCCGTCGATGGTGCCATGTCCGGTGACTACCCCATCAGAGAGAAATTCCTGTTTTTCAATTCCGAAATTGGTGCAGCGGTGGGTGACAAACATATCGAATTCCTCAAAACTGCCTTCATCAAGAAGCAATTCTATCCGTTCGCGTGCAGTAAGTTTTCCTTTGGCGTGCTGTGCATCAATTCTTTTCTGGCCGCCACCCAGTTTGGCCTGTTCCCGCTTGTCGAGAAGTCCCTTGATTTTGTCTTCAAAAGCCATTTAACATTTAATTTAGCGCGAAAATCCGGAACCATAAGGGTATCCTGCTGATTCCCGCAGTGATTATCTGGTGTGATTTATTTGTTTTTATTCTCACAGAATTCCGTCAGAACACCAAACGTGGATTTCGGATGAAGAAAAGCAATGTGCAATCCTTCGGCTCCTGCCCGTGGTTTCTGATCAATCAGCTGAATACCCTTTTCAGCTGTCTCACTCAGGGCTTCTTCAAGATTTTCAACCGCAAAGGCAAGGTGATGTATTCCCTCACCTTTCTTCTCGATGAACTTCCCGATTGGTCCCTCAGGATCGGTTGACTCCAGCAACTCTATTTTGGTTTGTCCAACCATAAAAAAGGCAGTTTTAACCCGCTGATCCTTAACTTCTTCTACGGCATAGCACGTTAGCCCGAGAACATTTTCATAGTAAGGGATACTTTCCTCCAGACTTTTCACCGCAATGCCAATGTGTTCAATATGTGTAGGTTTCATAGCTTTAAATTTCCGGCAAAAGTATATACTAAATTGGTTTCGGGAAAGCATTTCTGACAATTTATAATGCCATTTACAATAAATAACGATTCTAATTAAGCTTTTGAAATTCAAATATATAGAACTATATATGTTACATAGATTATACGTATTGTAACCACGCTGATCCGGTCGAAACCATTCACCTTTAAAATGCAGGCAACATGGTTCCTGTGCCAAAAAATCCCTGGCACAGGAACCACGTTGTATTCGCCATGACATTAAAATACCAGATCAGAAGCCGATGCTGATTACGATTTCTGCCTTGATCGCTTTGCCGCTTTTGGTTGCCGGTTTCCAGGCGGGCATTGCCCTGGCGATCCGGATAGCTTCTTCGTCGCAGCCATACCCAAGCGGTTTCATTACCGTGATTCTCCCTATTTTCCCGTCAGACCCGATGGTGACCTTCAGTACTACTTTTCCTGAAATGGCATTTTGTTTTGCCGGTTCGGGCATCACCAGTTTTTCTTTCAGAAATTTCTCCAGGGCGGATTCACCCCCCGGAAACTCCGGTGCAGTGCTGAACTCTGTCACCAAAACCTCTTCCTGATACACCGGTTCCAGGTCCATGGTTGTTTCGCGGCATTCCACGGGCGAAGATGGTGCATTGATTCCCATAATCTTTCTTCCGGACGCACTGCTTCCAATGGCCAGGTTACTTACTCCTTCGGGCAAAGGCAAAGGCTGGTTCACCGTTACAAAGCCTCCCTGATTGTTGCGCACGCTGCTGTCAATGGCCACAAAAGAAGTATAGGCTGTAAGCAGGTTATGGCTGATTCCCAGCCGGGTAACCCTTTCCTTTAGGTCGTCCGGAACTCCGGTATAATCTCCCTGATAATCATCCAGCACCCGGATTTGTTCCCTGGCCCATAGGTAACGGATTGCCTTGTTTTCAGATGAAACTTTGGTACCTGCCAGATCAACCGTCTGAGAATATGCTCCTGCCCCGTTGCTGCCTTTCAGAACAATGCTTCCTTTCGCTTCTCCCCGAAACTTTCCGGTAATCATTACCGGGCGTGACTGAAATACATCTGGTATGGCAGAAGGCTGTACATCAAAAGCATCAAAGTTTTTAAAATCAATTTCTATTCCGGTCAGCACCGGTGAACTGATGTATTTTCTGAATGCGGAAGCAATTTCACCGGCTACTTTCTCCCCTGTAACCACAAATGCCTCGCCTGATCCAGCCCGTGCCATTCCTTCAATAAGATACCGGTTCACAGAACTACCTATCCCGAAAGCGAAAAAGTTCGCTTCACCCAGACTTGTCCGGATGAGAGAAAAAGCTTCCTTCTCAACAGTAACAAACCCATCGGTTGCAACAACAAAGGTGCGTGCAAATTCATCGCTGAGCTCCAGCGACAATGCCCTGCGGAGTGCCGGAAGGAGTTCAGTGCCCCCACCTCCGCTCTGTGAGCTGAGCATTTTCATTGCTCTGGCGATATTCCCCGGGCTGGCCGGCACCGAACTTTCAGAAAGCAGGTTGCTTCCACCTGCAAAAAACAGAATGTTAAAACGGTCGGTGCTTTTCAGCCCGCTGAGCAAGTCTGAAATCAGCTTCTTTGAAACCTCAAGCGGAAATCCGAACATCGAACCGGAAACATCCACGATGAAAATGTACTCTCTGGGCGGGATCAGTTCCGGCTTCACCACATCAGGTGGCTGTATGCAGGCCAGAAAGTAATTCTCGCTTCCGTCGTTGTATAGCCAGACTCCTGATTCGATGCGGTTTCCGCCAAGGGTATAATGAAGAATGAAATCCCGGTTTCCTCCGTATGTTTCAGATTTGTCGAGCAATACTGAAACAGCGTTTTTATCCCGGAACACCGTATTGATCTTGTGAGACGTACTCCGGAGATTTTTTACCGGAATCGCAGAAGAGATGTTACAATGAAGCTCAAAGGTGTAAGCAGGGAGTTCTCCTTCATTTGTATAAGGGTTCTCTGTCCAGCCTTCCGAAGAACTACCGGTTTCTGTTTTACCGGTGTACCTCGGACCGACAACAGCCGGGAAAACGAATTCATAACGGCCCTCAGATGGCAGCAGGGTTTCTGTATACTGCAGTTCAACCTCGATTAGATCACCCGGCAATATATTGCCGACACTCATCTGAAATACATTCGGCCGGTGCTGTTCCAGCAGGCTGGCTGTCTGGCCCTGCTCAACTGCCCGGGTGTACTCTTGCCTGGCTTTGTTGCGTTCTTCAATTTTCGCAACAACAACCCGTTCACCAATGGTCATTTTCAGGGCGTGAACTGCTGCCCTGGTCGAACCCGGAAAAATATAAACCGCCTCGATGGGTTTGCTGCCACGGTTACGGTAAACCTGTTTCACTGAAACATGGGCAATAATACCGGCAATATCCACATCGGAAACAACAGACAGCAGCGGAAGGGATTCAGCATCTGCATTTTCGGGAAGTATAAAGCGGGGCGCCCCTGGCTTTTCAGCAGTCTGGGCCATTCCCGAGGGTGGCAGGGAAAACAGAAACATCAATAAATTGCTGAGAAGGAATACACAGTAAGGGTGGAAGCGAAAGAAGCTGAACGGTTTCATGGTGAGTTTGTTTTGAGTTGATAAGAATTAACTGTTCATTCAGGCATACAGGGGTTGGACCTGCAAAAGGTTGTGATTGATATCCAATAATTTAAGAAATTCTGACCTGTGGTTTCAGGCCTTAAGAAGTGGTCTCAGTTAATGATACTGTATTATGGAAGATTTAACCGACCAGGGTGAAGCGTACCGGCATACTGAGTCTTACCCTCACTGGTTTACCCCTTTGTTTGCCCGGGTTCCATCTGGGCATCTGTGAGATTACCCGCACGGCTTCTTCTGTGCAACCTCCCGCCAGTTCCCTCTGCACGGTAACGGAGGAAATGCTGCCGTCGGCCTCAACCACAAAACCAAGGTAAACCACTCCACTGATCCCGGCCTCCCTGGCCTGGGCAGGGTAAACTATGTTTCTGCTGAGGTAGCTGAACAACGCGGCCTCTCCGCCGGGGAAGGATGGCATTTCCTGAGCAATAATAAAGATTTCAGGTTCAGTGACAGGAACTTCCTCGGTGTATTCAGGCAATACAAAAGGTTCCAGCTTTTCATCCGGGTCTGTTTCAATTTTAATTTCGATATCCGGAATATCCTCGATCGTATTATCAACGATTTTAAGCAGGGTAACATTCTGAGGTTTGGGAGGCTCCGGTTTTTTAACCTGAACGATTTCAATGAAATCTGTTTCGGGTTCAATCCTGCCGGAATCAGGAAGAACTACCGGATTTCCATAAGGTGTTCTCCATTCAAAAGCAAGCAGTGCGAGACTGATCGCAACGATTAATCCTGTCTGCAGGAAGAAGGTACGATTCTTTTCCAGATCGGCTTTGGGTGATTTTCGTGTTTCCATGGCTTTAAGATTTAAGATGAAACATTTATACTGAAGATGCAGGGTTGATTATAATTCCATAAAGCACAGTCAAAAAAAATCTGTCAAAGAAACCACGATTCAGAAAGAAACACTTTGCTGATCAAACCTAAGCTACTGAAACAGCAACAGATTGACTGTAAAAAGAAGCTTCTGTAAAAATTACGCCCATCCTTGAGAAATATTGTATTTTAGTGCAGGTTTGAATAAAACTAATCCAGCGCTGATGTTACTCCCTGCATCTGAAGAAAAACCTTTCGATCGTCTTTCTGATGAAGAGCTGGCCGGTTTGTTCAGACAATCGGGCAATCAGGAGATCATCGGCGAGCTGTTTTCAAGGTATTCACCATTGGTTCTGGGGGTTTGTTATAAATACCTCAACGAACGCGAGATAGCACGCGATACAGCCATGGGTGTTTTTGAGAGCCTTTTCAGTACGTTGAAAAAGTATGAAGTCAGCAATTTCAGGTCGTGGTTACTCACAGTTACCAAAAGCCATTGTGCACAGGTGCTCCGGAAGCTGAAAAAAGAGCCCTCGGGTCTTCTGACCGGCAATGATTTTATTCTGGAGGTTATGGAAAATCATGATTTTCTGCATCCTTCTGATGAAAATGAGATGACACAACACCTGCAAAAGCTGCATGAATTACTGGGAAAACTTCCTCCCGGACAGCAACAATGCCTGCTTTTGTTTTATTTTGAAAACAGAACCTATCAGCAGATCAGCGAGGCAACGGGACACAGTCTGAATGAAGTTAAAAGTCACATTCAGAATGGAAAACGAAATCTGAAGATCAATCTGGAAAGATATTTCGCCGACAGTTAAGATGGAAAAACCGGAACAAAACAAGCTGTTTACACCTTCGGGGTGTTTTACCGGAGATACACTTTCACGGTATGGTAAGGGTTTGTTGTCAGCAGAGGAGAAAACGCTGGCTGACGTCCACCTGGGCCAATGTGAACTGTGCACGCTGGCGTTGGAGGGTTTCAGGCTTTCTGATGAAAACGCATTTTCTGAAGACCTTGAATGGCTGAACCAGCGCTTTTCATCCGATGATTCCGGAGTTGAAATGCCTGAAATCGCCGGTAATGAAACCACTGAATCTGCAAGAGGGTTTGAAGGACCGCGATTCCCCAGGTTGAGCCCCGGAGAAATGGAGGAATTTAGCAGAAGAATCAAAGAGCAGGCTGAAAAACAGGCTTCAGAGACTTCCCCTGCAATTCCCGATCAGCCTGAACCAAAGAAAAAAGGGAAAACCCGCTTCCTTTCCGGAAAATATGCACTCATTGCAGCCAGCTTATTGGTGTTGCTGACCGTGGGTGGCATTCAGCTCTATCTGTCTCAACTGGGTAAAGAAAAAAACCAGCTTCAGATGGCTGATCAGACAAAGCCGGAACAGGATACCATAGAGAAATTGCTGCACACCCCACAACTTTCAGCAGAAGAAAAAACTGCTGAGTCAAAGGCAAGCACTCCACCCCGACCGGAAATATCAGAAACTGTAACCATAGAGCAGGATATTGAATTAGCCATTGTAAATGATGAAGCTGCCACTGAATTCACGAGACAGCCGGAACCGGAAGTAAGCATAAATGAACCGATTGCTGCAGCGCCTGCCGGTACTTCAAAGGTCACTGAAACCGCTGTTGAACAGGAGGAAACCCAGGCTTCTGTTGATGGTGTCGCTGTAATTTCAAGCCGTGAGGCTGTCAGCCGGAAAGGCAGCAACACGAAGGCCAATGTTGATGAGGAAGAGGTGGCAGAAGCAGAGATTTTCAGCGTTGTGGAAGAATCTCCACAGTACCCTGGAGGGGAGGACGCATGGCAAAAATTTCTGGTTGAAAATTTCCGCTATCCTGAGGCTGCCAAAGAAGCCTCCGTTCAGGGAACCGTATATGTTACTTTTGTTGTTGAGAAAGACGGAAGTATCACAGAACCAGTAGTTTTAAGAGGGATCGGAGCAGGGTGCGATGAAGAAGCCCTGCGTGTAATAAAGCAAATGCCCCGCTGGATACCGGGTAAGCAAAGGGGTAAACCGGTCAGGGTCAGGTTTAACATACCAGTTAAATTTACACTGGCAGGATAGTTGCTGAAGTTTTTTATAAAGTAATATTCGAAGCTTTTGTTTAATTTGCAAGGCTTCTTCAGGGATAAGCGTTTTGTTGCTGTTAAATTTAAGTTAAGAAACTTTAAACCGGAGTTTCATTTTTTTGTGTTCACTGATTAAAGCATAAGATATCTACCGATGAGATTTAAGAACTTCACCATGATGCTGATCACCGCCGGGATGGTGATTCATTCCTGTTTTTCTTCTGCACAAACAATTTCCACCACCATCGGAAGTGATTCTTCCAGATATAGCCTGGAGTTTGTGAAGGATGATTTCATTGCAGCATCTCTTGACAGCCTGGCCAACCTGAAGTATTTTGATGGTTATGATTGTGCTTCGGCCAGCGAAATTGAGAATATCTTTGGTTTTTCGGCCGGTTTTGTTCCGGTTTATGCTGATTCTGTTTATTACAACAGAATAAAAAAACTCAGGGCACAGTCTTCGATCAATCTAACTTATAACCAATACGTTAAAGATTATATTGAATTGTATGCGGTTAAAAAACGTGGGCTTACCGAGCGGGTTATGGGTCTGGCCCAGATTTATTTTCCGCTTTTCGAAGAGCAGCTTGATCGTTTTAACATGCCCCTTGAACTCAAGTACCTGGCCATTGTTGAATCGGCCCTGAATCCGGTAGCCAAATCTCCGGTTGGCGCATCTGGCCTGTGGCAGTTTATGTACGGAACAGGGAAAGCCTACAACCTGAATGTTACATCGCTGGTCGACGACCGCCGTGATCCCATCAAATCTACCATTGCCGCTTGTCAGCACATGAATGATCTGTACAAAATGTACCACGACTGGCTGCTGGTACTGGCGGCTTACAATTCAGGTGCAGGAAACGTCAACAAAGCCATCCGCAGGTCAGGCGGAAAAATGGATTTCTGGCAGATCAGGCCTTTTTTGCCCCTGGAAACCCGTGGATATGTTCCCGCTTTTATAGCTGTAAATTATGTGATGAGCTATGCTGCCGAGCACAACCTGCGACCGGTTCAGCCAAGGTTTTATCATTATGAAATTGATACGGTTCTGGTTAAAGACGTGCTTTCTTTCGGTCAGATTTCCACCATGCTGAACCTTCCCATCGAAGAGATACAGTTTCTCAATCCATCGTTCAAAAATGGTGTTGTCCCGGCAACCAAAGGAAATTATTATGCCTTAAGACTTCAGAAGAAGAACATCCCTGATTTTGTTAACAACGAAGCTCAATTGTATGCCTTCAGAGCCCAGTCTGAAAACGAAAAAGAGCAGTTGCTCAATATGATGAAATCTGTGACCCAGGCTGAGTATCACAAAGTCCGCAAAGGTGAAACGCTGGCTTCTGTTGCAAAGAAATACCGCTGCTCAACCAGTGAACTGAAACGATGGAACCGTTTAAAATCAACCCGTCTGAAGGCCGGACAACGACTGGTTGTAAGACCGGAAAGCACAATGCCTGTTCAGTTGGCCAACAAAGTCGCAAAAGCAGATTCAACCGTTGTTGCAAAAGCTGAAACTTCCAAAGAAAAAGCACAAGCTGTTGCTGACAATATTGAAGATAAACCTGTTTCTTCAACCCGGATAGAAAATAAATATCACAAAGTAAAACCGGGTGAATCGCTCGGAAAAATTGCCGATAAATACAACACATCACTGGCCAATCTGAAAAAGTGGAATAAAATCAAAGGTTCCACCATTCATCCGGGAGATAAACTGATTGTCGGAAAGACAGAAATTGCTGAGCAACTTGCAGAAACCAAGGTGGAAAATACCCCAAAAACCAAACAAAGCAACACCCTGGATTTTATTTATTACACAGTAAGACAAGGTGATACATTGTGGAAAATTGCTCAAAAGCACAACAGCGATGTAGAAGAAATTAAAAAACTGAACAACATTTCCAACGAAAAATCCATCAAACCCGGACAGAAGATCAAAGTGGGGGTAGTTTCCTGATTTTTATCAAAAGTATTGTTGGTATGATAAAGCCGGTGCATGATGTTGCCGGCTTTTTTTTATGTTTTTCTGCTACATACTAAAGAAGCAATATCTTTGTTATTGATAAATAACTGATAAGCCACATGAAAGCATCACTGAAATTTGCGGGTATGAGTTTGATAACCCTGGCTATTTTGCTTTTTCTCTCTTCATGCAACGAAGAATCCAGATCCACAAAAGCTGAATCCACCGGCAAACCTTCAGAAATTCTGGTTGTTACCGGGAAACCTCTCTGGAAAAGTTCTGCCGGTGATTCTATCCGGGCATTTTTCAGTGGCCCGGCGGTTGGTCTACCTCAACCCGAGCCCCTTTACAAACTGGCTCAGGTTGAAATTGATGAATTTAACCGGATATTGCAGCCGCACCGCAACATTTTTATTCTTGAAATTGATAGCAGTTTCTCCGCACCTCAGATAGAAATGAGACGAGATGTGTGGGCTGCACCGCAAAGGGTCGTAAAGATTACAGGTGCTTCAATAGAGGGAATAAAAAGTATTTTCGAACAGAAAAAATACGAGATCCTGAACCTATACGACAATGCTGAAATCGAAAGACAGCAGAAACTATATTCCAAATCATTGAATATTAAGGCGATTGAGCTGATTCAGAAGAAGTTCAATCTGAAGATGAATATTCCTGCCGACTATTATGTGGCGGTTGACAAGGATAATTTCCTGTGGATCAGAAGGGAAGCCAATAAACTGAGTCAGGGACTCATCCTCTATTCCTATCCCTATACAGATACCATCGCTTTTAACGGGAATAAGATAAAAGCGGTGAGAAATCAGTTTACTGAATTGTTTGTTCCCGGTCCCAGCGACAGTTCCTATATGATTGTTGCGGATGAATTCATAGAGCCGGTATTCCGGAGTATTAAACTTAAGGATGAACTGGCGGTTGAAACCAGGGGATTGTGGGAAGTCAGAAAAGATTTCATGGGTGGCCCCTATATCAGTTACACGTTTGTTGACAGGAAAAACAACATGGTTGTTACCCTCGACGGGTATGTTTATGCCCCCAATGAAGAAAAAAGGGATCTTGTGAAACAAGTTCAGGCAATACTGCTTTCGTTCGAATTTATTGAAAAATAGGCGTTTAAGGGCACGATGATTTTTTTTCTTAAGAAAAACTTGCATTGTGCTTTTTTTTGCCCTACTTTTGACCAACTGGTTAAACCATTTAATTAAACTACCCGGTTATTCTTCAAATGACTGATTCTGATATAAATACCGAAAAATCAATCCTGCTTTCAGCCCGCAGGATTTTCACCATTAAAGGGTTTGATGGGGCCAGAATGCAGGAAATTGCCGATGATGCCGGCATCAACAAGGCATTGCTGCACTATTACTACAGAACAAAAGACAAGCTTTTCGAAGCCGTTTTTAAAGAAGTGCTCAATGTGATCTTTCCGAAGATCATTTCGATACTTCAATCCCCGATTCCTGTATTTGAGAAAATTGAGAAAATAAGTCTGACTTACATTGAGCTGTTGAAAGAAAATCCCGATCTGGCCATCTTCGTTTTTCACGAGATCAGCCGCAACCCACAGCGCCTTGTGGAGAATTTCAGAAATGCCGGGATCGATTTTGGAATTATCAGAAAGCAGATAACCCTTGAAGCAAAGCAGGGAGTTATTGTTTCTGTTAAAGCTGAACATCTGATTACCAACCTGATCAGCATGTGTGTGTTTCCGTTTATCGCCAAGCCAGTGCTTAAAGGCATGATGGGAATGAATGAAGAAGATTTTCAGCAATTTATTGAAGAAAGAAAAACGGTAATACCACACACCCTGATCTCATCCTTAACACCCAACAAATGAAAGCAATGAATATAGGACTGGTCTGGCTGATTTTACTCACCAGTACTGCAACCGCTCAGGTTGCTGGCCCGCTGACACTTGATTCATGCTATAAGCGTGCACTGGCCAATCACCCATTGGCCAGGCAATCTGAGCTTTTTGAAGAAGCCAGCCGGATTCAGGAGTCCGTTTTATCCACCGGTTATCTTCCTCAGGTTTCAATCGGCGGACAAGTCAGCTGGCAATCGGATGTTACCGCCCTGCCCATCTCTATTCCCAATGTAAGCATCCCTTCTCTTGATAAAGACAGTTACAAAGTGAATCTGGATGTTAATCAGCTGATCTGGGATGGTGGATTGATCTCCCGGCAAAAGGAACTTGAAAAAGCCGGACTCCTGGTCAATCTGCAAACTGTTGAAATTGAAAATTATCGTCTGCGCGAAACAGTGAATCAGGTTTTCTTCACCATCCTGATCTTTCAGGAAAGAGAAAAGCTGCTCAGGCTCAGTATGTCTGAACTTCAGTCCAAACTACGAAAGATCCGTTCGGGTGTCGCCAACGGTATTGTTCTGCAGTCCAATGCCGACGTGCTGGATGCTGAAATCATTCATATAGAACAATCGCTTACAGAACTGGTGCACAGCAAGGCTTCTGCCATCTACAAGCTGGGAGAATTGACCGGTACAAGTCTCAGCAACAACATTGAACTGGAGATTCCTGTAACCGACAGTCTGCCACCGATGCTTACTGACATAAGACCGGAATACCGCCTTTTTGAGCTTCAGCAGGAAAAAATCGGCGTACAGAAATCCATGACCGGGATTAAAATGCTGCCCCGTATTGCCGCGTTCGGCACAGTGGGTTACGGAAAACCTGGTTTAAACATGCTTTCGAATCAGTTTGATGGGTTTGCTATGGTGGGTGCCCGTTTCTCATGGACAATCTGGAACTGGAATCAGCACCGCAAAGAAAGCAGGATCATTGCCATTCAACAGGATGTTATTGAAACGCAGAAACAAAACTTTGAAAAAAACCAGCGAATCCTGCTGAATAGCCTGAAACAGGACATCCTCAAAACCGAAACCATGATTGCCGCTGACTTCAGAATTGTGAGTCTTCGTGATGCCGTGGAAAAGTCAGCAGCAGCTTTGCTTGACCAGGGATTGATTACTTCAACCGAGTACCTGACAGAGAAAAACCAGCAGACACAGGCTAAACTGAACCTTCAACTTCACAAGGTCCAGCTCCAGATGGCCCGTATCAATTATATCACAGCATCAGGAATGCTAAAATAATCCGGAAACACAGAAAAACGCCAATCCGATGAACACTTTCAAAACAATAATAATGCTGACAATGACCACTTTAATGATGGGATCGTGTAAGAATAGCAAAACGATTTCTGATGCTTACGGGAATTTCGAAGCCGAAGAAACCACCATTTCGAGCGAAGCCAACGGACGAATCATATGGCTGAATATTACCGAAGGCCAGTTGCTGAAGAAAGGAGATACTGTTGGGTTAATCGATACCACCGACCTCCATTACCGGTTGCTTCAGCTCCGGTCGCAGAAGGCTGCAATTCAGAGCAGAACTGCCGGGATACATGCTCAGGCTGCGGTTTATCAGCAGCAGAAGGCCAACCTGAACAATGACCTGCGGAGGATTGAAAACCTGCTCAAAGAACAGGCCGCCACACCAAAACAACTGGATGACATAACCGGCTCTATCCGGGTGATAGATCAGCAGATTTTCAGCGTAAAAACCCAGCTTGAATCAGTATCTGATGAAATAAAGGTCGTTGAAGCACAGATTTCACAGGTAAAGGAAGGCCTTAACCGGTGCTATATTGTCAACCCGGTTGAGGGCTCTGTGTTGTCAAGCTTTGCTGAAACCGGAGAAGTAACTGCTTTTGGAAAGCCACTCTACAAAATAGCCGACCTAAGCACTATGGAACTCAGGGTTTATGTTAGCGGAAAGATGCTTTCTTCCATTAAAACCGGTCAGAAAGCCAGGGTTTTCATCGATAATGAACAAGGGTTAGAAGAACTGACCGGATCAGTAACCTGGATCTCCCCTTCTGCAGAATTCACCCCAAAAATCATACAGACCCGGGAGGAAAGGGTAAACCTGGTATATGCAGTGAAACTGCGTGTTGTGAACGATGGCAGGCTTAAAATAGCTATGCCGGCTGAAGTTATTTTCGCTAAATAGAGTATCTTCGGCTCATATTCACCAATCAAACTATGTAAACATGAAGCAGGTATTTTTTGCAGCCATTCTTGGCATCGGGTTTCTTTTACCATCACTGGCTGCCGCGCAAACCAGTAAAGCTGACCGCATCTCAGGCATTTATTTAACCTACGATGACGAAACCGGGAAAGAGAAATCCCAGGTTAAGATACACAAGGCATCCAATGGCCGGTATGTGGGTGAAATTGTCTGGCTGAAAGAGCCGAAAGAGACCAACGGAAAGGAAAAACTGGATAAAAACAACCCGGAAACCAAGCTGCAGTCCAGAAAAATTATGGGACTGCAGATACTCAAAGATTTCACTTACGATGCCGCAAACGATGAATGGAGCGGCGGCACTATCTACAATCCGTCAAGTGGCAAGACCTACAATTGCTATATGAAATTTGAGAGTGGCAAGTCGTTAAAGATCAGGGGATACATCGGGAAAGCCTGGATGGGGCTGGGAAAAACCGCTGTATGGACCAAAGAAGAAACCATCAGGAAATAACATGGGTACGTCAGAATACGCAATTGAATGCGCATCAATCAGCAAGAGTTACGGAAAAGTTAAAGCCCTTCAGGAGCTGAGCTTTTCTGTAAAAAAAGGAGAGATTTTTGGTTTTATCGGTCCCGACGGGGCCGGTAAAACCACTCTTTTCCGTATTCTGACGACCCTTTTGCTACCTGATACCGGAACGGCTCTTGTTGATGGACTCGATGTTGTGAAGGATTACAAAGCCTTGCGGAGGATTCTTGGTTATATGCCTGGCCGGTTTTCATTGTATCAGGATTTGACAGTAGAGGAAAACCTGCAGTTTTTTGCGGGAATCTTTCAGGCCGATATCCGGGAAAACTATTACCTGATCAGGGATATCTACGAACAGATTGCTCCCTTTGCCAAACGCAAGGCGGGGAAGCTTTCCGGAGGTATGAAACAGAAACTTGCCCTATCGTGTGCCCTCATTCACAAACCGGTGGTGCTGGTGCTCGATGAACCCACCACGGGAGTTGATGCTGTTTCGAGGCGGGAATTCTGGGAAATGCTCATCCGTCTTAAGAATGACGGGATTACCATTGTTGTGGCCACCCCTTATATGGATGAAGCCACATTGTGTGACCGGGTTGCGTTGATCCAGCACGGAAGGATCCTTGCCACCGATACACCGCAGGCCATAACCAATGCCTTTCCATGGCAGTTGTTTGAGGTAAAAAGTACCGACACCCTTAACATGATCAACCTGCTCAAGCAGCATCCGGAGGTTCACAATGCCGATATGTTCGGTGAAACGGTTCATGTGAGTGTCAAACCCGGCCGTATTTCAGCAGATGATCTGTTCAGTTATCTTCAGGAACATGGCCACCTTCAGTCCGAAATAATCCAGGGAAACCCCGGAATCGAGGACTGTTTCATCGATCTGATGCGCATGACCAATGAGTAATGATAAAACTGAAGGCAAGACGATGAATAGTGCAGCATACGCCATTGAGGCTCAGAATCTGGTGAAGCGGTTCGGGAGTTTTACAGCCAACGACAACTTATCTTTTTTTGTAAAGAAAGGAGAGATTTTCGGATTTCTCGGGGCCAACGGAGCCGGGAAAACCACTGCAATCCGTATTCTGTGCGGGCTTTCGAAACCAACGTCAGGAAAGATATCCGTGGCAGGTTTTAATGTATTTACCCAGGCTGAAAAGATCAAGCAACGCATCGGTTATATGAGCCAGCGTTTCTCGTTGTACGAAGACCTGACAGTGGCCGAAAACTTCCGGTTTTATGGGGGAATCTATGGAATGAGCCGGGATCAGATCCGGCAAAAAACGGAAGAAATGCTTGGTAAGTTAAATATCGCTGAACTCCGGGATACCATCATTGCTTCACTGCCGCTGGGCATCAGGCAGAAACTGGCCTTCTCCGTTGCCATTATGCATTCACCTGAGATCGTTTTTCTGGATGAACCCACCGGCGGAGTTGATCCCATTACACGACGGCAATTCTGGGAAATGATATATCAGGCAGCAGCTTCCGGAATTACTGTTTTTGTAACTACCCATTATATGGATGAGGCAGAATACTGCCACAGAATTTCGATTATGGTTGACGGACGGATAGAAGCCCTGGGTACACCTGCTGAACTGAAAGCAGTGCATCATGCCCTGAGCATGAATGATGTATTTATTAAACTGGCCAGAAAAGCCGTTAACAAAGAATAAAAGCAGAAAACCGGCAATTAACCCCTGTTCCAATGAAACGATTCGTGATAAAGGAATTTCTGCATATTTTCCGCGATACCCGGTCTATGATTATTCTTTTCGGGATGCCGCTGGTGCAGGTTCTGCTGTTTGGATTCGCCATTACAAATGAAGTGAAGGATGTGAAGGTCTCGGTGGTTGATCCGGCTCAGGATGAAGTGACCACCGCAATCCGGAACAGCCTGTTTTCTTCTGCTTATTTTCTGAAAGGTGAAATCCTTTATTCGCAGAACGAAATAGAGGAAAGCTTCCGGAAGGGAAAAAATAAAATGGTGGTGGTTTTTGAAAATGATTTTGCCGGCAAACTGGGACGGGGTGAAAAACCATCCATTCAGCTGATTGCCGATGCTTCAGACCCCAATACGGCCAACCTGGTGGTTAATTATGCCAATGGAATTATCAACAACCATTTTCAGACACTTTACACCAACCCCGGATTACCGGTGGTTGTGCCGGAAGTGCGTATGATGTACAATCCAGCACTGGCCGGTGTGTATATGTTTGTGCCGGGCATTATCACAGTATTGCTGATGCTGGTATCGGCCATGATGACATCGATTTCCATTGCCCGTGAAAAAGAGCTGGGCACCATGGAGGTCTTGCTGGTTTCTCCGTTAAAACCAATACAGATCGTTGCCGGTAAAGTACTTCCCTATGTACTGCTTTCTTTCATCAATGCTGTTTCAATCCTGTTGCTCAGTTATTTCGTTTTCGGCGTCCCGGTTAACGGGAGTGTGGTTCTGCTGCTGGCAGAGAGTATCCTGTTCATTGTACTGGCTCTTTCGTTGGGGATACTCATTTCTACTGTGAGCAACAACCAGCAGACAGCCATGATGTTGTCTATGTTTGCCCTGATGCTGCCGACGATACTGTTGTCAGGATTTATTTTTCCGGTAGAAAACATGCCTGACATTCTTCAGTGGCTCAGTGCGCTGATGCCCCCAAGGTGGTTTATTCAGATTATCAAATCCATCATGCTGAAAGGCACCGGCCTTGCCTATTTCTGGAAAGAAACCCTGATTTTGATTGCAATGACGATCGTTTTTATTCTTGTCAGTGTTAAAAAGTTCAAAATCAGGCTTGCCTAAATAAACTTCCACAACATGAGGATAATTTTCTACATAGTGCAGAAAGAGTTTTTACAGGTATTCCGTAACCGGATGATGCTGCCCATCATCTTTGTAATTCCGGTGTTTCAGCTACTGATTCTTTCTTATGCAGTAACCTTCGAGATCAAACGTATCAATCTCTATGTTGTTGACAATGACAACACTGTAAGTTCAAGAAGTCTCATTCAGCATTTTGCTTCCTCCCCCTTTTACCATATTGTCGGACATGGTTCTGACAACCAGGCTGGTATGGAATTTATCCAAAAGGGGAAAGCCCATCAGATGATTTCCCTGTTGCCTGGTTTTGAGAAAGCCCTTAACAGCGGACATCCGGCCCGGGTTCAGGTAATCAACGATGCCATCAACGGCAGCGCAGCCTCTCTCATGAGTGCGTATACCGTTTCCATCATCAGCAATTTCAACAAAGAAATTATCACCAGCTTCAACCCGGATGCCGGCGCTGCTGCTAAGGTACAATGGTCGTTCTGGTTCAATCCGGAGCTGGATTACAAGACTTACATGGTGCCCGGAATCCTGGTTCTGCTCGTCACAATTATCGGGATGTTTCTGGCCGGTATGAATGTAGTTAGGGAAAAGGAAATCGGTACGATTGAGCAAATCAATGTAACACCCATTAAAAAATACCAGTTCATTGCAGGCAAACTGATCCCGTTCTGGATAATTGCCCTGTTTGAACTGGCTGTGGGCTTGATTTTCGCCCGGCTGGTTTTCAGTATTCCGATACTGGGAAACATCTTCCTCATATTTCTGATTGCCTCAGTATATCTGCTGGTGGTAATGGGTATCGGGCTTTTTTTATCAACAGTTACCAACACCCAGCAGCAGTCGATGTTTCTCGCCTGGTTTGTTCTCGTAATCTTCATCCTGATGAGTGGATTGTTTACCCCGGTTGAAAGCATGCCCCAATGGGCACGTAACCTGAACGTGGTTAACCCCATCGCCTATTTCATTGCCATGATTCGTATGGTAATGCTTAAAGGGTCTGGTTTTCAGCACATTTCAAGGGAGCTGGGCATTTTGTTGCTGTACGGAACAGCCATACTTTCGCTGGCTGTATGGCGTTACCGTAAAACCACCTGAAACCAAACCATCCTTCCTGACTTTCTGATGTCCTGCCCCTGTTCCAAAGTGTGGAATCTGATATCAGAAAGCAAAGATTCTGTTGATTTATGAGCAACTCCAAATCGCAATCATCAGATATACTGATCATTAATTTCTTTTGGCACAGCATTTGCTAACCCGCCACTGTGGTTTTGATTTTTCTCTGATTCCACATGAATGGCCCTCAACTGCAACTTCATCAGTACACGGCCAATGCTTCACCAAAAGAAACTGAATGCGCAAAAGAATCATATACAATACGCTTAGCCTTTTCATGCTGATGTTCATCATGCTGGTTCCTGAGTCCTGTTCAGTATCATCAGGCCAGCATTTTCTTACCGCCGAGCAAACCGGTGGTGTGCTGAAAGACATTCTGAGGCGTGGAAAACTGGTTGCCCTCACCGACGATAACCCTTTTAATTATTTTGAATACAAAGGCGAATACAGGGGATTTCAGTATGAATTGCTGAAAAAATATGCCAATAGCCTCGGTGTAGAACTTGAAGTGGTGGTTGAAACCGATTATCACAAAGCATTGCAATACCTTCAGCAGCGCAGGGTGGATATTGTAGCCATGGAATTGCCCCCGCTTACCGATCGCCGCTACGCTGTGGAACAGACCACACCGCTTTATGAAACCCGGCAGGTACTTGTTCAGAGAAAACCTGTCAACTGGCGTAAGATGCGCGACATGAAAAAGGTAGATGCCGCCATGGTCACCGACCTGAAACAGCTAAGCGGTAAAACAATCACCTTATCAGCACTCACAAGGAAACAGTATTATCTTTCTGACATTCAGAATGCTACGAATCATAATTTTGAGGTAATTACGAATTCGCGTCGAAATGGTTCCAAACTGATTGAATCAGTTGCTACCGGTGAAACCAGTTATACCCTGGCCTTTGAAAGCATGGCTGGAGCCTATTCAATGATCTACAAAGACCTTGATGTAAGAACAGTTGCCGGACCTGAAACCGGAATTGCCTGGGCGGTAAGGAAAGGCTCTGTCAACCTTCGCGAATCGGTGAACCTATGGCTGACCGATAGTAAGACCAAACGGGATATAGCCCACCTCTACAGCAGGTATTATGAAAATCCACGATTTATCCATCTGGCACTCGGAATGCCGGTGAGGAACAAGTCCATCTCCGACTATGATGAAGTAGTAAAGCAGATGAGTACGACCATTGGCTGGGACTGGCGATTGCTGTCGGCCCTGATCTATAAGGAATCTAAATTCCGCACCGATGTTAAATCAAGGGTGGGAGCTTTTGGTCTGATGCAGCTGATGCCCTCCACAGCCCGTCGTTTCGGTGCACACGAAGGATCAAGTGCCCATGAACAGATAGCCGCAGGGGTAAGACTGATAAAGTACCTCGATAACATGTTCAAGGCTAAAATACCCGATCCTGCTGAAAGAAAGAAGTTTGTTCTTGCTGCTTATAACATTGGTCAGGCCCATGTGATGGATGCCATCAGTCTCGCCGAGAAACTTGGTAAGAATCCACAGGTTTGGGAAAACAATGTTGAATATTGCCTGCTGGCCAAATCACAACCCGAACATTACAACGATCCGGTGGTGAAACATGGTAAAGTGAGTGGTCGTGAAACACAACGATTTGTTGCTGAGGTATTTGAAAAATACGATCATTACAAGACCCTCGCTATAGACTAACTGTTTCCCTTTCGGGATTTCTCTATATCTTCCATGATCAGCCGGCATGTCCGGCTGATTGTTTTTTCCATAGGAGTGTACACATAATTCAGGGTACAATGCAGTTTTGCTGTATTGTAACTGAAGTTGCCCTTTGATGTTCTGGCTGTTTCGCGGGTAATCAGCGGACGTCTGCCCGTTAGTTTGCTGCGCAACCACTCAAGCCTCCAGACAATATCAAGGGCGAATGCCGGAACGGGATACCGAGGTTCCTCTTTGCCATAGGCTTTGGCTATCATGGTGAAAATATCCCTGTAACTGAAATCTCCTGCCGAAACAACAAAACGCTCGTTGACAACGCGACTCTCCATCAGGCCAACCATTACCCTGGCAACATCCTGTACATCCACAAAGCCATTGACACCCTGACCATAGAACAGTGAATTGCGGTAAATGGTCTGAAACAGCTTTGTGCTGCCTTTATCAGGATTGCCATAACCGAGGATAACAGACGGGTTTACGATTACCGCCTTCAACCCTTCAGCAGTACCGCGCCACACCTCGCGTTCACCGGCAAATTTGCTCAGGGAATACATCGAATTGTAGGCCGAAGTCCTGAACTGTGACTTTTCATCGATGATGTTGCTGTTTTCGGTTCGTCCGAGGGAGGCAATGGAACTGACATGGCACAACTTTTCAATCCCGGCTTCCAGGGCAGCATTCACCACGTTGGCAGTCCCATCCACATTCACCTTCATCATCTGATTCCTGTCGCGGGGGTCGAAAGAGACAATGGCGGCACAGTGGTACACTTTCTGAACGCCCTTCATGGCATCAAGCAGTGAGAAATAGTCCAGGACATCGCCTTCTACCCACTCAACCTGGTTGATCAGGGTTTCAGCATCGGTGCCAAGGCTATTGAAAATCTGACGGGTATGGATCAGGCTGTTGCGGTTGTGCAGCAAAGCCCTGACCGGTTCTCCGGCCCGGAGGAGTTCAAAAAGCAGATAAGAGCCTACCAGTCCGGTAGCACCTGTAACGAGTATCATGGTACAAAGCTAAGAAATAACCTATGTAGAATTTCGGATTGCGGATTTTGTATTTCGGATTTTGATGATTTTGAATTAATGCCATCTCCTAGTCATAAAAATCTTCACTATCCATTCAGATTGAGAATAATGAATATGGATCGGTTGCCAGAAACTCCTCAACAGGAATACCATCAGTTCCGACCAGAAAATTTGCCAATGGACGGAATGCTGCTTCAAATTTTCCGAGTCCGCTGTTTTTGCTGACTTTACATGTTTTAACTTCTATTCCGATCACCCTTCCCCTGCTTTCCAAAACGAAATCAACTTCCTGGTTATTTTCGTTCCAGTAGTAAAGATTAAATTGCCTGTTTAATGAGGAATTCAATAAGTGAGCACCAATAGCTGATTCAGTTAAACGGCCCCACTCTTTCGGGTCAGTGGCTTTATCTGAAAAATTTCCGGGTGACTGGGCACTTAACAAGGCATTGTTAAATACCTGGAACTTGGGACGTGAGGCTCTTTTCCGTATAATATCACCTGCATATTTTTCGAGCCCGGTCAAGAGCCCGGCTCCCTCCAATAAAGTGAGATAATTTGAAAGTGTTGTCAGGTTTCCTTTCTCTTGCAATTCACCTTGAATTTTATTCAGTGCTATCATCTGTGATGAATAAGTACAGCCAATTTCGAAAAGACGCTTGAGCAGAGCTGGTTTATCAACCCTTGTAAGCATCAGCACATCTTTTGAAATACTCGTTTCGATCAATGATTCCTTAATATATGATTTCCATCTGGGTTCATCCCCGATCAAAGCAGCCGCTCCAGGGTATCCGCCAAACCAGATATATTGACTGACATTCCAGCCAAAAGCTTCATGCATTTCAGCAAAAGACCAATGGGTGAGATGGATAGTTTCGAACCTGCCGGCCAGTGATTCGGTAAGTCCTTTCTGAATGAGTAAACGAGATGAGCCCAGAACTATCACCTTCAGGTTACGCGCAGCCATAGAATCTTCATCCCATTCTTTCTTTACTGCTTCGCTCCAGTTATCGATTTTCTGTATCTCATCAATGATCAGCAGAAATTCATTCCGTCCGGAAACTGCAAGTCTTCTCCGCGCTTCATTCCATGAATTGCGGATCCAGCTTCTGTCAGCTGCCGGTACATCATCGGCCGTAGCTATCAATGATTCAAATGGTAATTGTTTTACCAACTGCCATACCATGGTTGTCTTTCCAACCTGCCTGGGCCCGTAAACCACCTGAATGAACCTTCCTGATTCAAGGATTCTGCTTTTAAGTTTCTGTAAAACAGCTCTTTCGTACATGCTTGAAAATTTATTTAGGCAAAGCTAATAAATTATTTAGATATAGCTAATAAAATATTCCCAAGAATGTCGGAAAAACCAAAATCTGGCTGTTTCATGGACTCAAGGCAAGGCGCCGGCTGCTTTCGGTGAACTTTTTGATCAATTCACCGTTAAGCCCTACCTTTGCAAAAAATGATCCTATGAATTTTGTTGAGGAATTGCAGTGGCGGGGTATGATTCATACCATGATGCCTGGAACGGATGAATTGTTACAGAAGGAAATGGTATCGGCTTATGTAGGGATTGACCCGACAGCCGATTCGCTGCACATCGGCCACCTGGTGAGTGTTATGATGCTGAAACATCTTCAGCGCTGTGGTCACAAACCCATCGTACTGGTTGGCGGGGCTACCGGTATGATCGGTGATCCGTCGGGCAAATCGGAAGAACGCAACCTGCTCGACGAAGCAACCCTGCGTCACAATCAGGAATGCCTGAAAACCCAGTTGATGAAACTGCTCGAGTTTGATGCCGACATCCCCAACAAAGCCGAAATGGTGAACAACTACGACTGGATGAAGGAATTCTCCTTCCTCAGCTTTATCCGCGACGTGGGCAAGCACATCACTGTTAACTATATGATGGCCAAAGATTCGGTAAAGAAACGACTCAGTGGTGAAGCCGGCGATGGGATGTCGTTTACCGAGTTCACCTACCAGTTGGTTCAGGGCTATGACTTTCTGCATCTGTATCAGCACAACAACTGCAAACTGCAGATGGGCGGATCCGACCAGTGGGGCAACATAACCACCGGCACCGAGCTGATCCGCCGCAAAACAGGGGGTGAAGCCTTTGCACTCACCTGCCCGCTGATCACCAAAGCCGATGGCGGTAAATTCGGCAAAACCGAAACCGGAAATGTGTGGCTTGATCCGGCACGCACCTCCCCTTACAAATTCTACCAGTTCTGGCTCAACACCTCCGATGCCGATGCCGAAAAGTACATCCGGATATTTACCCTTTACGGAAAAGCAGAAATAGATGCCATGATTGCCGAACACCAGACAGCACCCCACCTGCGTGTTCTTCAGAAAGCTCTGGCCAAAGACATTACCATCAGGGTTCATTCTGAATCTGACTACCAGTCAGCCCTGGAAGCCTCTGAAATCCTTTTCGGAAAAGGCACAACCGAAGCCCTTCACAAACTTGACGAAGAAACCCTGTTGTCTGTTTTTGAAGGCGTTCCGCAATCTGACATCAGCCTTACAGAACTTGGAGAAGGAATTGGAATTGTTGAACTGGTAGCAGAAAAAACCAACATTTTCCCTTCCAAAGGCGAAGCCCGCCGGATGCTGAAGGATGGAGGCGTGCAGGTAAACAAAGCCAAAGTAGGCGAAGATTTTACTGCCAATGCTTCACACCTGCTCAGTGGTAAATACATGCTGGTGCAAAAGGGGAAGAAGAATTATTATCTTCTGATTGCCCGTTAGTTTTATTGCGGATTGCGGATTGCGGATTGATGATTATAACCCTGATCGAAGGGCTCGTCCCTCGTCCCTTTTCAGCGACCCTCGCCCCTTTTTAATTGCGGATTAAACTCTCATAGTCCTGATTTTAGTTTACTTTTCCTGTAAACCTATTTCAGGACAAGACACCTTGTCCCCTTGTCTCCCCGCCTGCTCGCTGTTTCGGTGGGCAGGCTTGTCCTCTTGTCAGAAGCAAAGTGACGAAAGTCTCCCAGGAACGGTCGTCCCTCGTCCCATTGAATAAGTATAAAGCTCAAAGTAAAAAGCTCAAAGTAAAAAACCTGCCTGTTATGACGGTATTCAGACAGACTCTCAAAGCAGGGTTTGAAGTACGATTCACTCAACTTGTCTCCTTGTCACCTTGTCACCTTGTCCCCTTGTCAGAAGCAAAGTGACGAAAGTCTCCCAAGAACGATCGTCCCTCGTCCCTTTTCAGCGTCCCTCGTCCCTTTTTTGATTTCGGATTTCGGATTGCCGATTTCGTGTCTCCGTGTCCCCTTGTCCCCTTGTCTCCTTGTCTCCTTGTCTCCTTGTGCCACCAATTACAATGCGTTTTGATGCGCTGAAAAAAATTCACAGCTTATTTAACCTACAAAACTGTATTACTATTCGATTATATCCCGATAAAAGTGTTGTAATAATGCATTTTTATCCTGATAAAAGTGTATTTTTGTTTACATCAACATTTTAATGCATCGAAAATGTACCGTGAGCAGATTGAGAATTTAAAGAAGTGGAAGGAGGACAAATTTCGTAAACCTCTGATTGTACGGGGAGCCCGTCAGGTTGGAAAAACCTGGCTCTTACAGGAGTTTGGCCGAAAATACTATACCGGATTTGTTTATGTGAATTTTGAGGAAACACCGGCTTTGCAATCCCTTTTCGTGAGCGATTTTAATATTGAAAGGATTCTCACAGTATTAGGGATACATTCTCAAACAACTATCAGGGCTGATGATACACTGATTGTGTTTGATGAAATCCAGTCAGCTGAGCGCGGGGTAACATCTTTAAAATACTTTTGCGAAAATGCCCCTCAATACCATGTTATAGCAGCAGGTTCACTGCTTGGGATGGGACTTCACAGTCAGCACTCATTCCCTGTCGGGAAGGTTGATTTTCTGGATCTGCGCCCACTTTCGTTCACCGAATTCCTTCTATCTCAGAATGAAAAACAACTGGTGGAGGCAATAAATGCAAAAGATTGGGGCATTGTTTCAATCTTCAGCGGGAAACTTAAAGATTACCTGCGCTATTACCTGTATATTGGTGGAATGCCTGAAGTTGTGGATGCCTTTTCTCAAACCCGCGACTGGCAGATAGTTCGTCGAATCCAGAACAGGATACTGAACTCCTATGAGGGTGACTTTTCGAAACATGCGCCCAAAGAGATCGTTCCCCGGATACGCATGGTATGGCAAAGTATTCCCTCGCAGTTGGCCAAAGAAAATAAGAAATTCGTGTACGGCGTCCTCAGAGAAGGTGCACGGGCTAAAGAGTTTGAACTGGCAATCCAATGGCTGACAGATTGTGGCCTTTTGCTCAAAAGCCACCGTGTGTCGAAACCGGGAAATCCGCTGTCGGCATATCAGGACAGCTCAGTTTTCAAAATATTCCTGCACGATGTGGGTTTGCTTGGAGCCATGGCTGGGTTAAATGTCCGTACGATTATCGAGGGTGACGAGATTTTTACAGAGTTTAAAGGAGCACTCACTGAACAGTTTGTTATGCAGCAACTAAGACTGAACAGTGCCCTTTATATTGGTTACTGGACGAATGAACGAAGCACAATCGAAGTTGATTTTGTTATTCAGGATGAGGGGGAAGTTATCCCGATTGAAGTGAAATCCGGTGAAAACCTTAAGGCAAAGAGTTTCAGGTTGTTTTGCGAAAAGTATAAACCATCAAAAGCCATCAGGACATCACTTTCAGACTATAAAGAAGAATCCTGGATGGTAAACATTCCATTGTATGCTTTAGCCGTAAGCCGGAAATGAAATTACCAGTTTCGTATGCACGAGTCAGCGGGTATAAAAACCTCACGCCTGTCTGCCAGTTTGCACAGGTAAACAGGCGGGCAAAGTCGCAAGGACGCAAAAACCCGCCTGCACTGCGTTTCGGAGGGCAGGCGCAAAGGTTATTTTAGATTTAGGCACCTCGGCTTCGCTAGTTGTAAAATTGCGGATTTCAGATTGCGGATTGCTGATTAAACCCTGGTCGAAGGGTTCGTCCCTCGTCCCTTTTTCACGTCCCTCGTCCCTTTTTCGCGTCTCTCGTCCCTTTTTAATTGCGGATTGCGGATTGCGGCACCTCGTCTTTGTTCATTGTAAAATGGCGGTCTAAGCCTGCAAGTCGTGTAAAATGTTTACTTTTTACTTTGAGCTTTTTACTTTGAGCTTGGTTACTGTCCCTCGTCCCTTTTACAACATTTTCTCAATCGCCCCAGGGAAGTGGGAGTATTCCAACTGATGCACCCTTTCAGCCAGACTTTCGGGCGTATCGTCGGGTAAGACCGGGCATTTAACCTGTAACAGGGTTTTACCCCGATCGTACACCTCGTCAATCAGGTGAATGGTGATGCCCGATTCTTTTTCACCTGCGTCCAGTACGGCTTTATGGACGGCCATGCCATACATGCCTTTGCCTCCGAATTTCGGCAACAGGGCCGGATGAATGTTGACCAATCGTCCGGCAAACGCCCGGGTGAGGGTTTCAGGCACCAGCCAGAGGAAACCCGCGAGGACAATCAGGTCAATCTGTCGGGCCTGCAGGTCTCGGATCAGTGATTCGGCATCAGCAAATTCAGCGCGGGTGAAGAGCACCAGGGGGATATTGAGTTTCGCAGCCCGCTGAATCACATAGGCTTTGGGATTGTTGCAATAAATGGCGGCAACCCTGGCTCTATTTCCCTTGGCAAAGGTCACAGCAAGGTGTTCAGCGTTGGATCCGCTGCCCGAAGCAAAAACGGCGATTTGTTTCATCTGCAGGATTTTCAGCTGCGAAGTTACACAGAAATGATGGTTTATGCTGAGGTGGGCTATTTTAGAAAGAGCCAACCAGAGTAATGACTGAACCAAAATAAATGACAGTAATGATTACTCCTTCAACCATTTCCCGCTCCCGATTACCCGGTTTGAACCGGTAATACGATAAATATATACTCCGGAAGGCAATTGTTCTGTTTTAACCCGCTGCATATCTCCCGAAAGGTCTGTTTCGAGCACCTGTCTGCCACCGGTATCGAATAGCTGAAAACGGGCTGTCTTATGCT
>JAEUTG010000059.1 GCA_016788045.1 Bacteroidales bacterium
GGTTAGTAGGAAAATTCTCGCCCTGAAGGGGCAGGTTAAACCTACCCGCAACAAACATCTGGATTCGTGTATCACCATCGGGGCTGGGGGCACGCGTCGGGGGACGCGCGCCAACGGGGCACGCGTCAGAAAATAAGACGCACGCCAACATCTTTCAAAATCAAAGTTGGGGGCATGCGACAGGAGCCGCGCATAAGCCGGTTTTAAAATCGAAACAGGTGGCACGCGTCAGAAAATAAGACGCGCGAGCATTATTTAAAATCGAAATTGGGGGGCACGCCTTAGGGGAAGCGCGCCAACGGGGCATGCCTCAGGGGAAGCGTGCAAGCTTCTTATAAAAGCAGGGCCAGGATACGAAAACAAAAGAAACGCATTGCATGCGCGATCAGGGCTGAAAGAGAAATCAGGTGATGAAATTAAAGATTCACCCTGTGGGCGGAAAGCATAAGGATAACAATAAACCTGGAGAGAAATCAATAAGAATCAGAATCCGAACAGACCAATTTTAAAACCGACACTTTTTGGTTTGGGTAATGTATCTTTAAGAGGAACAGGGGTAGGCAGAATCTCAAGATAAACACAGTTAAGCATACGATCGGGTATCGACATAATGCTGGTTACCTTGCTGTAAGGGGTTCCCTGCCTGAGGATGGTTACATATTGCTGCAGAACGCTGTCCTTGCCTTCGGCATGTATCACTATGCCACCGCTGTCACCGTAATAAGATATGGTACCTACAACTCCCAGTGCCTTGCCCTTTTTCAGGGCATAAAACCGAAAGCCGGAATGTCTTTCGTCGAGGCTGATTACTATTTTAATTGCAGTTCTCATAGTTAAACGGGTTTGAATCAGAATAAAAACACATCTGCATCGGCTTGCTAAGTCTTGAATCTACAGCCATTCATATATTTTGATTCCGGACTTCTGTTTCAAGGCCTCAGCATTTCAGCCCTGGCCTTTCCCCGAAGATTCTCCGGTTGTAAAATTTTTTTAAAAGAACAACACTTGTCAGGGCACCAATCCCAGCCTGGTTTTTAAAACCTCAAAAGGAGGAATCTGAACCAGCCTGTAGATGAAATCCCGTTATTTCAAACTGTAGTGATGAGCGAGTTGGTTGAGACTGTAAAAGTAATGCGCAATTTTGTAAATACAATAGGTTAAAATACTAATTTTTCGTTAAAAGTACAAATTAAACTCATGGGTATTTATACCTAACTGAAAAAAGGTAAAAATAATATTTAAATCAAATCTATGTATTTGATATTGTGATATTTACGAGTTTAATATAATAAATCGGCGGTTCGGAATCATGATTTATAATTTCATACCGACCGAAAAAGCGTCCCGAAACGGGCCTGATTCCGGAATCCGGAACGGCAGAAAATTACAGAATGAGATCAACAACCGAAGAAACCGGCGGCTCACAGACATTAAGTCTGCATTTATAAATCCGGTTGCTTCCGGTCTCAAAACGGTGGTTGAAAACAGGCAAAACAGATCCGGTTTCCGCGGCGGCAAGAACAACACCGGGAAGGGTCCTGGAGCGGACAATGCCTGCAAACCTGAGCGCATCGGGCCCGGTAAACACCACGGTGGTGATACCGTTGGCCATGATGGCAGCCTGAGCTGCCCAAGCAGCATAAGCTGACGGATAAGCCAGGAACTGCCGGTGCATGCAATCAACCATCCTGCTTCCCCTGTCAATGTATTCATGGTTATCTGTCAGATGCCCCAGCTCCAGCAACACCCCGGCCATAACAGCATTGGCCGAAGGTTCAACCCCATCGGTAGTCAGCATCATCCGGGCAACGGCAGCTTTGGTTTCCGTGCGCTGAATTCCCTCAGGAGAGTACCAGAAAAAACCGGTTTCGGCATGATAAAACAATGGCTGCATTTTTTTTACCAGCTCATCCGCCCTCAGCACCCACGATTCGTCAAACGTAGCCAGGTAAAGCCTCAGGTAGGCATCTGCCAGAAATACATAGTCATCCAGCAGGGCATCAATGGCAGCCCCATCGCGCTTCAGCGAGCGTTTCAGCATGCCCTGATCATCGAAGAAACGATCTGAAAGCAGGGTCGCCGCAGAAAGGGCGGCATCCAGCCATGTCTGGTTTCCAGTGGCGATGTAGGCCTCGGCGAGCGATTTCACCATGAGGGCATTCCACGAAAGGATGATTTTATTGTCGAGGCCGGGCCTTACACGCTTATCCCTGGCATTCAGCAGTTTGCGGCCGGCCATGCTGACCAGTTGGGCAAGTTCAGCTTCAGAAAGGTGTTCGCGTGAAGCAAATTCGGCATCGTCGGACGGCCTGAGGAGGATGCTTTGACCTTTTTCCCAAAGCCCTCCGGCATCAACACCCCAGTAACGGCAGAGCAGGTCAGCATATTCGGGCAACTCCTCCCTGATCTGTTCTCTGGTCCAGAGGTAAAACAAACCTTCGCGGCCTTCACTGTCCGCATCAAGCGCCGAATAAAACAAGCCTTCCGGAGATCTCAGCTCCCTGAAAACAAACCCAATGGTCTTTTCAAGGATTTCTTTGTAAAAAACATTTCCGGTGAGGCTCCATGCCCGGCTGTAAAGCGCGGTAAGCTGGGCATTGTCGTAAAGCATCTTCTCGAAATGCGGCACTTTCCAATGATTATCGGTGCTGTAGCGGGCAAACCCTCCGCCGATCTGATCGAAAATGCCACCCCGGGCCATGCGTTGGAGGGTGGTGTTCAGCTGGGCCAGCGCTTCTGCATTCCTGGTGATGCGCTGATAGGTGAGCACGAAATCCCACACAACGGGCATCGGGAATTTAGGGGCACCCCGCAAGCCCCCAAGTTCGGTATCGAAACTCCAGCTCAGTTGTGCAAAAGACTCATCCACAAGCTCCTGACTGATGTTGTCATGCTTTTCAGGTAGCTCAACCAGGCCTGAAGCTGCGATACCCTGGCGGATACGTTCACTCTGTTCAACCAGTTCATGGTGATGCTCAGTATACAACCGGCTGATCTGCCCCAGCACATCCAGCCATTGCTCAGGCCTGAAATACGTGCCTCCCCAGAATGGCCGTCCATCGGGCAAAGCAAAACAGTTGAGCGGCCAGCCTCCGTTGCCGTTCAATAGCTGTACCGCACTCATATAAACCTGATCCACATCGGGTCGCTCTTCACGGTCAACCTTGATGCAGATAAAATTCCGGTTCATAAAAGCCGCTACCTCAGCCTGACTGAAGCTCTCATGCTCCATCACATGGCACCAGTGACAGGCAGAGTAACCGATACTGATTAGCAATGGCTTGTTACCGGCAACTGCTGCTTCAAAAGCTTCGTTCCCATAGGGGTACCAGTCAACAGGATTGTGGGCGTGCTGTTGAAGGTATGGACTGGATTCGTGGATCAGGCGGTTGGGCATTTCAGGTAGAAAGTAAAAAGTAAAAAGTAAAAAGTAAAAAGAAGTCAGAAGTCAGCGGTCAGAGGTCAGAGGTCAACCTGAGCAAACTATGCATGCAGATTTTATGAAACCTGCAGTGTGGGTACAACAAACAGAGCGGGGTGTTTGTTGCGGACCGCACCTGCACTCACAGAGGGGTTCCTTTGCTGAATTGTTCAGCCCGCAGCTTACACAAAGTTGCCGGAATCATTGAATCCGAAGAACTTGAAAAAAAGCCGGAGAGAATTCCCGGTAACCACAGTCTCTTATTTAGAATTACTTTAATTTAGCAGGCAGTTGCCGGACGGGAACATCTTAAAGGCTTCCTGATGCCAGCTGCTTATTGTTTTCATTCTATTTCTGCTTGTCAAATAACTGAAATTTTAACCAATCAATACTTTTTGCTATGAAATATCTGTATCTGCTTCTTGGACTGGCCCTTACTCTTCCTGTTACTGCGCAGACCTATAAGGTAAAACGGGGTGAACGCCCGCCGATTGACCTTCAGTCGCTGCCTGCAAGTGCTTATCACAAAGGAGAGATAAAAATCAAGCTGAATGAATCACTGACCCGGCAAATGGACCAACATCCGGCCACCGTGGATTCAAAAGGTATTGTGAAGCTGGGCATCAGCAGCATCGACCAGCTTAACAGTCAGTTCGGGGCCTACAGTTTCAGCCTTCCCTTCAGCAGTCCTGCGCACAACAGCAAATTCAGCGAGCGTCACCGTGCCTGGGGGTTTCATCTTTGGTATAAGCTGTATTTCGATGAGTCGGTGGATGTGAAAGCGCTGGTGGAGGCCTATCAGGCGTTGGGTGAAGTCGCAATTGCCGAACCGGAATACACAAAAATGCTGGTAACAACTGCCCCTCCGGTGATCTACGATCCGGCTGCAGCCGAAAACAAGGCAACCACCTGGATGCCCGACGATCCCCGGCTGAACGAGCAGTGGCACTATCACAATACCGGTCAGCAGAACGGAACGCCGGATGCTGACATCGACCTGCCGGAAGCCTGGGAAATCACCAAAGGCAATCCCGAAGTGATCGTCTGCATTGAGGACGGAGGCATCAACTATACCCACAACGATCTGGCAGCCAACATGTGGGAAGGAATCGGATATAACTTTGTAACCAACACCCCCAATGTCAGCTCACATGATCATGGCACCCATGTGGCCGGTACAGTTGCTGCGGTAACCAACAATGCCGTGGGTGTTGCCGGCGTTGCCGGAGGTAATGGAAGTGGCGACGGTGTCAGACTGATGTCGTGTCAGGTTTTTACCAACGGCGGTTCCGGAGGTTTTGAGAATGCACCCATCTGGGCAGCCGACAACGGGGCAGCCATATCGCAGAACTCATGGCAGTATACATCACCCAACTCCTACGATCAGTCGGTACTGGATGCCATCGATTATTTTAACATCAACGGGGGCGGCGATGCCCTGGTTGACGGAGGCATTACCATTTTTGCCGCCGGTAACAACGATTCGCAGTCATCTTATTACCCTGCCTATTACTCAGGCACTTTTTCTGTTGCCGGACTCAACAATCAGGATAAGAAATCGTGGTATTCCAATTACGGAACCTGGGTAGAAGTTTCAGCTCCGGGTGGTGAAACCGACAATGTTACAGAAAGGGGTGTGCTCAGCACACTTCCTAACAATACCTATGGATTTTACCAGGGTACCTCCATGGCCTGTCCGCATGTCTCGGGACTTGCCGCACTCATCGCATCACTGGCATACGGGCAGTTTACTCCTCAGCAACTTGGCGACATCATTAAAAATACCACCGACGATGTGGATGCGCTCAACCCCACTTTCGCCGGCAAACTCGGCACAGGCAGGATCAATGCCTTCGCAGCACTTACCGAGGCTCAGAATCAGATGATCAATGTGAACAACCCGCTGGCTTTCACCGCCCTGGCAGGCAGCAGCACTACGGTTAATCTTAACTGGGTAAAAAACAATGAAAACAACGATGTAATGGTCGCTTTTTCAACCAGCGATGTTTTCGGCGATCCCGTTCAGTCACAGCTTTATCAGGTCGGTGATGTGATCGAAGGAGGCGGGACCATTGTTTATAAAGGTGCGGAATCAATATTCATCCATTCTGACCTGAGCAGCAATACCTCCTATTATTACAGAGCCTGGTCACTTAACGATGTAAACGAGTATTCGCAGGGGCTCGCAGCCACAGCAACCACGCTTAAGGATCCGGTTACAGTTTTCCCCTACCACGAAAGTTTCGACCCGGAGAACTTCCCTCCTGCCAACTGGGAGAACAAACAGCTGAGTGGCAATGCCCTGTGGGACCGGCAAACCGCCGGCACCAACCCTGAATGCCAGCCTCAATCGGGCGAAGGCATGGCCCGGTTTGCCAGTCACGACTTTCCCAGCGGAAACAGTGGCATTCTGGTATCACCACCCGTGCAATTCGGCAGCGAAGAATATGAAGCCAGCCTGTGGGTATACCGCGACAGCGAACTTGCCGACAACACCGATAAACTCGATGTCTACATCAACCTCTCGCCCAACACCGGCTTTGCCACATTGCTGGGCACCATACACCGTTCCTATACCCTGGCGCCGGCAGAAACCGGAGCCGGCTGGCATCAGTACACCTTTGAAATTCCGGCAACCTACCTCAACAAACTGGCTTACCTGGTATTTAAGGGAACCAGCAACCAGGGCAACAACCTGTTTGTGGATGATGTTCAGGTTGAGGTTCCTGTCAATTGTTTCCCGCCTGAGAACCTGAGGGTGGACGATTTCACCTCATCGGAAGCCGCCATCAGCTGGACCGGTGTTGAGCCGGCCACTGCCTGGGATCTGGAATACGGCTTATCAGGATTTGAGCCCGGCAGCGGAACCACCATTCACATTACTGAGAATCAGTATACAGAGCTCAGCGGACTGGAACAGAACACCAGCTACGATGTGTATGTTCGCAGTGCCTGCGACGACGAAAACCAGAGCAGCTGGGCAGGTCCGGTAAGTTTCACCACTCTGTGCAGCGCCGATTCTCCCTGGTCAGACGGATTTGAGAACAACGAAACCATTTTCGGGTGCTGGCAGGTAATGCGCAATACCGCTGATGACGGAGGCCTTAACGGGAATAACCTTTCCCCTGCAGTTGACGACTCCTGGTTTGTATGTACCCCTGAATCATTCGGAGGAACAGGCCATTTCTACATTGCCGGCGGGGAACGTTCTGCAGCAGTCTCAGAAACAGCCCCGGGTTTTAACTGGCTGATTTCCGGAGAACTCAACCTGCCTGCATCGGGCAAAAACGACCTGAAGTTTATGCTCCGCTTCAACAACAGCGGGCAGGAAGAAACCCGTTTCCATGTCAATCTGCTTACCGATGGTGCCTGGCGTACCATCAGAACTTTCGATGGCTCATCCGATGAAAATGACCTGACCGATACCATTTTTATGAACCTGGATGCCTGGAACGGAAAGAACGTGCGGCTGGCCTTTGTATATGAACAGCATAACGGTTCAGCACTTTCAGTTGACGACATTTCGATAATGCCGGCCACCAACTACTGGACGGGTGAAGTGAACACCTCCTGGGAGGAAGCCGGCAACTGGAGAACCGGAATTCCTGCCGAAGGAAGCAACATCCATATTTATAAAACCAACAACCAGCCAACCATTAACGGCAGCATGGAAATCAACAACCCGGTTACCATCCATGCCGGAGCATCCATGATCCTTGGCCCGGAGGCTGAAGTGACCGCCAATTCTGAATTTCATAATTTCTCGGGCTTCCCTGAAGGATTGTTACTACAGGCTGATGAAACCTCATCTGCCACTTTGATATTCAACTCCGGGCAACTGCTCTCGGGAACCGTTGAATACCTCAACAGGACCGGCGAAGGGGTTCATGCCTGGCAATTGTTGTCCTCTCCTGTTCTGACGCAGGATTTCGTGCCCGGATTTCTTCCGGCGACCCAAACCGTTGGGAACGAATTCCGCAGGTGGTATTCGGGCGACTGGATCAGTTCCTATACTCCGGGAGGTTTATGGAACGACAGCTTCGGTGGCGCGTTTGTCAGAGGAAATGGCTACCTGGGAAGTTTTTCGGATCAGCAAATACGCTATTTTACCGGTGCGTTCGGATCAGGGGCCTTTGAAATGGCTGACCTCGGAAATGCGGGCAATGGCTGGCATTTGCTGGGCAACCCCTACACGGCTTCTCTCATCTGGGATCCGGGTTACACCACACTGGCGTATACTGCCAAGGTATGGGACGCTGCATCGGCATCCTACCTTGATCTGTATCCCGGAGGCATAATCCCGGTGATGGGCGGTTTCTGGGTGCAGAATCCAGGATCCACAACAGTCGGATACCTTTTTGAACCCGAGAAAAGGACCCATTTGTCCGCATACACACCCTCGGCCGGGGAAGAAATCATAAAACTCACGGTAACCGAAAACATGAACAACACTTCACAGGCATCGGTTATCAGAATTAATCCGGAATCAACTACGTCTTATGACGAGTTCTTCGATTCGCAGTTTCTCGCAGGCTTGGCTCCGGCACTCTACAGCATATCTTCAGGCGTGAAGTATTCAACCAACACCCTACCGGCGGTTACCAGCGGAATGCTGCTCAGCATCGGGTTTGAGAAGAACGAAGCCACCGATTATCAATTGCAGGTGCAGCTGCCGTCTTTCTATCCCGGGATGCAGGTTTATCTGAGCGACCGTAAGAATGGTGCCCTACAGAACATCATTGAAAATCCAACCTACAGTTTCACGGCGGCCACCGGCGATGATCCGGCACGTTTTGAACTGATTTTCGGCACAGTGGGCATGGATGACAACCCACTGTACAGCAACATCCTGTGTTATGCTTCCGGGAAAAGTATCATCCTGAAAAGCGTTACTCCGATAGAAGGTCAGGTTGTAGTTTCGGGCCTTGACGGAAAGCAACTTCTTGAAAAACGGGTATCGGGCGATAACCTCATTACCCTGGATGCCGGGAAACTTGCAGCAGGCCTTTATCTGGTCACTGTTGCCGGTGAAAATGGCAGGATAACCCGAAAAGTTTTGATGGAGTAGTTTGAACTGATTAAAAATAATAAAACCGGGGCTTCAGGATGGTCCCGGTTTTTTTATGTCTGGAGATGCAGACTACCCCATCAATCAAGGTCAGGCAGCGGTCTGGCAACAGTTAACCTGACAGGAGAGTCCCTGTTCAAAACAAAGTAGCCCATAGCGATTTAAGGTTAGCAGCATCATAATCAGGATTTGTCCGGAAAAAGCCCCGGAGGGGCGTAACGTGGATAGCACTATACCATGAATTCTCCGGTAAAAGCCCCAGCGGGGAGTAAGGTGGATAAAATTTCTACCAACTCAACTCTCTCCAATGCTACAAAAAACATAAAAAACTGAATTTCGGAGAAAAAACAGATCAATGCACCTTACGCCCCTCCAGGGCTATCATAACCAACCATGAACCCATCTCTATCAACCTTACGCCTCTCCGAGGCTTAAAAATTACGGATATTGCCAGATTCGTTTTTAAAAACCTGAAATGCAAC